>JALFJC010000044.1:0-28965 GCA_022775595.1 Bacteroidales bacterium | reverse complement strand
ACCGCCACTGTGTCGCCCGAAGGCACCATCACGATCGAGGGGTGCGGCCCAGTGAACGTGAACGGACTGACTGTGGCACAGGCCAACCAGAGGGTGAAGGGCGTGATGCAACGCCACTACGCGGGCTCGAACATTCAGCTCACCGTGGGACAGACGAAGACGATCAGTGTGAACGTGATGGGCGAGGTGCAAAACCCCGGCACGTACACGCTCTCGGCATTCGCCACCGTGTTCCACGCGCTCTACATGGCCGGCGGCACGAACGATATCGGCACGCTGCGCAACATCAAGGTGTATCGCGGCGGCAAGCTGATCTCGACGGTGGACATCTACGACTATATCCTCAACGGCAACCTGAAAGGCAACGTGACACTCGCTTCGGACGACGTGATTGCGGTGGACGCCTACGACTGCCTTGTAGATATAACAGGTAAGGTGAAACGCCCGATGGTGTATGAAATGAAATCGAACGAGAGCCTCGCCACGCTGCTCAAATATGCCGGCGGCTTTGCCGGCGATGCCTATGAGGACGTAGTACACGTGGTGCGCAAGAAAGGCGGTCGCTTTTCGGTCTATTCGCTCGACGAATACAGCCGGGCTGACTTTCACATGTGCGACGGCGACTCCGTGGCGGTGGACTCCACGCTGAACCGCTACACGAATATGGTGGAGGCGAAGGGAGCCGTGATGCGCCCGGGCAAATACCAATATGGCAGCAACATCACCACCGTGAGCCAGTTGCTCGCCACTGCTGGCGGATTGGCAGAGAACGCCTATGCGGAGCACGCCATTCTGCGCCGCCGCAAAGCCGACCGCTCCTTAGAAGTGCTTAGCATCAATCCCCGCGCCATTATGGACCACACTCAGCCCGACGTGGCCTTGCAAAATGAGGACGAGCTCTTCGTACCCGACCGCACCGCCGCACAGGAGGAACGCACGCTCACGATTGAGGGAGAGGTGATTTACCCCGGCACATACGACTTCGCGGAAAATATGTCGGTGGAAGACCTCATACTGCAAGCCGGCGGACTGAAAGACGCCGCCTCGCTGGTGAAGGTGGACGTGGCGCGCCGCCAGCGCGACAAGGCTGCCGTGACCTCGAGCAACAACGTGGCGCAGATGTTCAGTTTCAAAATCAAGGACGGCTTCACTATCGACGGGGAAAAGGATTTTATCTTAGAGCCTTTCGATGAAGTATACGTGCGCCGCTCGCCCGACTACGTGGAGCAGCAGCACGTCACGATACAGGGCGAGGTGGCTTTCCCCGGCACATACACTATTACCAAAAAAGGCATGCGCCTCTCGGAACTTATAAATATGTGCGGCGGCATACTGCCCGAAGGCTACGCCAAGGGCGCACGCCTCGAGCGCAAGCTCACCGAAGCGGAGAAGATACGCCAAAGGCAGTTGCTGCGCATGTCTACCACGAGCGACTCGCTCGATATGAGCAAACTTGAAATCAGCGACATACGCTTCGTGGGTATCTATCTCGACAAGGCTCTGGCCAACCCGGGGAGCGAATGGGACTTGGTGGTGCAGGAGGGCGACCGCCTCATCGTGCCGCTCTTCAACAACACGGTGAGCGTGCAGGGCGAGGTGATGTACCCCAACACGGTGGGCTTTAAGAAAGGAGAGAAACTCAACTATTATATCAACCAGTCGGGCGGCTACAGCCTGCGTGCCAAGAAGGACCGCGTGTTTGCCATTCACATGAACGGCACGGTGACGCGCGTGAAGAGTGCCAAGGACATCGAGCCGGGCTGCGAAATCCTCGTGCCTGCCAAGCGCAAGCGTCAGCAGCTCTCCATTACCCAAATACTCTCGCTCGGCATGACCTTCGTGACGCTCGGCAGCGTAATCGTGTCGGTAATGAAATAGCGGCGCATGGCTTCGGCAGTAGACAACAGGCGGCTGGCGAAGAACACGATGGTGCTCTACTTTCGCATGCTCTTCCAGATGGCCGTGTTCTTCTATACCTCGCGCGTCATTATCAACGTGCTCGGCGTGGTGGACTACGGCGTGTACGACGTGGTGGCGGGGCTTGTGGTCGTGATGATGTTTCTCAACAATGCCATGACCACCAGTTCGCAGCGGTTCATCACGGTGGCACTGGGCAAGGGCGACAAGGAACACCTGAGCGAGGTGTACAGCAACTGCATCATCATTCACGGACTGATGGCGATCGCTGTGCTGCTGCTTGGCGAAACCGTGGGGCTGTGGTACATGCACCATTACATGAACATTCCGCCCGAAAGGTTCGAGAGTGCGCTATGGGTGTTCCATTGCTCGCTGCTCTCAGCGATGTTCCTCGTGTTCAACGTGCCCTTCAACGCCGCCATCATCGCCTACGAACGTATGACGGCGTTCGCCTTCATCAGCATTTTCGACATTCTGTGCAAACTCGGCATCGTGCTCGCCCTGCCCTATTGCGACTGGGGCGACAAGCTGCAAACCTACGCCGTGATGCTGTTGGCGGAAAATCTCGTGGCACGCTCCTTATATATATATTATTGCCGGCGCAACTTCCCCGACCTGAAATTCACGTGGAAGCGCAACGCCGCACTCTTCAAAAGCATCCTCTGCTTCGCAGGCTGGAACTCCTTCTCCAACACCTCAGTTGTGTGCAACACGCAGGGGCTTAACCTCCTGCTCAACTATATGGGCGGCCCGGCAGTAAACGCCGCACGCGGCATAGCCTTCTCGGTACAGGCTGCCGTAACGGCATTCATTTCGAGCTTTCAAACGGCTATCAATCCGCAAATCACAAAGTCGTGCGCCCAGCAAGACTTGGCGGCGATGCAGCAGCTCGTGATGCGCAGCTCGCGCCTGTCGTTCTGCATCGTGCTCCTGCTGTTCGTGCCGCTCTTCTGCAAGACCGAATGGTTTCTGTGGCTGTGGCTCGGCAGCGTGCCCGACTATGCCGTGACGTTCACGCGCCTGCTCCTATGCGTGTCGCTCGTAGACGCGCTTGCCAACCCGCTGATGGTGGGCGCGGCAGCGACGGGGCGCGTGAAGCGGTATTATATTATTGAGGGCTGCTCGCTCCTTAGCATTCTGCCCATTGCCTGCGTGGCGGCCCACTTCGGCTGCGCCCCGCAGACGGTGTTTGAGATACAGCTCACGGTGGTCATCATCGTGCAAATCGTCCGAATAAAACTTTGCAACGGTCTGTACGGCCTGCCCATAAAGAACTATCTCACGGGCGTGATGCTGCGCTGCCTCGGCGTGCTCGCCGCCGCCTATGCCCTGCCGCGCCTCGCCCTATCCTTCCTGCCAGACACAACAGCCGCCACGCTCGGCATCATTGTCCTTAGCATCGCCTGGACAGCCGCCGTCGTGCTGGTTCTCGGCACGGAACAGGCAGAGCGCACATTCATATTCCAGAAAATCTCATCGCTATGCCGTCGCTCCTCCACAGAATAATAGATGCCGCAGCTTGGCCTGTGGCAAAGGTTTGGAATGAAAACCTGTCGCGCAAGTGCTCGCAGCACCTATGCGCCCTGTATGCCGCCATCGTGCGCCGCCGCTTCAAATACGCGCCCCACTTCACCTGCTTCGGCTATCCCTTTGAAATGCAGGGCGGCCGGTATATCAGCATCGGCCGCGGCTGCATCATCGGCAAGGACGTACGCCTCAACGCCATAGACCGCTGGCAAAACGAAACGTTCACGCCCGAAATCATTATCGGCGAGCACACACTCGTCAGCCCGCGCTGCCATATAGGCTGCATCAACCGCATCATTATCGGCAACCACGTGACGCTGGGCGACCGCGTGTACATTACCGACCACGTGCACGGCCATTCGCTCCGCGAGGAAATGGACACGCCGCCGTTCGACCGCCCGCTCGTGAGCCGGGGCGGCGTGACAATCGAGGACTTTGTGCAAATCGGAGAGAACTGCGTCGTGCTGCCCGGCGTGACCATTGGGCGCGGCACTATCGTTGGCGCAGGGGCAATCGTCACGAAAGACCTGCCGCCCTATTGCGTGGCAGCCGGCAACCCGGCAAAGGTCATCAAGCAGTTCTAAAGAGGCAAGCACCCACAGTTGAAAATAATATAAATACAATATATATATTATCTCATGGACGAAAAGAAATCTTCAATCACCTCGCTCGTAAAAGACGAGATACGCCTCGACATCATCGCCAAGATCATTTGGCGGTACAAGAAGAAGTTTATCCTGCCCGTCTTCGCCACTTGCCTCGGCACCTACCTGTTCTTGGTGTGCCTGCCGCGCTATTACTCCGCCACGGTGAAGCTCGCGCCGGAATCGACTGCGCCGAGCATGGGCGGCGGTGGACTAAGCAGCCTCGCCTCGAGTTTTGGCGTGAATATTGGCAACATGAACACGGGCGATGCCATTATTCCCGAGTTCTACCCCGACCTTATGGAAAGCACCGACTTCATCGTGCCGCTTTTCTATGTGCAGGTGGAGACCAAAGACGGCGCGTTCAAAGGCCCGTTCGTGGAATATCTCACAAAGGTGCAGCCCGTAGCGTGGTGGGAAAGGCTTTATAACTGGACCAAGAACCTCATCAAGAAGCCCGACCCGCTCAACACGGGTAAGGATTATAAAATCAATCCCTTCCAGCTCAACAAGACCGAGACGGAGGTGGTGAAGGGCATTTCAGGGAGCGTGCGGTGTGACGTGGACAAGAAGACCGACGTCATCAGCATCACCACCACCGCCCGTGACCCGCTCGTAGCGGCGCAGCTGGCAGACTCGGTGAAGGTGAAGCTGCAACAATTCATTATAAACTATCGCACTGAAAAGGCTCGCGGCGATGTGCGCCATTATGCCGCCCTTTGTGAACAGCTCAAAGTGAAATACGACTCGGCAAAGACCGCTTATGCCGATTACGTTGATGCCCACCGCGACCTTATCCTACAATCCTACAAGACTGAAGAGGTGGCTTATGAAAACGAACTGCAAAACGCTTACAGCGCATACAGTTCCGTACGCCAGCAGTTGCAACTGGCAGAGTCGAAACTGCAAGAGCGCACGCCCTCGTTCACCGTTATTCAAAACGCCACCGTGCCCGTGAAGCCTGCCGGCCCGAAACGTATGTTCAACTCTCTGGCTATGGCGTTCCTCGCTTTTATCATTGTAACGGTGTGGCTCATTATGAAACACCACAAAGAATATCTTTAACCAAGCCACCCATAAGGAATGCTCAACCTACTCCTTATACTACTGGTACTGCTGATGTTTATGGCCTTCTTTGAAGACTATATCTCGGAGCGCGACCGCCTGTGGCTCTTCGTCGGCGCGGCGGTCGTGATGGCATTAGTGGCGGGCTTCCGCCCCGACAACGTGGATAAGGACTACGACAACTATATCCGCTTCTACTATTCTTTCGACATCACCACAGAGTTCACCTTTATCCTGATAGCGAACCTTATCCGCTTCACGATAGACAATTATTTATATGTATTTGTCATCTACGCCGCCCTGTGCATGGCGCTGGTGGTCTATTCCGTAAAAAACTTATCGGAGCTGTGGATCTCCTCGCTGCTCATCTACTTTTCGCAGTATTTTATCCTGCACTGCATGACGCAGATACGCGTATCGGTGGCGGCAGGTTTCTTTTTATTAGCCTTGCCTTTTCTCTTTCAAAGAAAGATTGGCAAATTTCTGCTCACGCTGCTCGGCGCGGTGTCGTTCCATTACTCTTCTATCGTCTATCTGTTCTTCTTCGCCTTAACAGGTAAGGAACTGAAAGGCAAATGGCTCGTCTTCTGGTGCAGCCTCATTCCCATCTGCGCCGTGCTGTTTGTCATGAAGATTGGGCTCACGGCGGTTATTCCCATACCTTATATCGAAGAAAAGCTGCAGCTCTACGAAACGGTGGTGGCTAACGGCGAAGTGTCGGAGGTGTCGCCGTTCAACACGGTGCAATACCTGCGCATCGCCCTCGTATATTTCTTTATTTGGAAAAGCAAGGTCATCGCCGAGCATAATAAATATATCTACCTGCTCATCAAGATTGAAATCATCGGCCTCTGCGCCATGTTCCTGCTGCCCGCCGTGCCCGTGCTGGCTTTCCGCGTGAGCGAGATGATTTGTATCGTTGAAGTCATCCTTTACCCCTTGATGATCTACACCGTGCGCCCCGAATGGATAGGCAAGGCGGGCGTAACGGCAACGGCGTTCCTGCTCTTTGTCATATCGCTTTTCTTCAACAAAATCCTTTACCTCTAAACCATGCAGCAAGGCACTGAAAGAATAGCCATACTCCTTGCGACCTACAACGGCGAGAAGTACCTTCGCGAGCAGTTGCAGTCGCTCTACGATCAGACTTACACTGATTGGACCTTATACATCGGCGACGACGGCTCGACCGACGGCACTGCGGACATCGTAAGAAATTTTTCCGAACGATACGGCAATATCGTTTTCCACCGAAACAGCGAGGGCAAAGGCGCGATGAGCAACTTCATGGGCCTGCTCGCTGAAGCGGAGGCCGACTACTACATGTTTTGCGACCAAGACGACGTGTGGCTGCCGCATAAAGTGGAAACCACGCTGCGCAAGATGCGGGAAATCGAAGCGGAAAACCGGCAACGCCCCGCCGTGGTCTGCTCTGACTTGAAGGTCGTAGACAAAAATCTGCAAACCATCGCGCCGTCCTTTTGGGAAATGTCGGAGATGCTGCCCGACCTGCTCGCATCAAACTTCAACTACCTCGGCGTGCATTTCCTTGCCACCGGCTGCACCATGATGATTAACGCCGCCGCCAAGCGCATCGCCTTCCCTTACCCTCCCTGCGCCTTCATGCACGATGCCTGGCTCGTGATGAAAACAATGAAGGCAGGCGGCACGTTCGGCATCATCCGCGAACCGCTCATGCTCTACCGCCAACATGGAGGCAACGTGCTCGGCGCAGGCGACGTGAACCATTCAAGTCTACACTACAAACTGCGCCATTTCAAAGTCCTGCAAGAGCAGAACAAAAAGATGTACGCCCTCGCCAACTATTTTGGCTACGGTTCTTGGCTGAAATTCATTTTTTATAAGGTGATGTATAAATGGCAGTTGCGCAAGGCAGGGCGCACGGGCTTGCAATAACCTATTCCCCTCGGACAACTCAGACATGAAACACGCCATACTCCTCTTTACGCTATGGGCGGTATCTGCTGCGCTGCGCGCCGGCATCCCCATCCTCGGCTTTTGGGGCGTTGACCCCGAAAGCGCCACAAAGGCACACTATGCAGAGATGCGCCGCGCCGGCTTCGACGTGAGCATGGACGGTTACAAATCGTTGGAACAAATCATTCACTCTTTGGACTGTGCGCAGGCGGCGGGCATGCGGCTGCTTGTGGCCGGCGACCAGCTTGTGCTGCACCCGCAGGAAACGGCAAAAGCTATCCGCAACCACCCCGCCCTCTTCGGCTACGTGCTCGGCGACGAGCCGCGAATGGCTGATTTCAGCAGATACAAGCAGTTATTTGAAGAAATCCGCGCCACCGACCCCACGCACCTATGCTACCAAAACCTTTTCCCCTACTACGGCGACGAACTGCTCGCAACCATTGGCGCGGCATCGTATGAAGACTATCTGAAAAAGTTCAGCGAGATACCGCTGCCGCAAATCTCTTTCGACTTCTACCCTATCTGGGACTACGACATACGCCCTACGTGGTACTACACGCTGGAAGCCGTGCGCCGCGAAAGCCTCCGCACGGGCGTTCCCTTTTGGGCGTTCGTGCTTTCCACGCCCCACGTGGGCTATCCGCAACCTACGCTCGAAATGTTGCGCCTGCAAATCTACTCCAACCTTGCCTACGGTGCGCAGGCCATACAATATTTCACCTTCCGCACGCCGCCGCCCGACGACACCTACGACTACCACAACGGCCCGATTACCCTGGAAGGCAAAAAGACGGATACCTATAATATTGTCCGCGACATGAACCGCGAACTGCGCGAGACCATTCCCTTTTTCGATGGTTGCACCGTGGAACGCGTGGGGCATTTGCTCGAAGTGCCGCTCGGCACGGAGCGTTTCAAGGGCATGCCGCGCGGACTGCGTCGCCTGAAAGTCGTTGGCACGCGCGGTGCAGTGGTTTCCGTACTTCGCCAAGGCGGTAAGCGTTATTTGGCCGTCGTGAATAAAGATTTTGAAACAGATTTGCGCGTAGACATTGCTTTCTCCTCCCCGCGCCACCCGCTTTGGCCGAAAGAATTTGCCAAAGCCCCCGCCGCCGCGTCTCGGTCGCTTACACTCTCGGGCGGCAACCTGCTTATTTTCGATTTGGACTAATATATTATGCGCTTTGAATGAATTAAGATAAAAACCATTAAAAACAGCTTGTTCTGTGTGGGCCTGCGTCTTGCCTTATCGGATATTCCCCGAGCCTGTGAGCCTGTCGGCTCCCGTCTCGCGTCCTATCCGCTAAGGCGGCGGGCGGTGTCGCCCGCCCCACACAGAACAAGGGAAAAACCAGTAAAAACCATTTTCAACGGGATACCTTCCTAACCTACTTTGAGGCAATATCAAGGTCTCACGTGTTTTTAATGGTTTTTCCCTTGCGGCGTTTGAAGCGGGCGGGAACCGACCGCAGCCGCAGGGATTAAGGACGAGCGTGAGCCGTTTAGGCTCACAAGCACGGCGTTAATACCGGCGGCGTAGCCCAAGGGGCTTCAAACGAAGCAAGATGTTTTTCATGGTTTTTATCTAATATCATTTGATTTATTCAACCAACGAGTATATTATATGTTTAAAGCAGCAGCGCGGTAACCCATGAGTTGCCGCGCTGCTGCATTATAGTGATTTGGAAAAATGTCTTACGCTTCCTTGCGCTCGATGTAGGCAATCACGTCGCCCTTCTGCACGTGCGCGCCCTGCTTGGCATTGATTTCTACCAATTTGCCGCCAAGCGCAGCGGGAAGTTCAAGGATTTGTCCGTGCGTGTTCTCGATGTAGCAGAAGAAGTCGCCTTCTTTATACTCTTTGCCGATAAAGGGCTCGATGCTCTTGACGCATTCGCCGTCGCCGCCGATTTCCCAAAGCACGGTGCCGCTTTCGGTTGCCACAATGGCGTCGGCTTTTGCATGCTTGAAGGCAGCAGCTTCTTCGAGGCTCATGCCGCTGGCCGTCTCCTTGTCGCGAGCGGCTTGCAGGTCAGCGAGGAAACGCTTCTTGGCCGCACCGCTCTTATAGTCGCGATACTGCGTTTCGTGCATGGCAAACTCAAAGAGTTCTTCATCGTCTTCGCCGCGTTCCCAGCCGTTCTCTTCCATTTCCTTGATAAAGCGCGGAAGTTCGTCGGGATAGTAGCTCTGCGGGTCGGCATCGGTAAACTCAAAGCCTTTCTCTTTGGCAAGTTCGATGATTTCGGGCGCAACCTCGCCGGGCAGCTTGCCGCTCTTGCCGAGGATCATGCCCCAAATGCTGTTGTCCATCATCGTATAGCGGGGCTTGCCCATTGAATCAGTGAGGAGGTTCATCAGGGCGATGTTCTTCACATACTGCGAGAACGGCGTTACGAGGGGAGGATAACCCACGCGCGGCCAAACGTATGCCACCTCGTCGAAGAGGCGCACGAGCAGGGCATCTTCCGAAAGGGGCTGCTTGCCCTGCTTTTCGCGGTTGCTGTTGATGGCGCTCATCACGCCTGTGAGGTCTGCCATCATCGAGCCCATCATGCCGCCGGGCAGGCCGCAGCCGAGCAGCAGCGACGACATCAGTTTGTTGCCGGGGTTCATGAAGTAGCCGAGGAAGTCGTCTATAAATTCCTGCGTGAGCTTACGGGCTTCCATATAGGCTTCCATGTTGATTTCGGGCACGTCGAAACCTGCGTTCTTAAGCATCGACAGCACAGAGATGATATCCGGGTGTACCTTGCCCCAAGAGAGCGGTTCGATGGCGGTATCGATCACGTCCGCGCCGTTGCGGCACACTTCGAGAATGCTCGCCATCGAAAGGCCCGGGCCTGAGTGGCCGTGATACTGGATAATGACTTCGGGATGCTTGTCCTTAATCATTTTCGTGAGCTTGCCGAGCATGGCGGGCTGTCCGATGCCTGCCATATCTTTCAGGCAGATTTCGGGCGCGCCGGCTGCGATCAGCTGGTCGGCGATATTGGCGTAGTACTCTGCCGTATGAATGGGCGAGTTGGTGATGCAAAGGGTTGCCTGCGGCGTCATGCCGCCCTCGATGGCATATTTGATAGAGGGAATGATGTTGCGCACGTCGTTCAAGCCGCAGAAGATGCGGGTGATGTCCACACCCTGGGCATGCTTCACCTTATACATCAGGCGGCGCACGTCGGCGGGCACGGGGAACATGCGCAGCGCGTTAAGGCCGCGGTCGAGCATGTGCGTCTTAATGCCAACTTCGTTGAAGGGCTTGGTAAAGGCGCGCACGGCTTTGTTGGGGTTTTCGCCATAAAGAAGATTGACCTGCTCGAAAGCGCCGCCGTTGGTTTCCACGCGGGAGAAGCAACCCATCTTTATAATAACCGGGGCAATGCGCTCCAGCTGGTCTTTGCGCGGCTGGAACTTGCCCGACGACTGAAACATGTCGCGATAAACAAGGCTAAATTGGATTTTTCTTTTCGTCATAAAATGAATATGTACGTTGTTAATGTTGATTTGCTTATATGGAAAAGCACAAAATGCGTTGCAAAAGTACGATTTTATTTTCTTTTATACAAAAACTAATTGCACACAAGCCCCTTATTGTGTGCAATTAGCATAGATTATATATGAATATGTGGAAATATACTTATAAATATCATCTCTTTTTAGGGCGGAGCGACACAAGCGGCACAATCATCTCGTCCATAGAAACGCCGCCGTGCTGGAAAGTGTCTTTATAATACTGCACGTAATAATTATAATTGTTGGGATAAGCGAAGAAGCGTGCGCCGGTGGCGAAGATATAGGTTGTGGAAAGGTTGGGCGCGGGCAGCTGAATGCTACGCGGCTGCTTCACCTCGAAGACCTCGCGGGCATTGTAGTTGAGGTTTTTGCCGAGTTTGTAGCGCAGGTTGGTGTTCACGTTTTTATCGCCCACCACCTTGGTCGGCTGGTCCACGCGAATGCTGCCGTGGTCGGTGGTGATGAGGATTTCGTAGTCGAGGCGCGAGAGGCGGTCGAAGAGTTCCTTGATGGGCGTATGCTTGAACCACGAGAGCGTGATGCTGCGGTAGGCAGCCTCGTTGGCGGCCAGCTCGCGCACCATTTTCGACTCGGTGCGGGCGTGGGAGAGTATATCGATGAAGTTTACCACCAACACGTTCAGCGGCGACTGCGTCAGCTCGTTCATCTGCGCCAGCAGGCGGTCGGCGGCGACCGAGTCGTTGAGTTTGTGGTAGGTAAACGTTTCCTTGCGGCGGAAGCGCGCTAATTGTTCGCGCAGGAGCGCCTCTTCGTGGAGGTTTTTGCCCTCTTCTTCCTCCTCGTCCACCCAAAGCGCGGGGTACATCTCTTTGATTTGCAAGGGCATCAGTCCTGAGAAAATAGCGTTGCGGGCGTATTGCGTAGCGGTAGGCAAAATGCTGAAGTAGACATCTTCGTCGATGTCGAAGTCATCGGCCAGTTCGCCTCTGAGCACGCGCCACTGGTCGAAGCGGAAATTATCGAGCACCAGCAGAAACACCTTTTTGCCCGAGGAGAGCAAGGGGAAGACGCGGCGCTTCATCACGTCGGGGCTGAGTATGGGGCGGCTGTCGGGGGCGGCAATCCATGCGGCGTAGTTCTTTGCGATGAACTTGGCGAAATTTCTGTTGGCATCGGCTTTCTGCATTTGCAGCATCTCGTTCATCGCGCCGTCGGTCTGCGAAAGTTCCAACTCCCAGTACACCAACTTTTTATAGAGTTCTTTCCAGCCCTCCTCATCAAGGTTTTCCGACATTTGGAGGTCTATTTTTGCAAACTCCTGCCGGTAACCCGTCTGCGTGGCTTCCTGCACGATTTCGCGGCGATGTATGTTCTTCTTGATACTCAGCAGGATTTGGTTAGGATTGACGGGCTTAATGAGATAGTCGGCGATTTTCGCGCCGATGGCCTGGTCCATAATATTTTCTTCCTCGTTTTTCGTCACCATCACCACGGGCGTGTTCACGCCCTGCTCTTTCAGCTGCGAAAGTGTTTCGAGGCCGCTGAGGCCGGGCATGTTTTCATCGAGAAATATCAGGTCAAAATCTTCTTTCTCGCATAGTTCGAGCGCGTCCGAGCCGTTGGAAGCGGTGGAAACGTCATAGCCTTTCTTTTCGAGGAACAGGATGTGGGCGCGGAGCAAGTCAATCTCGTCGTCCACCCAAAGCAGTCTGCCGTTTGTCATTGCGGTATTTTCTAAATTCAAAGGCGAAGTTACGGAAAAAAGGCGCGGCACGCCTTCTTCCCATACTTAAAAAAGCCTATTATCACGTATGGGAATTGCAAAAGTAGTAATTTTGCAGAAGATTTCGTGCCTTTCAAATACAATACTCCGTGCACCGCGGCGCACGCGTTAACAAGGAATTAGTTATTGATTTTAACAAAAACCATAAAAACCGCTTGCATCGTTTGAAGCCCAAGGGCACGCCGCTGGGCTTAACGCTGAGTTAGAAAGCCTCTCGGCTTTCACTCATCCTTAATCCCTGCGGCTGCGGTCGGTGCCCGCCCGCTTCAAACGACGCAAGCAAAAAACAGGAAAAAGTATACATTTACTTTTCATTATAAAAGCAAAAAAGCAATGCTTTACTTTTTTCTGTTTTTTGCTTGTCCTGTGTGGGCGGGCGGGAACCGACCGCAGCCTTAGCGGGAAGGACGCGAAACGGGAGCCTATAGGCTCACAGGTTCGCGGTTAACCCGGTAAGGCGAGCCGCAGGCCCACACAGGACAAGCGGTTTTAATTGTTTTTGTCCCATCCCACCTCCTACTCAATATTTATATTATGCCAACAACCCCTTCTCGCGAACACAGCATCTACCGCATCACGCTCCTTGGCAGCGCAGGCAACGTGCTGCTGCTCATCTTCAAGTTCGCAGCCGGTATCCTCGGCGGCAGTGCGGCCATGATAGCCGATGCCGTACACTCGCTTTCCGATTTTGCCACCGACATCGTTGTCCTGCTCTTCGTGCGCCTTTCCGGCCGTCCCTCTGATAGCGACCACGACTTCGGCCACGGCAAATACGAAACGCTTGCTACCGTTATAGTCGGCCTGATGCTGATGGCGGTCGGCATCGGCGTGCTGTGGAACGGCGCGGAAGCCATCTACCGAAGCATCAACGGCGAACTCCTGCCGCAACCCGGCAACATCGCGCTCATCGCCGCCCTCGTATCAATCGTGGTCAAGGAGTTGCTCTATCAAGCCACCGTTCGCGTGGGACGCTCCACCGGCTCTCAGGCCGTTGTGGCTAATGCGTGGCACCATCGCAGCGATGCCCTCTCGTCCATCGGCACTGCCCTAGGTATCGGCGGCGCAATCTTTCTCGGCGAGCGCTGGCGCGTGCTCGACCCCATTGCCGCATTGATCGTCAGCTTCTTTATCATCAAGGTGGCCTTCAAACTTTTTTTACCCGGCATGGAGGAACTGCTCGAAAAGTCGCTGCCCGAAAAGGAAGAGGCCTTTATCGTCGACACGATTCTCGAAGAACCCGGCACTTCCGACCCGCACAATTTGCGCACGCGCCGCATCGGCAGCTATTGCGCCATTGAAGTGCATTTCCGCATGGCGGGCACTACGACCATCAACGATGCCCACGCCGCCACCCGCCGCATCGAGGACAAGCTCCGCGCCCGCTTCGGTGCGCACACCATAATAAATACGCACGTGGAGCCGGTGAAATAGGATTTTCCATCATAAATAATTGCCCCGCATATAGGGCAGCATCTGCTATCTCCGAGCAAGTTTTTACTTTCTCGGAGATATTTTTTATTATCAGCAAGATATTTTTTACTATCCTATAAGAAATAGTTTGTTACAAAGTTTGTAACATGTATTACAAAGTTTGTAACACGTATTACAAAGTTTGTAACATGTGTTAGAAAGTTTGTAACAAAAAATATCTTAGCAGATAGTAAAAAATTGCTTGCTGAAAGGAATAATTTTCAAGGAGAAAAGAAAAAATTGCTCGGGGATAATCGGACAGGAAACGGACATGGTTGGGCGAGGAATATGGCATAATATAATTTTGGTACGAATGAAGCGCGCCACAGCCGCGAGGCTTTTGAACTTAAAGCGAGTAGCCAACACGGCATCTATATATATAAATATGTATGCCCCTTTCTGCGCAGAAAATACGTAATAATTTTTTTGCACTTTCGTAAACAACACTTAACTTTGTAGCAGAAAAACGTTTTTCTCTATATATCTCTTATGGATTTAATGTATTTAGGAATACTCATATTCCTGTGCCTGCTTGCGACCTTCGACCTCTCGGTCGGCGTTGCCAACGACGCTGTAAACTTCCTTAGTCCGGCGGTGGGCACGAAAGCCGCCAAGTTCCGCACCATTCTCACGGTTGCCGCACTTGGCATTTTTGTAGGCGCTTCCACGTCGAGCGGCATGATGGACATCGCACGCCATGGTATCCTCAACCCGCATTATTACACTTTGGACGACGTGATGTGCATCTTCCTCGCCGTGGCGGCGACGGACGTTATTCTCCTCGATATTTTCAACACGTTAGGCATGCCCACGTCTACCACAGTCTCGATGGTGTTCGGGCTTTTGGGCGGCAGCACCGCACTTGCCATGAGCAAGATGACGGAGGCGGGCCATACGTATGCCGATCTCATCAACACGGACAAGGCGTTGAGCGTAATTATCGGCATTTTCCTGAGCGTTGCCATAGCCTTCGTGTTCGGTTTAATTGTGATGTGGATTGCACGTATCGTGTTCACATTCAACTACAAGAAGCATCTTCGCTGGAGCATCGCTATATTTGGCGGCGTGGGCGTTACTTCAATATTTTACTTCCTGCTCGTGAGTGGTCTGCGCAACAGCCAGATCCTGAGCAGCATCGGCTGGACGCCGGATTGGATTGACGCGCACAAGGGCACTATCCTGCTCGTGAGTTTCGCGGCGTTTACCGTACTGATGGAGGTGCTGCACTTGCTCAAAGTAAATATCTTCAAAATCATCGTGCTCTTCGGCACGTTCTCGCTGGCCATGGCCTTTGCGGGCAACGACCTCGTGAACTTCATCGGTACGCCGCTGGCCGGTTTGGAGGCGTTCCTCGATTTCAGCCATAACGGCGCGGGACAAAATGGCGAGCAATACATCGTGAGCGTGCTGGCGGGCGACTCTACCCTGCCGGGCAAGCAATGGTTCCTCATCGGCGCGGGCATTATCATGACCGTGGCCATCTGCACCTCCAAGAAGGCGCATAAGGTGATAGAGACCTCCGTGAGCCTGTCGCGTCAGGACGACGGCGAGGAAGTGTTCAGTTCCTCGAAAATCGCCCGAAAGACCGTGCGCTCGGTACTTGCCACCACGGCACAGATATCTAAATTCGTGCCCGAACGCGCGAAGAAATGGATTGATTCGCGTTTCGACACAGAGGAAGTGCAACTCAACGAAGGCGCCGCGTTCGACCTCGTGCGTGCCTCGGTGAACCTCGTGCTTGCAGGCTTGCTCATCGTGATCGGCACCACGTTCCAACTGCCGCTCTCCACAACCTACGTGGCGTTTATGGTAGCAATGGGTTCGTCGCTCGCCGACCGCGCTTGGGGTCGCGAAACTGCTGTTTACCGCATTACGGGCGTGATAACCGTGATTGGCGGCTGGTTCATCACCGCCGGCGCGGCCATGCTGCTCAGTTTCTTCATCGCCACCATCAACCACCTGGGCGGCTTCATTGCCATGCTGGTGGTGATTGCCACAGTGGCATTTGTCATCATCAACAACAACCGCAAGTTTAAGAAGAAGCAAGACAGCGAGAACGTCGACCTCGTGTTCCGCCAGTTGGTGCGCAGCCACGACAAGGAAGAAATATGGCAGTTGCTGCTGCAACACGTGCGCGAGACGCAGGGCACGCTCATCGACTTCACGCGCCAGGCTTTCCGCGACATCACTTACGGCTTGATGCACGAGAACATCAAGTCGCTGCGCACCGCTGCCGCTGCTATCGAAGAGGAAAAGAGCGTGTGGAAACGCTATCGCCGCAAGGAGATATTGGGTATGCGCAAAATCGACTACCTGCTTGCCGTGGAGAAAAACACGTGGTTCCACCTCGGCTGCAACAACGCTACACAGATTATTTATTGCCTCAAGCGTATGCTCGAGCCTATTAACGAGCATGTGGACAATAACTTTAATCCGATGCCGCAGGAATACGTGGAAGAATTTATCCCGATATGCAACGACGTGGAACTCTTACTCGAAAACGTGTCGCGCATGATCCGCTCCGGCAATTTCTCCAACGCCGATGAATACCTCGTCGAGGGCAACGCCATTAAGAGCCGTATCTCGCAAATCCGCCACAAGCAACAGGAACAAATACAGAAGCTCGACAGCAACATACGCACCACCCTGCTCTATCTGAGCACGCTGCAAGAAACGCAAGAGCTGGTAAGTATGGCCCGCCACTTGCTCCGCGCCAGCAAGAGGTTCCAGGTGTCGTAAAACTGCTTCATATTCGATATGCACCACCTCATACGCCCCAACATATATAAGTTGCTCGACAACCCTGCCGATGACAAAAAGCAGGCAGAGGGGAAAGCCGCGCCGTCGCCCTACGACCGCTTCGAGGGACTGCGCGGCATCAACCCCGCGTGCATCTTCGGACCTTACCCCACGGGCGTAGCAGGACTGATTGACCTGATGATGCGTGTATTCTGCACGCCGCAATACGACAATATCCTCATTGCCCGCCCCTGCGAAGAGGCGTGGCTGCGGCTGGCAAAGTTCAACGACGTGGAATACCGCTGCACGGACATCGCAGCCGACCTCACGCCCGATGCCGCCGCCATTAAAACCACAAAGAACAATCGCAGCAAACTCCTGCTGCTCAGCCACCCGAACAGCGTGCTCGGCAGCCTTGTAGGTACAGAGCGGGGAAGAGAAATTGCGGCGGATTTCGAGGGGCTGACCGTTGTGGACGAAAGCCTGCTCGACTTTGCAAACAAACCTTCGCTGCTGCCGCTTTTGAGCGAAAACAGGAGAATGGTTATCTTGCGCAGCGTGTACCGACAAAGCACCGACGAGCAACCGCTCGGCTTTGCCATCGCCGCACCCGAAACGGTGCAGGTTTTGCAAAAAGCAGGCACCCTGCTCTATACCTACGACCCCGACTGGCAAGCGGCGGCGACCCGACAGAAAGCCTACAACGACGTGCACACTTGGCGCTGCACTCTCATCGACGAACGGCGCAAAGTGGCCCCCGCCATCGCCCAGTTGCCCAACTGCACGGGCGTACTGCCAGGGTTCGGCGACTTCGTGGTGGCACGCTTCAAGAACGCGGAGAGCGTGGCGCAAAGGCTCGGCGAGGAGGGCATTCCCTTCAAAAAGATTACGGAGATAGAAGGCTACGGCAACTATCTGCGCCTGCCCATACGCCTGCCCCACCAAAACACCGAGTTGCTGCGCGTGCTGCGCACCCACAACCTGCGCTGAAAACCCTTAGACAGCAACAGACATACCTGTCTTGTTTACTCGTAAACTCGTAAACTCGTTTACTAAAAGCGTTACAAAAATGCTAAATCTCGAAAAATACGGGAGAAAACGGCATTTTGTGCGCAAAAACAAGGCTTCTTTTAGGGGAAAAACATAATTTTGCCATAATAAAAGCACGAAAGACAAGATCTCACTTTTTTCAAAATACCAAACCACTATGAAAAAGACCATTTTGGTGACGGGCGGTACCGGTTTCATCGGTTCGCACACCACCGTAGAACTGCAAAACGCCGGCTACGACGTAGTTATCGTGGACAATCTGAGTAACTCTCAGGCAGATGTCGTGGACGGCATCGAGAAGATTACGGGCATTCGCCCCGCTTTTGAGGAAGTGGACTGCTGCGACCTCGCAGGCCTCGAAGCTGTTTTCCAAAAATATCCCGGCATTCAGGGCATTATCCACTTCGCCGCCTCCAAGGCTGTGGGCGAAAGCGTGGAGAAACCCCTGATGTATTACGAAAACAACCTGCTTAGCCTTATCAACCTCTTGAAACTGATGCCGAAATACGACGTTAAGGGCATCATCTTCTCTTCTTCCTGCACCGTTTACGGCCAGCCCGATCCCGAAAACCTGCCCGTAACGGAAGAAGCCCCCATCAAGAAGGCAGAAAGCCCCTACGGCAACACGAAGCAAATCAACGAGGAAATCGTGCAGGACTACGTGAAGAGCGGCGCACCTATCTCCGCTATCCTGCTGCGCTACTTCAACCCCATCGGCTCGCACCCCTCTGGCATCATCGGCGAAATGCCTAATGGCGTTCCCGCTAACCTTATCCCCTACCTCACGCAAACGGCTATCGGCATCCGTCCTTGCCTCTCCGTGTTCGGTGATGACTACGATACGCCCGACGGCTCCTGCATCCGCGACTTTATCTACGTGCTCGACCTCGCTAAGGCACACGTGGCAGCCATGGCACGCATCCTCGAAGGCAAGAACACCGAACCCGTGGAAATCTACAACGTGGGCACCGGCAACGGCGTGAGCGTGTTTGAACTCATCAACACGTTCGAGAAGTGCACCGGCGTGAAACTCAACTACAAGGTTGCTCCCCGTCGCCCGGGCGACATCGAAAAGGTTTGGGGCAACGTGGACAAGGCCAACAAGGTGCTTGGTTGGAAAGCCGTACACACGCTCGAAGAAGCCCTCTCTTCTGCATGGAACTGGCAGAAGGTGCTGCGTGAGCGCGGCATCATGTAAGCCATAAACGACACTCGGATACCATCGGCAGGCATATCCTTGGAAAAGGACATTCCAAGCCAATGGTATCCGTTTTTATGGATAATAGAGAATTATAGATATATAGATAGTTGTTGCTTAATTAAGCAATACTATATGAGTAAAGTATTAACTGCCTGGAAGGCAGTACAGAGCGAAGCGATAGTAACCAGGGACGAAGTCCTCGGAATGAAGATGCAAGCATGTTCTGCCTGGAAGGCAGTACGCCTGTGGCGATGTATAAAGATCCCGTCCTATGGCGTAGTGCCTTCCAGGCACATCGTCCTCACATAGCCACTCCGGGCACTTCGTACCCGGTTATCGTCGCTACGCTCCGTAGTGCCTTCCAGGCACTTAATACATAAACCCTCATTCAACGACCGTCTTGGATTGTTCGTTTCTCTATAAATAATCCTGTGCAACTATGCCTCCCTACTACCTCATCGAAGAAGACCTGCTGCGGCGCAACCTCGCACTCATCAAAAGCATTGCCGACCGCGCCGGCGTGGAGTTTATCCTCGCCTTCAAGGCCTTTGCCCTTTGGAAAACCTTTCCCATATTCCGCGAATACATCTCCCACACCACTGCATCGTCGCCCTACGAGGCGCGGCTTGCCTTCGAGGAATTCGGTTCAAAGGCACACACTTATTCCCCGGCATACGAGGAGGACACTTTCGGAGACATCGTGAAGTATAGCAGTCATATCTCGTTCAACTCGCTCACGCAATTTGCCCGTTTCGCGCCGCGCGCCTCGGCGGCCGGCGTGTCGTGCGGCCTGCGCATCAATCCCGAATACAGCGAGATAGAGACAGAACTCTATAACCCCTGCGCCCCCGGCTCGCGCTTCGGCATCACCGCCGACAAAATGCCGGAAGTCCTGCCCGAAGGCGTTGAAGGCTTCCATTGCCACTGCCATTGCGAAAGCACATCGTATGCCTTGGAGCATACCTTGGAGCACATAGAAAGCAAGTTCGGCAAGTGGCTCGACAAAATCAAATGGCTCAACCTCGGCGGCGGTCACCTCGTGACGCGCAAGGGCTACGACACGGAGCACCTCATCGGCCTGCTCAAAGCCCTGCGGCAAAGGCATCCCAACCTTAGCATCATTCTCGAACCGGGCTCGGCTTTTGCCTGGCAAACGGGGCCGCTGGTGAGCGAAGTGGTGGACATCGTAGAAAACAGCGGCATAAAAACCGCCATACTCAACGTCAGTTTCACCTGCCACATGCCCGACTGCCTCGAAATGCCCTACCACCCCGCCGTGCGCGGCGCGGAAACGCTCGCAGATGAAGCGGCGGAAGGACTGGAAACGGCAGAGAACGTGTACCGCCTCGGCGGCAACTCCTGCCTCTCGGGCGACTTCATGGGCTACTGGCGATTTGAAAAACCGCTGCGCGTAGGCGACGCCGTTATCTTTGAGGACATGATACACTACACGACCGTCAAGACAAACATGTTCAACGGCATTCCCCACCCCGCCCTCGCCATAAAGCGCAGCAACGGCACGATAGAAACGCTCCGCACTTTCCGTTACGAAGATTACCGTGACAGAATGGACTGACCACTCGACACACAATATTATATATATAGACACATAAAAATGAAAGAGACCAACCTCCCTGAAAATGCCTTCCGCGAACTGAAAGAAGGCGAACAGTACGAACCGCTTATGAAACCCGGACGCACTTACCGCGAGGTAACGCCGTGGTCCATATTCTGGGGCTTGCTCATGGCCGTCATCTTCTCGGCTGCAACGGCCTACCTCGGCCTTAAAGTGGGGCAAGTGTTTGAAGCCGCCATTCCCATCACGATTATCGCCGTGGGCCTCTCCGGCGCGACGCACCGCAAAGACCCGCTCGGCGAAAACGTCATCATCCAAAGCATCGGTGCATGCTCGGGCATGATTGTGGCAGGCGCCATCTTCACCCTGCCCGCGCTCTACATACTCCAAAACAAATATCCCGACCTTACGGTCAACTTCATGCAGGTGTTCCTCGCCTCGCTCTTGGGCGGCGTGCTCGGTATCCTGTTCCTCATACCTTTCCGCAAGTATTTCGTGAAAGATATGCACGGCAAATATCCGTTCCCCGAGGCGACTGCCTCCACGCAGGTGCTGCTGTCGGGCGAGAAGAGCGGCAACCAGACGATGCCGTTGCTCGTGGCAGGTCTGATCGGCGGGCTATACGACTTTGCCGTGGCTTCTTTCGGCGCGTGGACGGAGAATTTCACGAGCCGCGTCACGGAATTCAGCGCCATGCTCACGGAAAAGACCAAAGTGCTGTTTAGCATCAACACGAGCGCGGCACTCCTCGGCATGGGCTACATCGTAGGCCTGAAATACGCCGCAATCATCTGCGCCGGTTCGGTGCTCGTGTGGTGGCTTATCGTTCCTGGCATCGCCTTCATCTTCCCCGACCTCGAAGTCGCCGCCGGCGTAACGGCGGCAAGCGCCTCGGCCGAGCAACTCTTCTCTTACGCCAAGAGCATCGGCATCGGCGGCATCGCCATGGCGGGCATCATCGGTGTGGTGAAGAGCCGTGGCGTGATTAAGAGCGCGTTCGGCCTGATGGGCAAGGTGTTCCAAAAAGGCGGACAGGAAGAAGAAACGCAGCGCACGCAGAAAGACCTTTCGATGAAAATCATCGGCATCGGCTCGCTGCTCACCATCATCGCCACCGCCCTCTTCTTCTACTTCGACGTGATGAGCGGCAACCTGCTCTTCACGATCGTGGGCATCGTCATCGTGGCCGTCATCGCTTTCCTCTTCACCACCGTTGCCGCCAACGCCATCGCCATCGTAGGCTCCAACCCCGTGAGCGGCATGACGCTGATGACACTCATTCTCTCCTCTATCATCATGGTCCTCGTGGGCCTGAAAGGCACGGGCGGCATGGTGGCAGCCCTGATTATGGGCGGCGTGGTCTGCACCGCCTTGGCCAGTGCGGGCGCGTTTATCACCGACCTCAAAATCGGCTATTGGCTCGGCAGCACGCCGAAGTATCAGGAAACTTACAAGTTCCTCGGCATCCTCGTGTCGGCAGCCACCGTGGGCGGCGTGATAATGATTTTGAATAAGGCTTACGGCTTTACGCCCGACAATGCCGACGTGATGGCCGCTCCGCAGGCCCGCGCCATGGCAGCCGTGATTGAGCCGCTGATGTCTGGGCAGGGCGCTCCTTGGTTGCTCTACGGCATCGGCGCCGTCATCGCCCTCGTGCTCAATGCCTGCGGCATCTCCGCCCTCGCGTTTGCCCTCGGCATGTTCATCCCCTTGCAACTCAACCTGCCCCTCATCGTGGGCGGCGCAGTGAACTATTTCGTCACCACGCGCTCTAAGGACGCAGAAGTCAACCGCCTGCGCGGCGAAAAAGGTACGCTCCTCGCCTCGGGCTTCATAGCCGGCGGCGCACTGATGGGCGTTGTCAGCGCGGCGTTGCAGTTTAGCGGCGTACAACTCGCGCTCACCGAATGGACGCAGACGGCATGGGCCGAATGGCTCTCGCTGGCCATGTATGCCGCAATCATTATATATTTATATAAGGCTTCTTTGAAAATCAAATAAAGGCTTATAAAAAGCATTTGAGAAACAGTCTGAGAAATATTATACGCGTTACGATCGGTACACTCTTGACGGTGTACCTCGTAACGCTTTTTGTTTTTAATTTCTCGCCTGCTCGCCGCTGGATAACCGACAAGGCCGAAAATGCCTTGCAGGAAATATTGCAAACAAAGGTCGAGATAGAAGACATCGAGGCAGGGCTTTTCAACCGCCTCTCGCTGAAAAACGTCACTGTCTACGACCAAAGCGGCAAGCAGATGCTCAAAGCGAAATTCATCTCCGCCAAAATAGAATGGCGGTCGCTCGTGAAAGATGCCGTGACGCTGCGCACGGTCTCCGTGCTCGATGGCAACTTCACGCTTTATAAACCTGCAGCAAACAGCCCCGCCAACTTCCAATTCGTGCTCGACGCGTTTGCTTCCAAAGACAAGTCAAAACCGTCGAGTCTCAACCTTGGCATCAACTCGCTCATACTGCGTCGCTGCCGGGTGCGCTACGACGAATACGCCAAACCCCGAACGCCGCAAACTTTCAACGCGGCGCACATCGCTCTGAGCGCGATAGACGCGAACATCAGCCTGAAAAAACTCTCGACAGACAGTCTTAATCTCCGCGTTCGCCATTTGGCTGCAAAGGAACAATGCGGACTGGACTTGCGAGAACTGACCTTCATCGTACAGGCCAATAGGAAAGCAGCCCTTTTGAAGAACCTCAACATCGAGGTCGGCGGTTCTCACATTCGCCAATCCGAACTGCGCCTCACCTATGATGCTGTAAAGGACTGGGGCAACCTGTCCAACACGCTCTCTGCTACGGGTTCGCTGGCCGACATCACGGTGGCGACGGCCGACATCGCCCACTTCGTGCCCGCGCTCCGCCCATTGCCGCTCACGTTGTCGCTGTCAATGGATTATCACATGCTGCCCCAGAGCGGTGAGTTCCGAAATATCAGCATCAAGGAAAGTCAGACGAACGCCTCCATCACGGGCGACTGTGCCCTTGCCTGGAACAAGTCAGGACTTCGCCGCGCCGACTTAACGCTGAAAAACGCTACCGCCACGCAGGGACTTTTGAAGAAAATCTGCGAAGCATACATCAAAAACGCTGAGACGCAGAAAAAGATTTTGCTCTGCGGAATTGCCACCCTCAATGCCCGTGCCGCCTACCGCCCCGACGGCGAAAGCACCGCCGATTTCGGCATTGCCACCGACGCAGGCGAGGCAAAAGGCACGCTGGCTATGGTGGAAAAAGACATTAAAGGCAAAATCAGCATCGATGGCTTAGACCTTTCGAAGATTATCGGCACTGAAAAACTGCCGCAAAGCCTTTCGGCTGAAATTAAAGGCAATGTAGTGTTGCCCGAAAAGGGGAAGCACGTGCCTGATCTGAATGTTCAGGCCAATATCCTCAATGCGCGAAATAAGGACTACGATTTGCGCAACATCGCTCTTACCGGCAAATGGCAAAAGGGACGCTTCCGCTTTGACCTGAAATCTGACAACGCGCCCGCCGCACTGCAACTAAACGGCAGCGGCTACTACGACGGGCACTCAGCCCGCGACCTCGCCCTCACGGCCAACTTGGGAATGTTGCGCCCCGCCGCCATCGGTTTTCCCATCAAAGGGCGCGATGCCAGCATCTCGGCGAAAATAGAAGCCGCGCTTGACCGCCTCACTGCTAATCAGCCGAAAGGTTTCCTACAAATCAACGACTTCTATTTTGCCTACAACGACAGCACGCCTTGCATCGTCAAAAATCTTCGCCTCGACGTGACGCCCGACAAGAAAGGCAGTGACATCAGGCTCGGAAGCGATTTCCTCAACTTTACCTTCAACGGGCAACTTTCGCTCCCGAAACTTAAAACCGTGTACGAGGACATACTTGCCGCTGCCCTGCCGCAACTGCAAACGACCAAGCACCGCGCCACGCCCGAGTACGACTGGACATTCAGCATGAGGCTCAAAAACACGGATTTCTTCAAGCACGTGCTACTCCTGCCTTTGGAAACGGAGGGCGACATAGCAGCAAACGGCATTTTGCGCAACCACGCACGCACCTCCTTCATCCAACTCTTCACGGACGGCATTGACTACAACGGGCAGAAGTTCAAAGATTTGCGACTTTTTGTGAAAGGAGAGAAAGACTCCTACAACTGCTTGCTGCAAACCGACCGCGCACTTGGCGGCAATAATTATAAATGGGTGGCAGAACTGCAAACCGACAGTGGCACGCTTTCCACTAACGTGCAATGGCGTAACCCGGAAGTCGCGAAGCATTTCGGTGAAATCGATCTCCTGACAGAATTTTCAAGAGGTGCATCGAACGAGACAAAAATTTCTACGAAAGTAAATCCTACCCTCTTCACCATCGGCGACACCATATGGAACATCGCTTCGGGGCTCGTGGTTGTGGATGGCAAGGCGGTGGAGATAAACAACCTCCGCCTCAAACACGACGACCAATGGCTGGCAGTCAGCGGCAAATTGGGCAAGGGCGAGAATGACTCCATCGTGGCGCGGCTGAGCAAGATTGACGTGGCGTATATCCTCGGGCTGGTGAATTTCCACACGGTCGAATTTACGGGACAAGCCACAGGGCGCGCCGCTCTGCACGGCGACCTGAAAAATCCGCAGTTGAACGCTAAGATTAAGGTCGAAGACTTCCATTTCAACACAGGCTATATGGGCACGGCGCACATCTTGGGCGGCTGGAGCAAGGAGGAAGGACGCATCAACCTCGACGCGCACATCGTGGAAGACGGCGTGGGCTATACGGACGTGCTTGGATTTGTGAGCCTCGCGGAGAAAGGCCTTGACCTCGACATTAAGAGCGAGCAGACGACGCTGCAATTTCTTAAGCCCTATATCGGACATATCTTTACCAACCTCGACGGCCGCACAACGGGGCGCATGCGTCTGCACGGACCTTTTAAGAAACTTGATTTCGAGGGTGAAGAAACGGCTTCGCTTAGCGCACATCTCGACGTGACGGGCGTAGACTACACGCTCACCGAAGGTCGCGTCCACGTTCGCCCGGGTATTTTTGAGTTTGCCGATTTCAAGGTTGCCGACAAGACGGGCAAAGGCACGGGCATCGCCGCCGGAGCCTTGCATCACGAACATTTGAAAAACTTGCGCTATGAGTTTGACCTCGATGTGAAAAATTTGCTGCTCTACGACCGTCCCCGCGAGCACGACATGCCTTTCTACTCCACCGCCTACGGCACTGGCAAGGCAAAGATGAGCGGCAGATCTGGACTGTTTACCGCCGACATCGACATCACCACCGAGGCA
This sequence comes from Bacteroidales bacterium, assembly GCA_022775595.1. Classification (GTDB taxonomy): domain Bacteria; phylum Bacteroidota; class Bacteroidia; order Bacteroidales; family Bacteroidaceae; genus Alloprevotella. The sequence continues at coordinate 3,287 of JALFJC010000044.1, read as the reverse complement.
GGCACCACGCTGACCTATCTCCTCGACACGCCCGACACGTATAGCGACACGCGCCTGCTGCAATTCACCTCGCTCGACCCGAAGCCCTTTGCTTTTGAACCTTCCCCGGCCGACACGCCCGCCGCTCCGCAGGAGGAAAAGGCAGAAGAGAGCACTACGGACATTAAACTTAATTTCCAAGTCAATGTGAACGACCGCGCCCAACTGCGTGTCATCACCGACGACAATTCCGGCGATAACATTCAAGTGCGCGGCTACGGCCCTATTCGTGCTACATATTATAATAAAGGTCGCTTCGAACTCTTCGGCACCTACAACGTGCAGCGCGGTACTTACAAGATGTCGCTGCAAGACATCATCCGCAAGGATTTCACCCTGCAGCCGGGCGGCACGCTCGTGTTCACCGGCCCGCCAAGCGAGGGACGGCTCAACTTCCAGGCGGCCTACACGGTGAACTCCGCCTCTCTGGGCGACCTGAACTTCGGAGCGGGCATGACGAACAACAGCGTGCGCGTGAACTGCCTGCTCAATATTACGGGCCAGACCAAAGCGCCGCAGGTGTCCTTCGGCCTCGACTTCCCGACGCTCGGCGACGAGGAACGCCGCATGGTAATGGATGTTATCAACACGGAAGAAGACCTCAACCGCCAGTTCGTCTACCTGCTCGGCATCGGGCGTTTCTACAACAGCAACTATGCCGCGCAGCAGCAGGCCGTAGGGTTGTCGCAGTCGAACGTGGCGGCAAAATCCTTCCTTTCGAGCACGCTCACCAACCAACTCAACAACATTATCTCCAACGCTATGGGCGGTAACGCCAAATGGAGCATCGGCACAAACATCAGCACGGGCCAGGTGGGCTGGAGCGACATGGAAATCGACGGGCTGCTGCAAGGCCGCCTGCTCAACGACCGACTGCTCATCAACGGCAACTTCGGCTACCGCGACAACCCGATGTATGCCACGAACTTCGTGGGCGATTTCGACATACAATATTTACTTACGCCGAGCGGAAGCATCAGCCTGAAAGCCTACTCGGAAACTAACGAGCGGTATTTTACAAAATCGTCGCTCACCACGCAAGGCATCGGCATACAACTCAAGCGCGACTTCTCTAACGTGCGCGACCTCTTCACGCCACGCACAAAATGGCGCAAAAAGAAAGACAATAAATGATAGATAGAAACACCATACAGCGCGTTATGGACGCGACCGACATAGTAGATGTCGTGCGCGACTATGTGACGCTGCGCAAAACCGGCACATACTACAAAGGACTTTGCCCTTTCCACAACGAGAAAACGCCGAGTTTCACTGTGAGTCCCTCGCGGCAATACTGCAAATGCTTCTCATGCGGCAAGGGCGGTAACGCGGTGCACTTCCTCATGGAAATAGAGCACCTCTCCTACCCCGAAGCCATCAAGCGCCTCGGCAAGCGCTACGGCATCGAGGTGATTGAGGAAGCGCAGAGCGAGGAAGAGCGCGAGGCCCGCAATGTGCGCGAAGGCTTGTTCGTACTTAACGAATGGGCGCGTGATTTCTTCGCCAACTATCTGCGGAGCAGTTCCGACGGTGTTGCGGTGGGCATGACCTATTTCCGCTCACGTGGCTTCCGCGACGATATCATCAAGAAATTCCAACTCGGCTTTGCACCCACGGAGCGCGATGCCCTTGCAAAGGCCGCGCTACAAAAGGGATATTCCAAAGAAGCCCTTATAAAGACGGGCCTTTGCTATGCCTCGGAGGACGGCAAACTCTTAGACCGCTTCCACGGCCGCGTCATCTTTCCCGTGCACACCGTGTCGGGCCGCGTGGTTGCTTTCGGTGGACGCATACTCTCTGCGAAAAAGGGCAATATGGCGAAATACGTCAATTCGCCCGAAAGCGAGATTTACAGCAAGAGCCGCGAACTCTACGGCTTGTTCCAGTCGCGCAGCAGCATCGCCCGCGAAGACTGCTGCTACTTGGTAGAAGGCTACACCGACGTGATTTCAATGCACCAAAGCGGCATTGAAAATGTCGTGGCTTCTTCGGGCACGTCCCTCACCACCGGACAGATCCACCTGCTGCGCCGGTTTACCAAAAACATCACGGTGCTTTACGACGGCGACAGCGCGGGCATCAAAGCCAGTCTGCGCGGTATCGACATGCTGCTCGAAGAGGGCATGAACGTGAAAGTGCTGCTGCTGCCCGACGGCGAAGACCCCGACTCATTCGCACGAGGCCGAAACGCGCAGCAATACCGCGACTACATCAACGCCCACCAAACCGACTTTATCAAATTTAAGACCAACCTGCTGCTCAGTGAGTGCGGCGACGACCCCATCAAGCGGGCGGGGCTTGTAACGGACATCGTGCGCAGCATTTCCGTTATTCCCAGCGAAATAGTGCGGCAGATGTACGCTCGCGAGTGCGCCGCTACCATGAGTGTAAGCGAGGCCGTTATTGTGAGTGAAATCGCAAAGATGCGCCGCGCCGGCAATGCGCAGCCTCAGGCCGAAACGCAGCAACCGCCCGTAGCAGAGACGGCCGATGCCCCTACCGCCGAAACGCCTGCGCCCGCCGAGCGGCAGGAAAAACTTTCGCCCGAAGAGCGTGCGCTACTGGCATTAATAGTAAAATATGGCGAGCGCACGTTTGAGGGCTCGGAGGGCAAATGCCTGGCTGCTTTCGTCCGTGATGAGTTGGAGACCGACGGCCTCGGCTTTGCCTCCGCCATGGCACGCGCCATGCTCGAAGAGGTGACGCAGCACGCCGCTGAACCCGGTTGGCAATCTCTGCCCTATTTTCTCAAACATCCCGATGAAGGCATCAGCAAACTTGCGGGCGAACTTTCGGAAGAAAAATATCGCCTCACCGAACGCCAGCAAAGTACCTTCGTGGACGAAGGCAGCCGCCTCGGCGAACTATCCGCCCGCCTGCTCCTTGACTTCAAGCAAGGCTTTGTGCGCGAGCAGATGAAACTGGTGATGCAGAAGATCCGCCAACTCAATCCACAAACCGACGCCGATGCGCTCCGCGCGCTCATGCAGCAATACATCGACCTCTCGAATGTGGAGCGGCACCTCGCGCCGCTTATCGGCGACCGCGTGTTTTCGGTAAAATAACTCGAACAAGTTATCCACGAGTATTTTGGTCAACGAATTAATTTTTTTGCCCATGAAATGATTTTTTTTGCCCACGAATCTCACGAATCTTCACGAATCTTTGCTTTACGTTTTAATGGCGACCTTTTCGGTCGCACTAATCTCACTAATTCAATGATATTATTCGTGAAAATTCGTGCGACC
>JALFJC010000037.1:0-8679 GCA_022775595.1 Bacteroidales bacterium | reverse complement strand
ATTTTCGGCTGCGCTCGGCAATTCAAGTAAACTTGATTGCGCTCGCTTGCGCGAAAATTCTCGCCATGGCAAAGTTCAAGTAAACTTGACTTTGCTCATTTGGCTTACGAAATCGTTAAGTTTCATGTCAATACCTTATTTGTTATTTGTATGTATGCAAAATTACTGATTTTTCATTGAAATCAAGATAAATGCCCAAGAAGCTATTGTCTCATCGGAGACTTTATTGTCATATTAGAAATTAGGAGGTGAATAATCCACGTGTCCTCGCGCGCGTTACGCAAATTTTTCCCCGAAAAACCCTTCAACCTTTCAGTCCTGCATTTATTTGCCTGTATATTAGGGAGATATTGCTGAGTGGTTTGAAGGGCAAACCTTTCAGCAACCTTTCAGTAACCCTTCAGCAATCTTTCACAACCTTTCAGGCAGAAAATTTTCACGAAGTCCTGGATAGTTTTTCCTAAGCCCTTGATAGTTTTCAGGAAGTGCCTAAAATTTTTTGTTACAAACTTTGTAACGCTTATTCAAAACTGCTGAACATATATTCAAAACTTTGGAATACATGTTACAAACTTTGTAACAAAAACTTTCTTATATGATCGGAAAAATTATCTTGCTGATAGTGATAACTATCTTGCTGAAAATAATAATTATCTTGCTGAAAGTGGCACCTGCAATGTCGTGCATCATGCAAGGGTGCAGAATAAGATGTTTGTATAAAGCCGGCCGGCTTTATACAAACCTATTTTAGGACAAGACATTGCCAACCCCAACCCTTCATTGCTGAACGGTTTGCGCCTCAAACCGTTCAGCGGTATCTTTTTCATATACAAGCAAATAAGCGCAATAATGAAGGGTTGAAAGGTTTTTCGGGGTAAAAAATGCGTATAGGACGCGCCATTTTAACCGGCTGTTTGTACCTCGCAAAAAGCATACTTGCCTTGTTTGCTCTCGCCTGACCCGTCGGCAGAATTAGGCGTCAAGTGCCTTCCAGGTAGGAAACGTTTGCGGCTGAAAGCTGCGCCCTTTCATAGTGAAAGCAAAAAGCCGCGTAACGAACAAAAATGGGGCGAAATACACGCGAAAAACGGACTCGGTGTTAAAAAAACGGTCTAAACGCTATTAAAATATTTGTCATATAAGAAAAAAGCAGTATTTTTGCTGCCAATTCACATAATCCTCAAACACAAAATGCCTTAGTCTGATACTCCGTGCGGCGATAAAGAACCGTGCCGAGTGCAGGTTTATGGTGTGTAAGAGGGAAAGGATTAAAATTAACACACGCGACTTGCTAAACCCGTTCGGGCTATTTCTATACAATATTATATATAGGGTGTGGCAAAGGACGAAAAAATAAAGGAGGGCGTGCCTGCCGAAGCTCTCGGAACTGCCTTGGCGGCAATAACCAAACGCCCTGCTTGACATAGAAAAACAAAAATGTTTAATTTAAGGTTTATATTATGAACAAAAAACTTGTGCTCCTCGGGGCTTGCATGCTGTTGGGTGCAGCATCGCTTTCCGCACAGAAGCGCGTAACCGGCCGCGTTGTCGACTCACAAGGCGAGGCGGTTATCGGCGCGACGGTCAGAGTGCCCGGGACAAAAGTCGTGGTAGTTACCGACGAAGACGGTAAGTTCACGCTCGAGAATGTTCCTGCTTCGGCCAAGAAACTCACGGTTTCTTACATCGGCATGCAGTCGCAGACCGTAAACGTGGCCGGAAACGTTCAGGTAGTCATGAACGACAACCAGCTCAACGAAGCCGTGGTTGTGGGTTACGGTACTGCCAAGAAAGTCGGAACCGTTGTAGGATCCGTGAAAAAGGTGACCGGCGAAGTTGTGGCCGGCAAGCCCAACGTAAACATTGCCGATGCCCTGCAAGGTCAGGTGGCCGGTATGCAGGTGCTCAACTCCTCAGGTGACGTGGGCGACTTCACGAATATCTCCATCACCGTGCGCGGTAACGGTTCTATCTCAGCCTCGAGCGAGCCCCTCGTGGTGGTCGACGGCACGCCTTGCGGCATGGCTGTGCTTGCCATGCTGACCGACAGCGACATCGAGAGCGTCACGGTGCTTAAAGACGCTTCCGCAACTTCTATTTACGGTTCGCGTGCTGCCAACGGCGTTATCTTCGTTACCACCAAGCGCGGTAGCAAAGGCGAAAAGGCGCGCGTGAGCATTTCCCAGAAAATCGGTTGGAGCCAGCTGGCACGCCGCATCGGCAACCCGATGTCGGCCGACGAACTGCTCGACTTCCAGCTTGAGCACGCGCTCATCACCCCCGATGCTTACGCCCGCTACAAGAGCCACGGCGCAAATACCGACTGGGACTCCTACGCCTTCGACAAGGCAGCCCCGATGTACGAGACGAACTTCAACGTGCAGGGCGGCAACGGCAATACGAACTACTTCGTTTCGGGCGGATATCTGAAGCAGGACGGTCTGACCGTTTCCTCGAACATGAAGCGCTACTCACTGCGCACCAACCTCGACACGAAGCTCAACGACTGGCTGTCGATGGGCATCACGCAGAGCATCGCCTATTCCGAAAGCCAGACCAATAACATGACGTACAACGGTTCTAACTATCTGTACTCATTCTCTACGCTGACTACCAACTTCCCGCGCTACTGGGACCCCAACGACCCCGATGCAGCTGCCAAGCATCTGCTCTGGGGTGCGGGCGACATGTACGACCCCATCTATGTGCTGGAAGGCAATCCGCTGAACTACCGCGACATGGTGTACAACGGCAACGCCTACTTGCAGCTCAACCCCGTAAAGGGCTTGACCATCAAGTCGCAGCTCGGTCTCTATGCCACCGAGAGCCGCAACAGTTCCCGTCTGCTCCCCAGCCACGCACAGGTGTTCGGTGAGGAAGAAGGCTCGGGTTCCGAAGGCTTCAGCCGCCGCTCCATGTGGACCATCACGAATACGGCCGAATATAAGTTCACCGTTGCCAAGGAGCACAACATCACGCTCCTCGCCGGCCAGGAAGGCATCAAGAACGATGCACAGAGTTTCGGCGCCAGCGTATCGGGCATCGCCGATGACCGCCTGATGCTTCTCTCGCACGGCAAGACGCCCGAGGCTCCCTCGCAGTCGAAATCCAAGTACGAATACCTCTCGTTCTTCGGCCGCGCCGACTGGGACTATAAAGGTAAATACGCTGCCAACGTGACGGTGCGTTCCGATGCCTCCTCCCGCTTCGGTAAGGACAACCGCACGGCTGTCTTCGTCAGCGGAGGTCTGATGTGGAACATCGCCCGCGAATACTTCATGCGTCCCGCTACGTGGCTCACCGACCTCAAGCTCAAAGTCAGTGTGGGTAGCACGGGTAACTCCGAAGTGGGCAACTACGGCCACCTCGCGCTCGCCGGCTCTGCCGACTATAACGGCACCACGGGTTGGGGTTACGGGCAGCTTGCCAACCCGGAACTCGGTTGGGAAAAGCAAATCCAGACCAACGTGGGCATCAGCGCCACCTTCTTTGAAAAGCTGAAATTCGAGGTGAACGTTTACCACCGCAAGACCAAGGACATGCTTATGAGCACCCCCTTGCCCTATACCACGGGCTTCAGCTCCATGATGCGCAACGTGGGCGAGATGAGCAACCGAGGCATTGAACTCGAAGCATCTTACGACGTGGTGCACAACAAGGACGTTTACTTCAGCCTCCGCGGCAACTACACCTATAATAAGAACAAGATCGACAAGCTGTTCTACGACCTCGACGAATGGCCCATGAAGAGCAGCCTCCTTTGCCTCGTCAAGGGTCAGAGCCTGAACTTCTACATGCCTATCTTCGCCGGTGTGGACAAGGAAGACGGCGCGCCCATGTGGTACAAGAAAGGCTATAAGGGCGAAGCCGGCCATACGTTCAACCCCGAAACGATGACGAAGGACGAAACGCAGATTGAAGACCTCTATCAGGATACGGGCAAGAGCTACTACGCACCCCATCACGGCGGCTTCGGCTTCACCTTCTCCTGGAAAGGCCTCAGCATCGTGGCAGACTTCTCCTACGTGCTCGGCAAGTACATGGTGAACAACGCCTACTTCCTCTCTACCGCTTCTTCTACGGCTACGCAGGGCTTCAACATGGACCGCGACGCGCTCAACATGTGGCGCAACCCGGGCGACGAAACCGACCTGCCCGCCTTCGAATACGACTCGCAGTTCGACACGCACCTGCTCGAAAACGCTTCGTTCATGCGCCTGAAGAACCTCTCTATCTCTTACGACCTGCCCAAGAAGTGGATGGAAGCCACGAAGTTTATCAACAACGTCCGCCTCAACCTCACGGGCCGCAACCTCTTCACCGTTACAAAGTATAAGGGTGCCGACCCCGAAGTAGACACCAACATCGCACTCGGCGGCTATCCCGCAACACGTCAGTTTGTACTCGGTGCTGAAATCACATTCTAATCATTTTCAATCGAAAGGAAATATATTATGAACAAGAATATTTTCAAGGCAGTCCTCTGCGCGGCACTCACCCTGCCCGTGCTCAGTTCCTGCGAACTCGACCAAGAGCCTTACAGCAGCATCACCTACGGCAGCTCTTGGAGCACCTACGACGACGCCTGCAAGCACTATACGGGTATGATGACGGTGGTGCGCGGCGTAGTGGGCGGCTCGGCTGCCTACGTGCCCGAAGCCATGGCCGACCTCTTTAACCTGCGCGCCGGTGCGGCCAGCCTCGCACAAGAGCACCGCTGGACCTTCACCACCAACCAGTTCGCCGGCGATGCCGTGTGGGCCAACAACTTCTCGCTCGTGATGCAGGCCAACGACTTCCTCGCCAACATTGACACCTTTATCAATGCCGAAGAAGAAGGCAGCGAAAAGCAACTACGCCTGAAGCACTACAAGGGCGTGGCCTACTTCGCACGCGCCTTTGCCTACACCAACATGATCGTGCGCTACTGCAAGGACTACGAACCCGAAACGGCTGCCAACGAACTCGGTCTGCCCATCGTCACCACCGTAGACAAGGAAGCACGCCCCTCGCGCGCCACGTTGCAGGAAACCGTAAACTTTATCCTCTCTGACTTCAAGAACGCCGAAGATAATATGCAGGCTATTCGCGACTTCGACAATTCGAGTGATGGTCTCTATCACCCCGGCCTTGACGCCCTCGATGCCCTTCAGATGCGCTTTGCGCTCTATACGCACGACTTCGACAAGGCCATTGAGAAAGCCGACATCATTATCGACGGCTACTCCCTCGCCTCTTCCGTACAGGAAATGCAGCAGCTTTGGGTGCTCGATGCCGGCAGCGAAATCATCTTCGAGCCTGCCCAAACGCCCGAAGAACACGCCAACGGCTACGGCACCGTATATATCAGCTACGACATTCGCGATCTCACCGGAAACAAAGACTACGAAATTTACGGCTATGACCCCTATCTCGTTCCGACTCAGGGCGTGGTAGACCTGTATGAAGACGGCGACACCCGCAAGAACGTCTACTTCACTAACCCCTACATGGAGGAGGCTTACCCCAAGACAAAGCTTTCCAACACCTCTACCGACGACCCCTCAGAGTCCGCCTGGTTACTCTTCAAGTTCCCCGGCAACCAGAACCTTTTCAAGAATCCTTCGGACTGGTACGCCAGCCCTTACAATATGTCTAAGGCATTCCGTTCCGCCGAGGCCTACCTCACGGCCGCCGAAGCATATCTGCGCAAGGACGCTCCCGATGAAGGCAAGGCACGACAGTACCTCAACGCCCTGAGAAGCGCACGCAACGCCTCTGAAATCGAAGCAACCGTGACCGGCCAAGACCTTGTGAAGGAAATGGAAGACGAATGGACGCGCGAATACCTCGGCGAAGGCAAGCGCCTTGACTGTCTCAAGCGTTGGCACAAGGGCTTCAAGCGCATGGATGCACAGCACTTCAACGGCAACCTCCTCACCTCTGTACCCAACGCCGGCTATCAGGACCTCGAGGTTTCTGCCTCCGACAAGCGCTTCGTTTGGGAAATCCCCGACAACGACCGTCAGGCCAACCCCAACCTGCAACCCAACTGGTAATAACCCCTCCGCATCACCTATCAAATAAAAGAGACTTTATCTATGAAAAAGTATATAAAATCACTCGCAATCCTGCTCACCTTGAGCTTAGGATTTGCAGCATGCTCGGAAGACGAGGTGGAACAGGTGACCTATGCACAAAGCGAAGAAATTGCTTCGTGGGCATCAGAAACCGACGGCAACAAAGACCCGCTTTACGATTACAACATCTCGCTCTACATCAATCAGACGGGCGACACCCTCTGCACGTTCACGCGTATTGATAAGAAGACGGGTAATGAGAAGTATCTGCGCAGGGGCGTCGTGTCTTACGACAAACTTGCCGGCATGACTACCGTCACCTTCCCCAAGCAGAGCAGCTACCCCGACGTGATGAATATGATCGGCAAGCTCTACCTTGCCCGCCACCGCGACATGAGCCGCATGACCGTGCAGCTCTTCAAGGTGGACAACGACGGAAATTCCAAGATGGTCAAAAACTTCACGGCTGTGAAGACCGGCGGCTTCTGCATCAGCGAAATCAACTGGCGCATCAATGGCGAAAAGACCAACAGCGAATTTAGCTTCAAGCTGACCTCGCCCTACGAGAAGAACGGCGAGGTTATCAAAGATGAAGCTATTATAATGGTTGATGGCACAACTTACAGAGGTGCTAAGTACAAGTGGAACTCGGCAAGCGGAACTGGCGAGATAACGTACAGTAACGGCGACGTTAATTTCCACGTAATTCTTTCTATAAATGCCCGCAACCAAGTCGTTGCCACCCTCAACGGTAAAACCTACACGATGCTCAGCGTTTAATCAAAAACAAGAGTAATAATGCAAAAAGGATGCGTGCCAATGTGGCACGCATCCTTTTTTTTAGATTATCTGAATAAAAATCCCCTATTCTCCCAGCTGCACGCGGGCTTCCGTAACGAGGCGGCGCGTCAGTGCGGGGTCGTTGGGGCAAATCAGCAGCATGTCGCCGTCCTGCACCACCACGTAGTTCTCAAGCCCGTTGATCACGGCCGTTTTACCCGCCTGCAGGCGCACGATATTCTTGCGGCAGCCCGAAAGCATGGCATGCCCCTCGCCTGTCACGACATTGCTGTCGGCATCCTTGCGCCCCGCCTGATAGAGGTCGGTCCAATTACCGATGTCGCACCAGCCGAACGTGCAGGTCTGCACCACGACATTCGTACAACGTTCCAATACGCAAAGGTCTATGCTGCGCGGCAACTCAGCGGGGAAGTTTTCGTTGATAAACACAGCTTCCTCTTCTTCCGTGAACTGCCCGCCGCGCTCGTAGGAGCGACTGGGCACTTCGATGGCATGGAAACGCTCGTGCAGCGTCTGCCACATGGTGCGCTCGTTCCACAGAAAGAGGCCAGTGTTCCACAGAAATTCGCCGCTTTCAACGAAAGCCTCTGCATAGTCCCTTTCAGGTTTCTCGCTGAACGACTTGACGCGATACATGCCGCCAGCCACACGGTGCCCCATCTGTATGTAACCGTAGCCCGTGTCGGGGAACGTAGGCTTGATGCCCATAACGAGAAACTCGCTGTGGCTGTCCACATATTGCAAGCCCTTTTTCACCTCTTCTTCGAAACGGACTTCATCGTGGATAATCTGGTCGGCAGGCGACACAATAAGGTTTGCGCAAGGCGCAAGGCGTGCCACGTGCCACGTAGCCCATGCCGCTGCCAACGCCGTGCTTTGCTGCGAGCCCTCGCTCAGGATATTGCCGGCAGGCAAGGCGGGCAACTGCTCCCTGACGAGCGGCACGTAGTCCTTGTAAGTAGAAACGAAGATATGGTCGGCAGGCACGAAGCGCGTGAAGCGGTCGAACGTCTGCTGGATTAAGGTACGGCCGCAGCCGAGAAAATCAATGAACTGCTTAGGACGCTGCTTGCGGCTGCCCGGCCAAAGGCGTCGGCCGGCACCGCCGGCAAGAATAATGCAGAAACACTCGGGTGCTTTCATAATCGGAGTATTTAGAAAGACAATTGATATTATTATAACGACGAAGCGCGAAGAAAATTGCCAATTCCGCGTTTCTTGATGCTAAGATAGGAAAAGTTGCAAGAAAATGCCCGTCAAACAAGGTTAAGAAGTGCGTAAAAAGGGCTTTTCGGCACAAAAACCCGTGGTTTTTCCGCAATGCGCTTGGTTTATAAGGCAAAAAACTCTATCTTTGCAGAAGAAAGGCTGCGGTTCGGCAATTAAAGTAAACTTTATTGCACTCACCTTGCACTTTCTTTGCACCACTTTATTAAGCGCAGCTCGGATGGCGGAATCGGTAGACGCGCTGGTCTCAAACACCAGTGGGGCAACCCGTGCCGGTTCGACCCCGGCTCCGAGTACAGAAAACGGTTGATAATCTTTTGATTATCAACCGTTGTGCTTTTGTTGGGTAGCAACAGGGGTGTAAAAAAACAACAACACCCCTACTTTTGAGGCTTATATGTTTTCTTCGTGCGTTTAGGCACATCCTTTTTAGTTTTTCCTGCCCCTAAGCAAGGGGCTGTGTCAAAATTGGCGCAGCCTCTTTGTTTTGTAATATATTGAAAACCATAAAACAAAGCCCTGACTTTCACAAGCCGGGGCTTTGTCATGTCAAAAAGTTTTTGTACCTTTATGACAAATAACAAATTACATG
>JALFJC010000146.1:0-9521 GCA_022775595.1 Bacteroidales bacterium | reverse complement strand
TGTGACTCCTATAGGATTCAAACCTATAACCTTCTGATCCGTAGTCAGATGCTCTATTCAGTTGAGCTAAGGAGCCAAAAGCAATCTTATTGCTTGATTGCGAGTGCAAAATTACAACTTTCTGCCGTTACAGCAAACCTTTTCATTGATTTTTTTGTTCTTTCTGCGCAGAAAAGGGGAAAAAGAGAGGTACGTGTTTCATTTGCCGCTCTATCTGTTTCTGTCTTTTGCGCATATACGTGCCGGGCCGCAGCGAAGAGAATTTGCGGGGATTGGGCAGGGTGGCGGCGATAAGGGCGCAGTCGGAGCGGCGCAGTTCGGCAGCCGAACAGCCAAAGTGCGCCTGCGCCACGGCTTCCGCGCCGTAGATGCCGGGCCCCATTTCGATGCTGTTGAGATAGACCTCCATGATGCGCTCTTTCGACCAAAGAAGTTCTATGAGTACGGTGAAATAGGCCTCAAAACCTTTGCGCACCCACGACGAGGCGGGCCAAAGAAACACGTTCTTTGCCGTTTGCTGGCTGATGGTGCTTGCGCCGCGCCGCCGCTTGCCTTTCTTGGCCTCTGCGGCGGCCTGCTCTATGGCATCGTAGTCGAAACCGTTGTGCTTCAAGAAGTTCTGGTCTTCTGAAGCAATGACTGCTACGGGCATATAGCGCGACATCGAGTCGAGCGGCACCCACGTGTGCCGCCAGCGCGGGCTTTCGCCGTCCGCCACGGCCTGTACCGAACGGATTACCATCAGCGGCGTAAACGGTACGGGGCACCAGCGGTATATCAGTACGGCAAGAACGCTCGTCCCGAAAAACAGGATGAGCGTCCACTTTATAATTCGTTTGATAATAAACATCTTCGGTTTATTCTTTGAAATGCGGTTGCTCCTGACGCTCGGCGCGGTGCAGGCTGTCGCGCAGATGTTTCATTCTTAACGTTTTCTGCTGCAACGTGCTGTCGATTTCGTTCGTCGTCGTGGCGGACGGCTCGGCGGGGGCGGCAAGGCTGTCGGCAGGCGTGCCGCCGCCTTTTTGGGGACGTATGAGGCAGAGGCGCAGGCCATCGATAATCATCAGGCGCGGGCGCTCGTTCCAAGGCGCGTGCTGATAGACGAAGCCCGAGATGCGCCGCACTGGCTGCCCGTTTATGGCGATGCTCACGCTTTGCTGACCTGAGAGCGAGATTTGCTGCGTGACGGTGCGCACGCTGTCGCCGGCGCAGTGCAGGCAGATCTGGGCGAAGGCGATGCGTGCGCCTTCGGGGTAAGCCCAGCGCGTGGAGAAGCGCAGCTGTACGCGGTCGCCCTCGCGCAGCGAGTCCATTTGCTCGACGGCAAATTCTACGCGCTTCTTGCCGTTAGAGGAGAGCAGGCAGAAGCCGCCGTTCCAGAGCGTGAGCGTGTCGCCGAGCGCCGCCGTGCCTTGCTCGAGCAGGGGAGCGGACTGCGTGGCGGCTGCCATGCGCTCTTCGAGATTTTTGTAGATTTTGTAAAGGCGGTCGGAGTGGCGCGTGTACCATTCCATATTGTGGTCGAAGTCCTGTTCCGTGATGCCGTATTTGTTGTAGACGGCGGCGCAGTAGAGGCGCGTCTTATAGTCCGTGCTGTCGGTGCTTTGCGCCGCCATGGCTTGCGCCACGTGGTAGTCGAAGAGCAAATCCTCCATCTTTTCGGGCGGCAGAATGCCCTCGTCCACGGCCTTGTCTTTGCACGCGGCGAGGCAGAGCAACAGGCAAACCGTTGCTGCTAGGCTATATATATAATATGGTATACGGGGAAAGGTCAGTCGCATTGTTCAGACTGTTCAGGGGTGGGAGAGGGCTGCGCCTCTTTCAGCATGTGCTTGTTGTAGAAAAGGAGAATGGCTATTGCACCGCAAGAGATGGCGGCATCGGCAAAGTTGAAAATCGCGCCGAAGAACACGTCGCCGCCCACAAGCGGCAGCCAGTCGGGCCAGGTGAAGAGCGGGAAGTAGAACATATCCACCACGCGCCCCGTGAGGAAACTGCCGTAGCCCTCGCCGAAGGCGGTGAAGGCGGCGGGGTCGATAGGAATGCCCGGCACGTAGGGCAGGCTTTCGGTGAAGATGAGCCCGTAGAGGCAGTTGTCGATGATGTTGCCCGCCGCGCCGGCGATGATGAGCGCGATGCAAAGAATAAGTCCGAGAGGCTTCAGATGCTTTGCCGCCCTGCGCAGGATAAAGCAGAAGAAGATGATGGCCGCGATGCGGAACACGGTGAGCACCGCCGTGCCGATGAAGTCCATGCCGAAGGCCATGCCCCTGTTTTCGATAAATACGAGTTTGAACCACGGGGTCACGTCCACGCTTTCGTGTAGGAGGAAATGCGTCTTGACGTAGACCTTGATGATTTGGTCTATGACGATAACCGCCAAAATAGTTGCGGCGGAGAGGCAAAGGCGTTTGTTGGTCGGGGAAAGGGGCATCGGGTATGGTTGAAAAGAGAAGGGGCGTTTTGCAAAACGCCCGGTAGAAGATTGGATATGATTGCCCTACGGCGTATTCGGCGGGCGTTTCGCAAAACGCCCCTACTTTACCGTTTCTGCGCGTTTTGCATTTGCTTGGCTTCGATAGAGAGTGTGGCGTGGGGCACGGCGCGGAGGCGTTCTTTGGGAATGAGCTTGCCCGTCACGCGGCAAATGCCGTATGTCTTGTTCTCTATGCGCACGAGAGCGGCTTGCAGGCCCTGGATAAAGCGTTGCTGACGGGCGGCCATAGTGGTCAGTTCCTCCTTGGTCTGCGTCATCGAGCCTTCTTCGAGCACCTTGTAAGTGGGCATCGTGTCGTCCACGCCGTTGTCGCCCTTATTCATCAGGGCATCCATGAGCTGCTGGTAGTCGCGCTTGGCAATTTCAATCTTTTTGAGGATAATCTCTTTGAATTCCTCAAGTTCTTCATCGCTATAACGTACTTTGTTTTCCTGTTCCATGATATTAAGGTTGCTTGTTTGTTGAATTAACTGCAGATAAGCACGTGGTTTGTTTCAACCAGCGCATTAAGGTTACTTATGCTTTTGAGATATTTACGTTGATGATATTTCCGTCGAAGTCGAACGCAGTGGCATCGGCCACTTCGGCTGCAAACGTGAAGCTGTCGGCGAGCACCTGCGTGCAGATGTATTCGCGGAATGCCTCGACGGCTTTGCACATGGCGGCATCGCCCGTCTGCATCACGATGTTTATGTGGTCGGTGATTTCAAATCCGTTGTCCTTGCGGTAAGCCTGGATGCGCTTCACCATTTCGCGGGCAAGGCCTTCGCGGCGCAGGTCGTCGGTCACCTCGATGTCGAGCGCAACGGTGAGCGCGCCCTCGTTGGCAACTACCCAGCCGGGGATGTCTTCGCTCACGATTTCCACGTCGGCGCGTTCCACCGTGATGCTTTCGCCCTCCACGGTAAGCGCGAGCGTGCCTTCGGTTTCGAGGTTGGCAATCTCGGCCTGAGTGAGCGCGTCGATTGAGCCTGCCACGGCTTTCATGAGCTTGCCGAACTTCTTGCCCATCACGCGGAAGTTGCACTTCACTTTCTTTTCGAGCATCTGGCCTTCCACGAACTTCAGCTCCTTGACGTTCACCTCGTCCAAGATGAGGCGGCGCACGGCTTCGAGGTCATCGCGCAGCGTCTGCTCCGTGACGGGAATGGAGATGGCTTGCAGCGGCTGGCGCACGATGATGCGCTCGCGCTTGCGCAGCGAAAGCACCATGGAGGTAACCTTCTGCGCCAGTTCCATGCGGCGTTCCTGTGCGCTGTCGATGAGCGTGAGGTCGGCCTTGGGGAAAGCGGCGAGGTGCACGCTCTCGGCGGCATCGGCGCGGCCTTCGGTGAGGTCTTTGTAAAGCCGGTCGGCGTAGAACGGGGCGATGGGCGCGATGAGCTTGCTCACGGTGAGCAGGCAGGTGTAGAGCGTGTGGTAGGCACTGCGCTTGTCGGCCGTCATGCCGCCGCCCCAGAAACGCTTGCGGCTAAGGCGCACGAACCAGTTGGAGAGATTGTCCACGATAAAGGTGGAAATGCGGCGGCCGGCGCGGGTCGGTTCGTATTGGTCATAATCTTCCGTCACCTCTTTCACGAGCGTGTTCAGCGCAGAAAGAATCCAGCGGTCCATTTCCGTGCGGTCGGCCTCGGCGGCCTGCATGGCGGGGTCGGCGGGATTGAAGCCGTCCACGTTGGCATACATGGCAAAGAAGGCGTACGTCTGGAACAGTTTGCCGAAGAACGAGCGCGACACTTCCTTCACGCCCTCTTCGTCGAATTTAAGGTTGTCCCAAGGCGAGGAGTTGGTAATCATGTACCAGCGCAAGGGGTCGGAGCCGTACTTTTCAATCGCTCCGAAGGGGTCTACGGCATTGCCGAGACGCTTCGACATCTTGGAACCGTTCTTGTCGAGCACGAGGCCGTTGCTGATTACGGCTTTGAAGGCCACGCTGTCGAACACCATCGTGGCGATGGCATGGAGCGTGAAGAACCAGCCGCGCGTCTGGTCCACACCCTCGGCGATGAAATCGGCGGGGTAGACCGTGCGGCTGTCCAGCAGGTCTTTGTTCTCAAAGGGATAGTGGATTTGCGCGTAAGGCATCGAGCCGGAGTCAAACCACACGTCGATGAGGTCGCTCTCGCGCTTCATGGGCTTGCCGCTCTCCGAAACGAGCACGATGTCGTCCACGTAGGGGCGGTGCAGGTCAATCTTATGATAATTCTCCTCGCTGTAATCGCCCGACACAAAGCCCTTGTCGCGCAGCGGGTTGCTCTGCATGATGCCGGCGGCCACGCTCTTCTCGATTTCATCGTAGAGTTCGGCGATTGAGCCGATGCACTTTTCCTCGCGCGTCTCGGCATTGCGCCAGATGGGCAGCGGCGTGCCCCAGTAGCGCGAGCGGCTGAGGTTCCAGTCGTTGAGGTTTTCGAGCCATTTGCCGAAGCGGCCCGTGCCCGTCGATTCGGGTTTCCAGAGAATGGTCTTATTGAGTTCCATCATGCGCTCGCGCAGGGCGGAGCTGCGGATAAACCAGCTGTCGAGCGGGTAGTAGAGCACGGGCTTGTCGGTGCGCCAGCAGTGCGGGTAGTTGTGCACGTGCTTTTCGATGCGGAAGGCCTGCCCGGCGCGCTTCATCTCGATGCAGAGCACGATGTTGAGGTCTTCGGCCTTGGCTGCCGCTTTCTCGTCGTACTTGCCGCCGGGATTGAACTGCGGGTCGTAGGCGTTCTTCACATAGCCGCCCTCGTGGTTGGCGTAGAGCGCCTTGTCCACGCAGGCATCGGCGAACGCATCGGCGCATTCCGAGAGCAGATAATATTTACCAGTGAGGTCCACCATGGGGCGCGTTTCGCCGGAGGCGGTAATCATGAAGAGCGCGGGCACTTCGGCGGCTTTCGCCACCTTGGCATCGTCGGCACCAAATGTCGGCGCGATGTGCACGATGCCCGTACCGTCCTCCGTGGTCACGTAGTCGCCGGGAATGACACGGAAGGCCTTTTCTGCCAGTTCGCAGAAGCGGTCGTTGCCCACGGCAAAGCACTTTTCGGGGTGGGCGGCGGCATATTGGCGCACGTATTCGGGGGCGTTATCGTCCACCTTCTCCGTAGGTTTCACCCACGGCATGAGCTGCGCATAGTGCATGCCCACCAGTTCTGCGCCCGTCCAGCCGCCCACGATGCGGTAGGGCAGCACTTTGGCGCCGGCTTCGTAGCCCTCCATCGGGGCTTCTGCGCCCTCGGGCTTGAAATAGCTGCCCACGAGCACTTCCGCCATCACCGCGCTGACGGGTTCGGCGGTGTAGGGGTTGTACGTGCGCACGCATACATATTTAATATTGGGTCCCACGCAGAGCGCGGTGTTAGAGGGCAGCGTCCACGGCGTGGTGGTCCACGCGAGGAACACGGGCTTGCCCCAGCCCGTCATTTCGGGCTTAGGGTCGAGAATGTCGAACTGCGCCGTGGCAGTCGTGTCCTTCACGTCGCGGTAGCAGCCCGGCTGGTTCAGTTCGTGCGAACTAAGTCCCGTGCCTGCGGCGGGCGAGTAAGGCTGAATGGTGTAGCCCTTATAGAGCAGTCCTTTCTTGTAAAGTTGCGCCAGGAGCCACCAGAGCGTTTCGATGTAAGAATTCTCGTAGGTCACGTACGGGTGCTCCATGTCCACCCAGTAGCCCATCTTGTGGCTGAGGTCGGTCCACTCTTTCGTGAACATCATCACGTTCTTGCGGCAGCGGGCGTTGTAGTCCTCAATTGAGATGGTGCGCCCGATGTCTTCCTTCGTGATGCCCAGTTCCTTTTCCACTCCGAGTTCCACGGGCAGGCCGTGCGTGTCCCAGCCCGCCTTGCGGTTCACTTGGAAGCCTTGCATCGTCTTGTAGCGGCAGAACACGTCCTTGATGGTGCGTGCCATGACGTGGTGGATGCCGGGATGCCCGTTGGCCGAGGGAGGTCCTTCAAAGAATACGTAGGAGGGACAGCCCTCGCGTTCGGTCATGCTTTTATGGAAGAGGTCCGCCCTGTCCCAGTCTTCGAGGACTGATTTGTTGATTTCAGGGAGGTTTAGGTTGCTGTGTTCTTTGAATTTCATACGTTTGCGAATATTTGGCTGCAAATTTACAAAAAAATCCAATAAGCGGCATTTCCTTATAAGATAATAGGGACTTTTAGGAAAAAGGGGCAGAGCCGAGGGTAGGGACACGCTGTCGCTGGGCAATAAGTTGGGAATGGCTCTTAAAGGCGTGATTTGGAGACAACTTGTTTCCGATTATCCTCGTTAATGAAACAAAATGAAAGAAAAATGTTTTAGAAAATGGCTTATTTGTCGCCATTCGATTAAACCAACCGACATTTTGCGCAGTCAAAGAGATAAAGACCCGCAAATGGGTAGAGAACATTCACAGAATACAAACCATTAGAACTTACAACCATGAAACGCAGACTTTACACACTGGTTCTTTCCGTAAGCCTCGCGCTTGGACTTAGCGCAATGCCTTACAGCGTGGCACGCGAGCAGGCTCTTTATCTCACAGACAAGATGGCTTATGAACTCCGCCTCAATAGTTGGCAGTACGAGCAGGTTTATCAAACCAATCTCGATTATTTCCTCAGCATCGAAAGCGAACCGCAGGCCTACGGCGCATATTGGACCTACCGCAACGACGACCTTTACTACATTCTCCAAGACGCGCAGTACAGGCTCTATGCCACAATCGACTATTTCCTGCGCCCGATAAAATGGCTCAAAGGAGGCTGGCACTTCACCGTTTGCAATCACTACCGCCCCGGACATTATTATTATAAGCGCCCCGTGGCTTACGTGAGTTACTGCGGCAAGAGTTGGGAACACCGCAAACCGGCACACCGTCCCAATTATCACGCGCACGGCGGCGGGCATAGCGGCCACAATCACGGTTATCGCCCCAACGGCGGCGGACACCACAGCAAGCCTTCCGGCAACTATCGCCCCGCTAACGGCACCAAGCCCGGGACGGGCAAGGGAAACCACGGCAGCGTAGGCGGCGGGTCGCACAATAAACCCGGAAAAGGCGGCAGCACCGCTTCTCGCCCGAACTTCGGCGGCGGAAACAGAGGCTCCGTAACGGCGCGGCCTTCAAGCACCCCCAGCAGAACCCTCAGCGGCAACCTTTCCAAGCGCAGCAACTCCGGCAGCGGTAGCACGCGCCTTAGCTCCTCATCGCCCTCGCGCGGCAGCCGCACCATTAATACCAATACGGGCAGAAGCAGTTTGCGCAGCCTGTAAAGGGTTTATAGATAGAGTAAACAAGTAGACGAGTAAACAAGTAAACAAGACAAGTTTCTCTTAAAATATATAGATGTAAAACAATTCTGTCTCGTCTACTCGTTTACTTGTATACTCGTCTACTAATCATTTCAACCAAAATAATCTTTCTGAAAAGGATGTTCCGAGCAATTCGGGGCATCCTTTTTGCGATTATCATAGCATATACCGCCTATTTTTAATAATTTTGCAAAGATTATCTCAAACAACCATCGTTTTTTTATGAAGAAATATGTCAGCGACCTGCTTGTGAGCAGCGTGGAGTTCTTGCGGGCAGATTATTTCCTGATGAAACTCGCCGCCGCCGACGGACAGACTTTGCCCGAGATGCGGCCGGGGCAATTTGTCGAGGTGAAAGTGGAACAGTCGGGCACGACCTTCCTGCGCCGCCCCATTTCCATTAACTACGTAGACCGCACAAGGGGCGAACTCTGGCTGCTCGTGCACATCGTGGGCGACGGCACGGCGGCGCTTTCCAAGAAGCAAGCCGGCGATACCGTGAACCTCATGTTTCCCCTCGGCAATGGCTTCAGCCTCGATTACGCCCCCGGCGCGAAAATCCTGCTGGTAGGCGGCGGCGTGGGCACTGCCCCCTTGCTCTACTACGGCGAACAGCTGCGCCAAAGGGGTTGCGAACCTACCTTCCTGCTCGGCGGCCGCGCCGCAAAGGACTTGCTGCAACTCGAACAGTTCAGGCAAATCGGCCGCACCTTTGTAACCACCGAAGACGGTAGCGCGGGCGAAAAAGGCTTCGTCACTAATCACAGCATCTTGGCGCAAGAGCATTTCGACGCCGTGGCCACGTGCGGTCCAAAACCTATGATGATGGCCGTGGCACGCTTCGCCTTTTCCAAGAATATGCCTTGCGAAGCCTCGCTCGAAAACCTCATGGCCTGCGGCATAGGAGCTTGCCTCTGCTGCGTGGAGAAGAAAAACGACGGGCACAATGTCTGCGTTTGTAAAGAAGGTCCCATTTTCAAAACTACCGAACTGCAATGGCACAATTAAATGTAAACATAGGCCGATTGGCGTTGAAAAATCCTGTGATGACGGCCTCGGGCACCTTTGGCTACGGCACCGAGTTTGCCGACTTTATCGACCTCGACCGCCTCGGCGGCATCATCGTGAAAGGCACTACGCTCCTGCCGCGCGAAGGCAACGACTATCCGCGCATGGCCGAGACAGCCTCGGGTATGCTCAACTGCGTGGGCTTGCAGAATAAGGGCGTGGACTATTTTTGCGAAAAGATATATCCCGAAATCAAGGACTACGGCACCAACATGATTGTCAACGTGTCGGGCAGCACGGTAGAGGACTACGCCCTCTGCGCCGAGCGCATCGCCGCCCTGCCTAATGTCCCCGCCATCGAACTCAATATCTCTTGCCCCAACGTTAAAAACGGCGGCATGGCGTTTGGTGTCACCTGCGCCGGGGCAGCGTCGGTGGTGAAAGCGGTGCGCAAGGTTTATCCAAAGACCTTAATCGTAAAACTCTCGCCCAACGTGACCGACATTGCCGAAATAGCCCGCGCCGTCGAGGCGGAGGGCGCCGACAGCGTGTCGCTCATCAACACGCTCATGGGCATGAGCATCGACATCGAGCGCCGTCGCTCGCGCCTCAGCATCGGCACCGGCGGACTGAGCGGCCCGGCGGTCAAGCCCGTGGCCTTGCGCATGGTATGGCAGGTGGCGCGTGCCGTGAACATCCCCGTCGTGGGTTTGGGCGGCATCATGAACGCCAC
>JALFJC010000093.1:0-4639 GCA_022775595.1 Bacteroidales bacterium | reverse complement strand
GGCGTTGTTGAAAGCCGGGATGTGGTAATAGTAGAAAGGCAACCGCGGTGCGCCGGCGGCTATTTCCTCGCAATATTTCACGAGTTCCTCGATGCGGCCGATGCGCGGGAACGGCGTAGCCATGGCACCGATGCCCCACGCGCCAATCTGCTGCGCGTGCTCTGCCATGCGGCGGCTGCTTGCCACGCAGGTGCTGCCCACGTGGACGATTACCTTGAAATCTTCGGGAACGGCCTTCACCCACACCTCTGCCAACTGCATGCGCTCTTCCTCGGTGAGCATATAGCCCTCGCCGGAAGAGCCGTTGATAAACACACCTTTAAGTCCATTGCGCCGAAGCAGGTCGGCATACTCGGGAATCGGTTCAAAGTTCACAGTGCCGTCTCCATAAAACGGCGTAAAGGGGGCATCGATCAGCCCAATTATCTTTTCCATAACTATTGTTTGATAAAGGAATATTAAAATCTGCCTTCAAAATTACGAAAAAGTATGCCACACCCGCCCCTTTCTGCTAAGAAAAAGGGATTTTGCGCAGGATTAATGGCGGCGTGAACCCGAACAAATTAGGCCCAGCGCTCTTTTGCACGCCAAATGCGTATAGGAAACGGTGAATGCGATAGCCTGAATACAAAAAAGTCCGCCGCCTTGCCTTGCAGCAAAGCGGCGGACTTCGTACACTCTCAGGGGCTCGAACCCTGGACCCACTGATTAAGAGTCAGTTGCTCTACCAACTGAGCTAAGAGTGCCTGGCGTGCAAAAGCGGAGCTTGCGGTTGCTTTCCGTTTTGCGGGTGCAAAGTTAAGAACAATTCTTAAAACTGCAAACTATTTTATAAGAAAAATAGAAATCAGACGGGCTATAAGCCGGGTTTCGTACGCCGCAGCGAAAATAAATCCGCGCCGCGTGCCTGTCATTTATCTGGGCGGCCGGCCGAAACCGCCGCGCCGTTATCGTTCTACCCTCCGATGCATCTCTGCCCCCGAAGGAAGCAGGATTTCGGGCGAGCAACCCTCTCTCACCGGTTTACGCGAACTTTCAACCTCCGATGTGCACGACACCGATGTCGCCACCGATGCCAACGGGCTCTTACCCCGTTTTCTCACCCTTACCTCCCCGATGCCCCGAAAGGCAAAGGAGGGGCGGTTATTTTCTTCTGCACTGATTTGCCCTCGCGGACAACTTCCCGTTAGAAAGCGAAGTGCTCTATGTTGCCCGGACTTTCCTCATGCGCCACCGGGACGCATGCGACAGACCGCCCGTCTGGTTTCTAAAATATCCTTATTGCGCGGCAAATTTACGATTTTCATGGCAGACAAGCGGCAAATACGGGGGAAAAACGTACTTTTGCAGGGTATATGGTTTTGTAAAAACAATACGCGTTGGTTGAATTAAGATAAAAACCAGAAAAAAACATTTTCAATAAACAACAAATCAAGGTCTCACGTGTTTTTTATGGTTTTTCCCTTGCGCCGTTTGAAGCGGGCGGGCACCGACCGCAGCCGCTGGGATTAAGGGCGAGCGTGAGCCGATTAGGCTCACAGGCTCGGCGTTAAGACCAGCGGCGTAGCCCAAGGGGCTTCAAACGAAGCAAGCGGTTTTTACAGGTTTTTATCTCAAACCCTTTTAATAATTCAAGCAACAAGTAAAAACTTTATTTATCCAATCTATGAAACGCATCTTCCCTTTTCTCTTCCTGTTAGTTGCCGCCACGGGGCTCGCAGCACAGACGGCGGTCTATCAACCCACGCCCGAAAACTTGGCGGCACGCAAGGCCTTTGCCGAAAAAAAACTGGGCATCTTCCTGCACTGGGGCATATACAGCACCTTTGCGCAGGGCGAATGGTTTATGACCAATGAAAACATCGACGCACAGGAATACGCCAAGGCGGCCGATGCCTTCTATCCCCACCGCTTCGATGCCAAGCAATGGATTGCCGCGTTCAAGGAGGCGGGGGCTAAGTATATCTGCTTCACAACGAGGCATCACGACGGCTTTTCTATGTGGAACACGGCGCAGAGCCCCTACAACATTATGCACACGCCTTATGGCCGCGACGTTTTGCGCGACCTCGCCGACGAATGTCACAGCCAGGGCATGGGGCTCCACCTATATTATTCCCACATCGACTGGACGCGGCAGGACTATCCGCGCGGTCGCACGGGCCGCGGCACGGGTTGGAAAGGCAAGGCCGATTGGCAAAGCTATTACAACTTTATGAACGCGCAGCTCACCGAACTGCTTTCTAACTACGGCAAGGTTGATGCCATTTGGTTTGACGGCTGGTGGGACCACGACGAGGACAGCGTGGCGTTTGACTGGCAGCTGGACCATCAGTATGCGCTCATTCATCGCTTGCAGCCGGCGTGCCTCGTGGGCAACAACCACCACCAAACGCCGTTCCCGGGCGAGGATATTCAAATCTTCGAGCGCGACGTGCCGGGCGAGAACACTGCCGGACTGTCGGGGCAGGAAGTGGGAAAACTGCCGCTCGAAACGTGCCAGACGATGAACGGCATGTGGGGCTATAAGGTGAAAGACCAGAACTACAAGTCGGTAAAACAACTCATACGCCTCCTTGTACGCACGGCCGGCAAGGGCGCAAACCTGCTGCTCAACATCGGCCCGCAGCCCAATGGCGAGCTGCCTGCCGCCGCCCTCGAAAGGCTCAAAGGCATGGGCGCATGGCTGAAGCAGTACGGCGAAACGATTTATGGCACGGAGGCGGGCGGTTATGAAACGGAGACCTTCACCGCCACGCGCACCGCCGACCGCCTGTTCCTGCACTTCATCTCCGACTCCCTGCCGAAAAGCCAGCAGATTGCGGGACTGAAAAAAGTGCGCTCTGTACGCTGCCTCGCCGACGGCAAGCCCCTGCCTTACAAGTTCGACAAAAAGAGCGGCACGCTCTCACTCGACCTCTCCGGCATCGGCGCGCTCAAAGCCGATGAGCCCGATTTCATCGTGGAGGTAGTGGATAGGTAAAAACGATTTCAACCAGGCGCGATGCGACACACAATATTATATATATATGTCCTCTTGCTCTGCCTCTCCGTTTGCGGGTCGACAGAGGCGCAGACGGTGCTGCCGGGCAGTTGCACGCAGAAGGCACGGCATATCCGCACGGTACAACTGGGGGTGAACGGCGACTTTGAGCGGTTGCCCGTCATCGCGCTTGGCAGTGGCGACCGCGTGACGCTCGCTTTCGACGACCTGACGCACGAATATAGGCGATACACTTACACGGTGGAGCAATGCAACGCCGACGGCACGCTGAACGAGGAACTGTTTGACACGGAATATCTCGCTTCACCCGCCAGCGAGGACGTAATTGAGGACTACGAGAACAGCCTTAATACCTCCGTGCTCTACACACACTACACGCTGTCCATTCCCAACGCGAACGTGCGGCCGAAACTCTCGGGCAACTACCGCATCACGGTGAAGACGGAGGACGATGAGGGCGAGGAAGAAACGGCACTCGTGGCCTACTTTGCAGTCAACGAGGGCTGCGCCGGTCTGTCGATGACCTGCGACACCGACACCGAAATCGACCGCAACGCCACGCACCAGCAACTTTCGCTGCGGGCCGACCTCGGCAACTTGCCGCTGCGCGATGCGAGCAGTGAGGTGAAACTCATCGTGACGCAGAACCGCCGCACGGACAACGCTGTTTCCGGCATTCGCCCCACCTCGATGAGCGGCGGCGTGCTGCTTTGGGAGCACTGCCGCGACCTGATTTTCAATGCGGGCAATGAGTACCGCAAAATGGAAATGCCCGCCACGCGCTATCCCGGCATGCACCTCGACCACATTCGCTATTACGACCCTTACTACCACGCCACGGTGATGCCCGACACTCCGCGCCGCAATTATCTTTACGACGAGGACCAGAACGGGCGATACGTGCCGCGCTGCGAGAACTCCGCCGCGCCGGAAACGGAGGCAGACTACCTCGTGACGCATTTCACGCTCGAGGCAGACTATGTGCCGGGGCGCAGAGTGTTTCTCGACGGACGCTGGACGGACTATGCCTTTAGCGATGAATACGAACTGCACTACGATGCGGAGGCACGGGCCTACACCGCCGCCGTGCTCCTCAAGCAGGGCTATTACAGTTACCAATATCTCGCGCTTTCCGAAGCGCAGCCCGAAAAGGGGCTGACCGCACCCTACGAAGGCGATTTCTACCAAACGAGCAACGAATACGCCGCCCTGCTCTACTACCGCCGCACGGGCGACCGCTACGACCGCCTCGTGGGCTTCGGAAAAATCTTGTTTGAATTGAAATAAAATGAATTAGTTGAATGGGAACTAATATGATTAAAGTATTAACTGCCTGGAAGGCAGTACGGAGCGAAGCGACGGTAACCGGGGACGCAGTCCTCGGAGGAGGCAGTTGAAATGGTTCTGCCTGGAAGGCAGTACGCCTGTGGCGATGTATCAAGTACATATCCTGTGGCGTAGTGCCTTCCAGGCACATCGTCCTCACCGCATTATTCCGGGCACTGCGTACCCGGCATTCTATGCTTATATGCAAGTAAAACTGCAAAAAAGTTATGCTGCATCGCCATTTTTCTGCTCACCGTAGCGTGTGCCGTTCTTGACCATGGCTACAAGGATGTGCAGCATCTTGTTCTT
>JALFJC010000076.1:0-8866 GCA_022775595.1 Bacteroidales bacterium | reverse complement strand
TTTGGCAGATTTTGGATTTATTTTCGAGGATAAATTGTAAGTTGAAGAGGGAGCGTAGCGGGCTACGTGACCGATGAGACTTACGATTTAGACCGAAAAGAAAACAAAAGATGACAAAACGTCAACCCAACATTATTGTAAATTTTTACGGTGGGAATTTATAGAACCCACCTAAACAAAACGGGTGTGCCTGACTGACGGCACACCCGTTTTTGTATTGGGGATAAGAATGAGTATCTCAGATTTCAGCGGTTGTAAGCCGGTTGCCAAAACCGCTTTGTGATGTCTTCGAAAGAACCGTCTGCCTTTTGGCGATACAGGCGCTGGTTGGTCGCGGGCGACTTGAGCGGTCCCTGTTCGGCGCGATACGGACCGAGCTTCACGTAGTTGAACGCAGCGCGGTCGGCAGGCCACTCATCGCGGCCGGAGTACCAGCCGGTCTTGAGCCTGTCGCCGTACTTCCGCTTCACGGCCCGCGCCAACCGCCCGACGGCAGCGGGGTCGTTGTCGCCGCCCATCAATCCCACGCAGGTCACCTCGCCTTCCACATCGTCGAGCAGGGCAAAGAGGCGTTCCTCCGTCAGTTCCTCGCCGATGTCGTCTTTGAGATACGCGCTGTGGCAACCCGGGCAGCCGTTAGGGCAAAGCGAGAGGTTGATGGCCAGCGTCACCTCGTCGGGAAACTCCTGGAAGACAATATCGTAGTTGACGTATTTAAGCATCTTGCTTCACTTTCGCATAGAAACGGCGGGCGGCTTCCTTCTGACGGTCGAGCGAGAAGTTGGACACGCGCTTGAGGTAGCCGATGATGCGCGTCATGTAATCCACATTCTTGCTGTGGCAGTGGGGACACTCCTTGAGGTAACGCTTGTCGATGTGCCCGCAGTCGTTGCAGAGTGTGTTGGGAATGTTGAAGGTGAAGTAGTTGCAGCCTTCCTTTGCCGCTACACGCAGCAGCTGGCGATACTGCGGCGCGGAAAGATGCTCTTCGAGGTTGGCATGGAGTGCGCTGCCGCCCGTGAGGTGCTCAATGTACTTGCGGCCGTGCAGGCGGAACTTCTCGATGATGTCGGTGTTGGGGTCTTCCACCACGTAGAAATAGCTGTTGTAGCAGTCGCGCGGCACGAAATATCCGTCTTCGCGGTCCCAGCGGGCGTGCTTCACGCCCACGTTTTCTGCCGGTATCATCTCGCAGTTGAAGAGCAAGTCCTTCGTGCGATATTTCTTGTTGAATTTCTCCACTACGCCGAGCACCGACGACACGAACGAGGCGTATTCCTCATTGTCGGAAATCGTCATGCCGAGGCTTTCGGCGGCCTCCACCATGCCGTTAACGCCCACGGTGAGGTATTGGCGGCGAATGTTGATGTAGCCTGCGTCGAAGAGCGGCAGCATGCCCTTGTCCATCAAGTCTTTGAGATTGTCGTTGTAGGCCATCTGCACCTTGTGCACGAGGTCTACTATGTCTTCGAGGTACTCGATGTAAGGCTTGCCCTCGCGCGTTGCCTGCTGGATGCAGCGGTTGAGGTTCACCGTGAGCACAGACTTCGAGCCGGTGCTCACACCGCCCGCGCCAAGCGTGTAGCTGAAGCCGTTGTCCTGAATCTCGTTGCGCAAGCGGCAGCACGATGCCAACGAGTCGGCATTGTCGCTCATGTAGGTGAAGAAAGAGTGGCCGGCGGCATACATCTCGGCTGTGAAGTCGCCATACTCCTTGTCGATCACGTCGCCGTCCTTGGTGAGCAGCGCCATCGTCTCGACGGGGAACGTGAGCACAGCCTTCGTGCGCTCCTCGTTAAACCAGCGCATGAAGCGCTTCTGCAGCCAGCTCACGGCGGGCCAAGAGGGTTGCGTGCCGTCGGGGAAGTAGAAGTTGCCGAAGATGCTTTCGAAATAGTTTTTATCGTAATAGCTGATGTTCCAGAACACCGACTGGAAGTTTCTCGCGCCCGTGGGCTGGTTGATGGAGTAGACTATCTGCTCGAAGCTGTCGGTGATGACCTTGTCGATGGTGCGTGCGCGGAGCGAGAGGTCGGCCTGCTCGCCGGCGCGCTTGTAGTAGTCCGGACCATATTCCTTTTCGAGGAAGTGGCTCATATACATCAAGAACTCCGGCGTGGCGCAGGCGCCGGAAAGCATGCTCGAAACGATGAATACCATGTTTACGAAGCCGCCGCAGAACGATTTGAGGTTCGTGGGCGCGGTGGAGTTGCCGCCGATGCTCTTCGTACCGCCGAGCAGCCACGGGTACATCGTGATCGAGGCGCAGTAGTTGGCGAGGCTCGTCTCGTCGTTCTTATATATATAATGGTTCTTGAGGAGATAGATGTAGCGGTCGGCTGTTTCCTTGCCGTAGAGGGCTTTAATCTTGTCGCAAAGCAGACGGCGGTTCAGGCGGATAAAGCCCTGCTTGGGGAGTTCGCCGATGAGCGTGGCGATGTTCTTGTTCTCCACGTTGGCGTTGGCGTCGTACTTGGAGCCGGTGGCGGGGTTGGCCGAGTTGCAATAGTTGATGAGGAAGCGGAGTTTGTCGGCCGTTTCGCGGTCGTCCTCATGGCGCTTACGGTAGAGCATGAACGCTTTTGCGGCCTTGAAATGGCGTTCGGTCATCAGGGCTACCTCCACTTGGTTCTGTATGTCCTCCACGCTCATGCCGTTGCAGAAGCGCAGGTGGTCGGTGATGGCCTTCAGTTGCTCCGCGTTGAGCGGGTCGCCGGTTGAGGCAAAGGTTTTGAGAATGGCACTTTTGATTTTCTCGAGCGAGAAAGGCTCAGTCGTGCCGTCGCGTTTGGTGATGATAAAGGAGTCGTAACTCATAGGGCTGGTAAAAGGGCTGTTTTCCTGCAAGCAAGGCAAAATTCCAGCCCGCGAGGAAAGTGTTTGGAATAAATATTTTGTAAAACTATAATGCGAAAAGAAGTTTGCATGTTTTCCAAAATGGGAAACTTTTGCTTCATTACAAAATTGCAAACAACTAAAAATCAAGAAAGAAATGTTTCAAAATGGAAAACTTTGCTTTCTGTTTGTCCTTTTTGCTTGGCAAAGGTAAGGCAAATTATCTTAGCAGAAAAATGATTTTACAGAAAAGTTTTAAGGTTTTTCAAAGTTGCGATTTTGTGCATTATATTTTTCCCGATAAGGCAGAAAATTTTCACTTTGTGCCAGCAAATTTTTATTTGCTCTGGGAAAATCTTTATTCAAAAGTTTTGAACATATATTCCAAGTTTTTGAATATGTGTTCCAAACTTTTGAATACATGTTCCAAACTTTAGAACAAACATTGTCTACGATGAAATGTAATTTATCAAGGGGAAAGGAAAAACGATAAAGCAGGAAGGAAGAAATAATGGAAATCTCTGGTCTCGCGAGTAGGGGCGTTTTGCAAAACGCCCGGAAAATAGTTGGCTCATGATTTAGCCTTTCGGCGCATAGGGCGGGCTGAAAGCCCAGTTGTTGCCCATAGCCCCGGGCAACGCCCGGGGTGGGACGGTATTGCATTGGTTAAAGTGTCACGCTCTGAAAGAGCAGCCTTCATTATTAGGGGCATCGCCCCGTGTGGCATTTATAGATTACGCGCTTTCGGCGCGTGGCATTTTGCGCCAGCGCAAAATGCCGAATGTAATAATCGCGGCGCACTCTTTCCCCGGGGCGATGCCCCGGGCTGTGGGTAACAACTGGGCTTTCAGCCCGCCACAAAATTCTAAAATGTACCAATCATGACATCTCATATACGATTGTTACACTCTGTATAACCATACAAAAATCCCCGAGAAAGTTGGACTCTCCCGGGGATTTACATTTATCTCTTATTTATTTCACGATGATTTCGTCTACAAACAGGAAGCCTGCCTTGCCTGCCGAGCCGTGCCACGCCGGCATGCAGTGCTCGGAGAGGGCTTTCACCTTGACGAAGCGAGCCGTGACGGGGGCAAAGCTGAGCACGTGGTTGTAAACCTTGTTGGCATCCGTCTCCTTCATCTCGGGATAGTACTCAGAGGCCACGGGGCGGAAGGTCTCGCCGTCGTCGGATATGCTGATTTCAACGCCGCGCGCATCAAACACCCAGTCGCCCTTTTCCACACAGGTGTGCACGCCGGCCTGCGAGAACGTCTGCGCACTGCCGAGGTCCACGATTGCTTCGAGGTCGGCCTGCGAGAAGCCGAGCCAACGACCGGTGCGGTAGTTCGTGTCGGGACCCGTAAGACCGTCCACCAGTACCACGGGGCCGTCGAACTTATAACCGCCGTTGATGGGCTGGAGCAGGCGGATGGGGCAGGCGGTCGCCTTGGTAAATGTGAAACTTTCCTGCTGCGTGCGCGTGCGGCCCGAGTTGGGGCGGTAGGCGGCGGCCTTGAAGGTGCAGTCCTTGCTGATTTCCACCGCACCCTTGTAGAGCGGCGACTGCTGCGTGGGCTCCGTGCCGTCGAGCGTGTAGCGTATTTCAGCGTTGTCCATCGTGGTCATCTCGGCGCGGATCACGTGCTTCACGTCGTCCACGATGTATTTCGGGTTCACCTCGTAAATGTGGCGGGCATAGTTGTAGCCGAGCGCATCGTAGTGGTCGATGAGGCGCACGAGGCGTTTGAGGAATTTCTTATAATCTTTCTTTTCAGGCTGCGCCCATTGTATTTCGGCGAGAGCCGCCATGCGCGGGAGCTCCATGTACTCCATCTGGCGGTAGGTCGGCATGTATTCGCTCCAAAGGTTGGCCTGCACGCCGATGATATACTTCTGCTCTTCGGGCGAAAGCTCGCGCGGCATCGGTTCGTAGCCATACACGCGGTCGAGCGGCAGATAGCCGCCGATGGCCTCGGGCTCGTTGGCCACGTCCTTGGTCTGATAGTAGTCGAAATAGAGATAGGTGTTCGGCGTCATGATTACGGGGTGGTGCTGACGCGCAGCCTCGATACCGCCCGCCTCGCCGCGCCACGACATCACGGTGGCATTGGGCGCGAGGCCGCCCTCGAGCGTCTCGTCCCAGCCAATCATCTGCCGCCCGAGCGCATTGAGCGTCTTCTCGGCGTGGTTGATGACGTAGCTTTGCAGGCGTTCCTCGGCCGTGTGCTTGCCGTCGGCTTGCAGGTTATTGTCGGCAATGCGCTTCTGGCAGGCGGGGCACTTCGCCCATTGCGTCTTGGGGCACTCATCTCCGCCCACGTGGATATACTCTGAGGGGAAAATCTTGGTGATCTCGGTCAAAACGTCGTCGATGAACTTCAAGACGTTGTCCTTGCCGGCGCAAAGCACGTTGTCGCTCACGCCCCACATCTTCCACACCTCATACGGGCCGCCCGTGCAACCGAGCTCGGGATAGGCGGCAAGGGCTGCCTGCATGTGGCCCGGAAGGTCGATTTCGGGAATGACTGTAATGAAACGCTCGCGGGCGTACTCTACGATTTCACGCGCCTCCTTCTGCGTGTAGAAGCCCTGATGGGGCTTGCCGTCATACTTGCCCGTGTTGTGTCCTATGACCGTTTCGGGGCGGTATGCGCCCACGGTGGTGAGTTTCGGGTATTTCTTGATTTCGATGCGCCAGCCTTGGTCGTCGGTCAAGTGCCAGTGGAAGCGGTTGATGTTGTGCAGCGCGAGCATGTCGATGAAGCGCTTCACGGAGTCGAGGGTCACGAAATGGCGCGACACGTCGAGATGCGCTCCGCGATAGGCGAAGCGCGGCGCATCTGCCACCTCGCCGGCAGGTACTTCTACGCCCTTGGCGGCCGACTGCAACACGGGCAAAGCCTTGCGCAGCGTCTGCACGCCGTAGAACAGCCCGGCGTCGCCTGCACCCTCGATGCGGATGCCGTCTTTTGAAACATTGATGGTGTAGCCCTCGCCGGCGGCATCTTTCTTGCCGGCTGTGGAGAGGGTGATGCTGTGCTGTGCGGCCTTTGTGGTCACGGCGAGGCGCAGATGCAGAGCGCGTTCGATGTAGTCAGCCAATGCCTGTGCGGCGCGTTGCTGGGCTTTGTCGCCTTTCTTATAGACGATGCTCGTTTTTTCGTTGATGACAAACGGTGCGCCCGGGGCGGTTTTCACGGTGCGCGGCGCGGGCACCACGTCGAAGTTGGCAGTCTGTGCCGACAGCGAGGCCGGCACGCAAGTTAGAGCCGTCAGACAAAGGACGGACAAGAAACGTTTTGCTTTCATGGTATTATATATATAATATTGTGTGTTCCGTGAGATTGATTTAAGGTATGCTTTATGGATATCCGTTTTATGAGGCCTTTCCTTAGGAATAAAGCTGCCCGAGTATGTCGAGCGTTTTCAGTTCCGGGAACGAAGGCAGGTGCAGGCGGTAGTAAAGATTCAGCACCTGCAAGATGCGGCTGCGCTGCGCCCCGGTCATGCGAAAGCGGTGCATATTGGCGAAGTTCATCCTTTGGAACATCGGCAACAGAGCGGCTTCTTCGGGCGGCAGGCAATCGCCGTGGAGCGGGCGCGTGGGCACATAGTTTGCCGAGCGAAGGTCGAACCAACAGCCGGGCGCGTAGCCGCTGAGGTTGGGCGTGAAGCCGAGGAAGCGCGTGAGGCGCATCAGAAACGCGAGGTGGAAATTGGCAAAGTTTATCTCGGCCAAATCCAACCACTGAAACGAGCCGGATACGTAGCGGAATAGCGCGCGCGCATCGCTCTCGGAACGGACGCCGCCGTCGATTGCCTCGCAAAGGAACATGGCGATAGCCGATTTCTCCGGGTCGTAAGGCAGCGACATATAATTATATATTGTCTGCGCCGCCTTCGGGTGCACCAGGGAGCCCTCGCGCCCTTTGTTCCACATCACTTGCAGCAAAGCCGCCGGGCGAAACAGCGTGTGGGGCACGGTGGCGCGGCGCGAGCGCGTTATCCGCACGGCCACAGTCTGCCGCCCGCTTTCCTCGGTAAGCAGGTGCGCGAGGAGCGTGTCGTCGGTGTGCTTGATGACCCGCAGCACGATTGCGCGCGAACTTATCAGCATAAATGTCGTTTGTGTGTATAGTTACGAGTAGACAAGTAAACGAGTAGACGAGACAGAGCAGTCTTGCTAATTATTTATTTCACGAGTAACTTGTCTTGTCTACGTGTTTACTCGTTAACTTGTTTACTAAAATCGTTTGCTTATAAGATAACGTCTAAAACTTCCCCGAAATTACGGAAAACTTCCCGTTTAAGCGGCTATCTTATAAGAAAAACGCAGATTTTTTGAAAAAAACATAGGGAATGCTTTGCTGCTAAGAAAAAATGGCGTACTTTTGCACTCGCAATCGAAACCCAATGCGGTTCGCTGCAATCCCGGTCCCTTCGTCTATCGGTTAGGACGAGAGATTTTCATTCTCTAAAGAGGAGTTCGACTCTCCTAGGGACTACCAATTAAAAAAGGAAAATTAAAAAATGGCAAATCACAAATCATCTGTAAAGAGAATCCGTCAGACGGCTACACGCAGATTGCACAACAGATATTATGCAAAGACTATGCGTAACGCCGTGCGCAAGCTCCGCGCTACGACTGACAAGGCAGTTGCTACCGAACTGCTTCCCAAAGTTCAGAAAATGCTGGACAAACTCGCAAAGACCAACATCATTCACAAGAACAAGGCCGCTAACATCAAGTCGAGCGTTGCCCGCCACGTGAATGGTCTTGCATAATCAACAAGCAGAATATCTTATTCATTCTAACATTCCCCATAAAAGAAGAACCGAAGTCGTGATGATTTCGGTTCTTTATTTTATGTGCGGGGTAAAGTTAAGGAACTGTGCCGAGTGGTGAGGCGCAGTTCCTTCTTTATTCTATCGTCCCAGCCACGGCTCGGGGTTGAGCTTCTCGCGCTCGCGGCGCAACTGGAAGTGCAGGGTGCAGTTGCCCGAAGCATCGGTGGCAACGCGTCCGAGCAGTTGTCGGGCAGAAACCTTTTGCCCGCGCTTCACGGCGCAGCTGGCAAGGTTGCAGTAGACCGACATATAGCTGCCGTGGCGCACGATGACGTTGTGCATGCCGCCGAGCGAGAAGATGGCAGTCACCTCGCCGGCAAACACGCTTCGTGCCTGGGCACCCGGCTGCCCCGTGATGTTGATGCCCTTGTTGTCGAGCTGCACGCCGCGCAGGCCTTCCACATTGTATTGCCCGTAGTGTGCGGAGATGAAATAAGAGCCGGTGATAGGCATCGGCAGGCGGCCCTTGTTGGCCTGGAAACTGCCGTTAAGGGCGCGGTCGGCATTGTCCTCCTCGTAGAAGCGCGGCGTTGCGGTGCGCTCTGCCGGCTTTGAGGGTTTCGTTGAAGATTTCTTGTTTGAGGCAGATGATTTCTTGTTGGCTGCCGCGCGGCGGCGTTCCTCTTCCTTACGCTTGCGCTCCGCTTCGGCGCGGCGGCGTGCTTCGGCTGCCTTGCGGCGGCGTTCGGCGGCGGCAATTTCCTCTTGAATAAGTTTGTCGATGCGGGCATCGAGCTGTTTCTGCCTGCGCTTGTTTTGCGCAATTGTATTCTGCAGTTGCTTTTGTTTCGCGTTGAGGCTGTTCACCACCTTTTGCCTGTCCTGCTTCTGCTTTTCGAGGCGTGCCTGTTGCTCTTTGCCTTCTTGCAGCAGTGCGTCTTTCTCTTGCTTCGTGGCCAGCAGTTCGGCACGCTTGGCTTTTATGGTGTCTTCTTTTTGGCGGATAATATCGCCCTGTGCGCGCTGATATTTTGAATATTCCGTGATGTAGCGCATACGGCGCGACATTTGCCGGAAACTATTGGCCGAGAGAATGAACTTCCATTTGCTTTGCCCGAGGCGGTTGCGGTTGAGTTGCGTCACGGCGCGGCGGTATTTCTGCTTGCAGTCGGCAAGGTCCTTCTCCAAGGCCGTGAGCTGCTTTTGCAGTTCGGTGATGTCGCCCTGCAAGGCCGACACC
>JALFJC010000150.1:0-5702 GCA_022775595.1 Bacteroidales bacterium | reverse complement strand
TGGGGCATCGGTGCCATGGCTACGCCGTTCCCGCGCATCGGCCGCATCGAGGAACTCGTGAAATATTGCGAGGAAATAGCCGCCGGCGCACCGCGGTTGCCTTTCTACTATTACCACATCCCGGCTTTCAACAACGCCTATCTCTCGATGCTCGACTTCCTCAAAGCCGTGGACGGGCGCATTCCCAACTTCGCGGGCATCAAGTACACTTTTGAAAGCCTCTACGAGTACAACCGCTGCCGCCGCTACGCCGGAGGCAAGTTCGACATGCTGCACGGGCAGGACGAAACCATCTTGCCCTGCCTCGCCATGGGCGGCGCACAGGGCGGCATAGGCGGCACGACCAACTACAACGGCCGCTGCCTCACGGGCATCCTCGACGCTTGGGCGGCAGGCGACCTCGACAAGGCGCGCGAACTGCAAAACTATGCGCAGGACGTGATCGACGTGATTTGCCATTTCCGGGGCAACATCGTGGGCGGCAAGCGCATCATGAAACTCATCGGCCTCGACCTCGGCCCTAACCGCACGCCCTTCCAAAACCTTACCGACGAGGAGGAAGCGCAGCTGCGCAGTGAACTCGAAGCCATCGACTTCTTCACCCATTGCAATAAATAATAGCTAAGCCCGGCAAAGCCGGATAATCCGGAATATCCGGCTTTGCCGGGAAAACTACATAAAACTTTATGCCTTTCCATACCATTCGGGCGCGAGCCATTGCCGCCCTGCTTTGCCTCCTTGCGCTCAGCGCCTTTGCGCAGGGTGGGGGAGCAGACAATCCCTTCAACACCGTTTCTTACCGTTCGTTACCGCCGCTTATGGTGCGCGGCCAGGGCGTTTCCGCGCCGTTTGCCGGTTCCGTGCCGCAGGGCGTGGCGGTAGCAGGCGGATGCAACTTTGCCGATGTGCCCGCTGCCGAGGGCGGTCAGAAAATATTTTATGATGATGTCTATCTCATTGATGCCGAGCACGGCGGCCAGTGGCAGCGCGTAGGCACTTTGCCGCGCCCCTTGGCCTATGGCGTGAGCGTGCCTTTGCCCGACGGCGGCGTGGCTTGCGTGGGCGGTACGGATGGGAAGCAGAGCCGCGCGGAAGCGTTTGCCTTACATATATATAATAATGAGTGCAAGACATCGCCGCTGCCTTCCCTGCCCGTTGGGCTCCACAATGCTGCGGGCGCGTTTGGCGGAGGCTATATATATATATTGTGTGGCGAGACCGACGGCGCAGCCGCTCACGGCGCGTTCCGCCTGCGCTATCCCGGCGGCACGGAGTGGGAACCACTGCCCGACGTGCCGGGGGCGGGGAGAATGCAGCCCTGCGCCGTGGTGCAGAATGGAGCGACGGGCAGCAACCTCTATCTCTTCGGCGGCTACGACACCTCGGGTGCAGACAGTGCGGAGGTACATACCGACGGCCTCGTCCTCGACCTGCGCTCCATGGTATGGCGGAGCATCGCCCCAATCAAGCCCCATGGCTCCGACAAACTGCAAACGCTCATCGGCGCAAATGCCGCCGCCTCGGGCTGCTGCCACATCGTGTGCTTCGGCGGCGTAGATGCCGACGTGTTCCGCAAGGCGGTGAACCGTCCCTACGAACTCCGCCGTTTGGAGGTGCAGGGCGATGCCGCCGCAGAGGAGTTGGCAACCCTGGAACGCGAGGCCGACGAATATCTGCGCCACCCCGCAGAATGGTATCGCTTCCGAAACGAATTGCTTATTTATAACACCATCACCGACACTTGGGTCACCGAGTCGCAGTCGCCCCTGCTGGCGCGTGCCGGCGCAGGTCTGGTAACGCTTGCCCCCGGGCGTTGGCTGCTGGTGGGCGGCGAGGAGAAGCCCGGCGTGCGGGCTGCCGATGTGACGGAGGTGACGCTGGACGTGCGCACCGACTTCGGCCTGCTCAACTGGGCGGTGCTGGCAGCCTATCTCATCGGCATGGTGCTGCTGGGCTACTACTTTATGCGGCGCGAGGGCGGCGCAGGCGACTTCTTCACCGGCGGCGGTCGCGTGCCGTGGTGGGCAGCCGGTATGAGCATCTACGCCACGATGCTTTCCGCCATCACGTATATGGCCTATCCTGCCAAAGCCTTCGCCACCGACTGGACGTACTACCCGATGCTCGTCACCATTCTGCTCGTGTCGTTCCCCGTAATCCGCTACTACCTGCCCTTCTTCCGCAGGCTCAACGTGACGAGTGCGTACGAATATCTCGAGCGCCGCTTCAACGCAGCCACGCGCCTTATGGCCAGTGCCTTGTTCATCGTGTTTATGGTGGCGCGTATGGCGCTGGTGCTCTATCTCCCCTCGCTCGCGCTCACGGCCGTGACGGGCATAGATATATATGTGTGCATCGTACTGATGGGTTGCGTCACGATACTCTATTGCACGATGGGCGGCGTTGAGGCCGTGGTGTGGGGCGACGTGGTGCAGGGCTTTATCCTTGTGGGCGGTGCGGTGCTGGCGGCCGTATTCCTGATCTTCGGCACCGAGGGTGGCTTTGAGGGTTTCCTTGCCATTGGCAGCGAGGCAGGCAAGTTCCGCCTCTTCGACTGGAGCTTCGACTACCGCTCCGCAACGTTCTGGGTAATCATACTCGGCGGCATGGCCAATAACCTCATTTCTTACACCTCCGACCAAACCGTCATACAGCGTTACCTCACCACCAAGGACGAGCGCAGCGCAAGGCAGAGCATCCTGATGAACGGCGCGATGAGCGTGGGCGTGTCCATCGTGTTCTTCGTAATCGGTGCGGGATTGTACACGTTCTATAAGACCAACCCAGCTGCGATGGACTTCACGATGCAGAAGGCCGACGTAGTCTTTCCTTTCTTCATGATGAGCCAGTTGCCCGCCGGCGTGGCGGGACTGCTGATTGCCGCCGTGTTTGCCGCCACGATGAGTACCATATCTTCAAATATCAACTCCGTGGCCACGGCGTTCAGCATCGACTTCTACAAGCGCCGCCGCCCGCAGACGGGCGACAAAGAAATGCTGCGCGTGGCGCGGCGGGCGTGCGTGGCGGCAGGCGTTATCGGCATGGCCATCGCCCTGCTCATGGCCACGTGGGAAATACTTTCGCTCCTCGACTTCTTCCAGGAAATCCTCGGTCTGCTCTCGGGCGGCTTGGGCGGTTTGTTCCTAATGGGCATCTTCGTGCCGCGCATCGGCGGCAAGGCAGCCCTCACGGGCTTTGTGTGCGGCGTGACGGCTGTGTTCGTAACGAAATATTGCACCGAAGCGAGCTTCTTGCTCTACGGTTTCATCAGTATGCTCGTCTCCGTGCTCACCGCCCTGCTTGCCTCCTATGTGTTCAAAGAACCGCGCGGCGGCAAAGGGCTTACTTGGAAGACGCTGGAATAAAAAACTAATTTTTTTTATTAACCCACGAAATTTTTATTTTGCCCACGACATTTTTATGCCCACGAATCTCACGAATCTACACGAATCTCGTGCTTTGCGTTTTAATGGCGACCTGTTCGGTCGCACGAATCGCACTAATTCAATATTTTCGGCTGCGCTCGGATGTTATTCGTGAAAATTCGTGCGACCGAACAGGTCGCCATTTAATTCGTTGAAAAAGATTCGTGTAGATTCGTGAGATTCGTGGGCAAAATAAAAATGTCGTGGGCAAAAAAGATTTTCGAGGAAAAAATAATTATTCGAGGAAAATAAGTTAATCCAACCAACAGGTTAATTCAATGCTATCAGCTGAAAATATCTCCGTGTCGTTTGGTGCAACGCCGCTGTTCGCCGGCGCCACCTTTGTCATCAATAAGAAAGACCGCATCGCCCTCGTGGGCAAAAACGGCGCGGGCAAATCTACCCTTTTGAAAATCCTTGCCGGTGAGCAAGAGCCAACCTCCGGCACGCTCATCCGTCAGCGCGACATTACCGTGGGCTATCTGCCCCAGGTGATGGTGATTGCCGACGAGCACACCGTGATTGAAGAAGCCGAAAAGGCGTTCGACCACGTCAATGAGATGCAGGAGCACCTCGACCACCTTAATAAGCAACTCCTGGGACGCACCGACTACGAAAGCGAGGAATACCTGCAACTCGTGGAAGAGTTCTCCCACGAGAACGAACGCTTCCAACTCATGGGCGGCGCCAACTACCGCGCCGAAATGGAGCGCACGCTGCAAGGTCTCGGCTTCAGCCGTACCGACTTCGACCGCCCCACGCGCGAGTTCTCCGGCGGCTGGCGCATGCGCATCGAACTGGCAAAGCTCCTGCTGCGCCGCCCCGACGTGCTTCTGCTCGACGAGCCGACCAACCACCTCGACATAGAGAGCATACGTTGGCTCGAAAACTTCCTCGCACGCAGCGGCAGCGCCGTGGTGCTCGTGAGCCACGACCGCGCCTTTATCAACAACGTGACTAACCGCACCATGGAGATTTCCTGCGGCGAAATCGTGGACTATAAGGTGACCTACAACGAGTTTGTGCGCCTCCGCGCAGAACGCCGCGAACATCAGCTCCGCGCCTATCAGAACCAGCAGAAAGAGATTGCCGATATCAAGGATTTCATAGAGCGTTTCCGCTACAAGCCCACCAAGGCCGTGCAGGTGCAGAGCCGCATCAAGCAACTCGAGAAGATGGTCCCCATCGAGATTGACGAGGTGGACAACTCCGCCCTGCGCCTCAAATTCCCGCCCTGCTCGCGCTCCGGCGATTTCCCCGTGGTGTGCGAGGACGTGCGCAAGGACTACGGGGAGCACTGCGTGTTCTCCGACGTAAACCTGCGCATCAAGCGCGGCGAGAAAGTGGCATTCGTGGGAAAGAACGGCGAGGGTAAGTCCACGCTCGTCAAGTGCATCATGGGCGAGATACCCTTTGCCGGCACGCTCACCATTGCCCACGGCGTACAGATAGGCTACTATGCGCAAAATCAGGCGCAGCTTTTGGACGAAAGCCTCACCGTGTTCGACACCATCGACCGCGTGGCGGTGGGCGACGTGCGCCTGAAAATCCGCGACATCCTCGGCGCGTTCATGTTTGGCGGCGAAGCCTCCGAAAAGAAAGTCAAGGTGCTCAGCGGCGGCGAGCGCAGTCGCCTCGCCATGATAAAGCTCCTGCTCGAGCCCGTCAATCTGCTGATACTCGACGAACCGACCAACCACCTCGACATGCGCACCAAGGACGTGCTGAAAGAAGCCATCCGCGAGTTCGACGGCACGGTGATTCTCGTGAGCCACGACCGCGACTTCCTCGACGGCCTGGTCACGAAGGTGTACGAGTTTGGCGGCGGCAAGGTGCGCGAGCATCTCGGCGGCATCTACGACTATCTGCAAAAGAAAGATATGGAAAGCCTCGACGAACTGCATCTCCAGCCCGCTCGTCCCAATCCTGCCGCGCCCGATGCCTCGCCAAAGGAAGCAGGGGAGGGCAGGCTTACCTATGAGCAGCAGAAGGAAAAGGCGCGGCGTGTGCGCAAGGCCGAGAAAGCCGTGGCGGAATGTGAGGCGGCCGTGACGCGCCTCGAAGAGCGCAAGGCTGCCCTCGAAGCCCGCCTTTCCACGCCCGAGGGTGCTGCCGAAACCGCCCTCTTCGCTGAATATGCCGATACGAAAGAACAGCTCGAAGCCGCCGAAACAGCTTGGGCGGAGGCAATGGAAGCGTTGGAAGAATTGGGATAAGCGTTTTCGTTAAGCCCAAAAGAGGGTGTGCCGATTTTGGCACACCCTCTTTTGGGTTATA
>JALFJC010000129.1:0-3457 GCA_022775595.1 Bacteroidales bacterium | reverse complement strand
CTCTTGGAGGTTGGGCATGAGGTTGCTGCTCTTGTAGTCTGAAATCTTCTGGTCTACGTCGCCCAATTCCTTAGACAGCGTGTTCAGTCGCTCGGTGATAAACTCGGACGTGCTTTCGGCAATCAGGTTCTTGTCGTGCATCCAGTGCTCGTTGTATACCTCGACGAGCGTAACAAGAAGGTCGTCGGCGCGCGCCGGCACTTCGTCGTTGATGCTCAGATTGAGGATAGTGGACTCTTTGTCGGCCAATGCCACCGACAGCCTGCCTACATATCGGGCGGCAACGGCGTTGTACGGATATTTTGTCACGGTGATTTCTTCGCCAAGGAAGTCCTGCAAGCCCACGGGCGTTTCGTCGATGCGCAGATTGCCCACAGGCGTTTTCACAGTTTGCCCGATGCGCGCCTTAATATCTTTGACGTGTATCTCTTCTTCTGCAAAAATCGTGAAATCATGGATTATAAGGCTTTTATCCTCGTCAACCTTTATCTTAAAGGTAAAGGGCTGGGCGGTTTCACGCTTGTCGAGCACAACAGACACGGGCGCATCATTATAGAGTGGCAGCGTGTGCAAACCTTCCTTTATGGAGATTTGCAGGTCAAGGCCGAGGCGCTTCGTGGCCTCCTGCATCAGCACGGGCGCACTGATAGTGAGGATTTCGTTGTTGATGTTAGTGTTTGAAGAAATAATACCAAGATTGGCAATTTCCTGCATTGTGCCAGACGACTTTTGGTCGTTGTCTTTAATAAGTACCGAGGCGTTGCGCTGATAAACGGGCGTAGTTGTTAGGATTTTGAACACCGCAATTGTCATTGCGATGATCACCGCCGCTACAAAATAATACCAGCGCGAAAGGAATAGTAGTCCGTATTCTTCAAGACTCATGCCTTGTTCCTCTTCTTGCTGACCCAAGCTGTTTCTTTCTGTATCAGGCATCATAATGCTTTGATTTTGTTAGAGTTTTAGGAAGTAAACGCGCGCTAAGCGCATTCCTAACACGATTAAATTATGAAAGATGTTTTTGTATAAAGAACTTATTGCCCACTTTAACGCA
Source organism: Bacteroidales bacterium (assembly GCA_022775595.1). GTDB lineage: Bacteria > Bacteroidota > Bacteroidia > Bacteroidales > Bacteroidaceae > Alloprevotella. Next base: position 2,403 of record JALFJC010000129.1, on the reverse strand, counting down.
ATAAACTCTTTGCAAATATAAACAGAAAAAAGCAAACTGCGCAATATCTGCTAAGATAATTGCATTTCTTTTTATTTTGAATAGGATTAAAGCGACACCTGCGGGGATAAAAATGATAAGGAGATGCTCTGGCATCTCCTTATATATAATATTGTATGGTTGCTTAGTTCACTTCCTCAAGATCTTCCAGGTCGTAAACGTCGAGTTCTTCCAAATCGTCGTCATCTTCTGCAACCTCGATGTCGTCTTGCCAGTCGGCAAAGTCGGCGTTAAAGGTGGCTGCCTCGCGGTCACGGTGCACGATAGAACCGCCCTCGAGCATCGTTTGCAATTTGTTGCTCTCGCTGTTGAGTTCCGTCCAGAGCAGGTCTTTCAGTTCGGTGAGACCGTAGCCCGTAACGGAGCTGATGAAGCAGGTGGGCAGGTCTTGCGGCAGTTCGGCGCGCAGCATGTCCATGAGTTCCTCGTCGAGCAGGTCTGCCTTGGTGATGGCGAGAATGCGGTGCTTGTCGAGAATGGCGGGATTGAACTTACGCAACTCGCCCACGAGAATTTCGTATTCCTTTGCTATATTATCCGTATCACCGGGTATCATGAAGAGCAGCAGGGAGTTGCGCTCAATGTGGCGCAGGAAGCGCAGACCGAGGCCGCGCCCCTCGCCAGCACCTTCGATGATGCCGGGAATGTCGGCCATGACGAACGACTTGCCGTCGCGGTAGCTCACAATGCCGAGGCTCGGCTCGAGCGTGGTGAAGGGATAGTCGGCTATTTTTGGGCGGGCGGACGAAAGCGCCGACACGAGCGTGGACTTGCCCGCGTTGGGGAAGCCCACGAGGCCTACGTCGGCGAGCAGTTTGAGTTCGAGGATGACCATCAGCTCTTGCATCGGTTCGCCGGGTTGTGCGTAGCGCGGCGTTTGGTTGGTAGCGGTGCGGAACTGCCAGTTGCCCAACCCTCCGCGTCCTCCTTTAAGTAGCATCACCACTTGCCCGTCCTCGCACACGTCGCAGAGGTACTTGCCCGTCTCGGCATCGTAGGCCACGGTGCCGGGCGGCACGTCGATGTATTTGTCCTCGCCGTCCGAACCGTGTGAGCAGCATTTGCCGCCGTTGCCGCCGTTGCCGGCAAAGACGTGCCGCTCGTAGCGCAGGTGGAGCAAGGTCCAGAAGTTATGGTTGCCACGCAGGTACACGTTACCGCCGCGTCCGCCGTCGCCGCCGTCGGGCCCGCCGTTGGGCTGGTACTTGGCGCGGTGCAGGTGGATAGAGCCGCGGCCGCCCTTGCCGGAGCGGCAGAATATCTTGACGTAGTCTACGAAATTACTTTCAGCCATTAAAGGGAGATTTAAGTAAACAAGTAAACGAGTAGACAAGTAAACAAGACAAGTTTCTCATGTAAAATATCATTAGCAAGACACATCTGTCTCGTCTACTCGTTTACTTGTCTACTCGTTTACTAATATATGAAATGTATTTCTTCACACATTATCAATCACCCCGCACAACGCGGCGTTGATTTCTTCGAGTGCGCCGTAGCCCTTGATGGCGTGGAGTTTTCCTTCGGCGGCATACCAGGCGGCAAGGGGTGCGGTTTGCGAGTGGTACACTTCGAGGCGCTTGCGAATGGTTTCGGCGTTGTCGTCTGCGCGGCCGGAAGTCTTGCCACGGTTGAGCAGGCGCTCGGTAAGCATCTCCTCGGGCACTTCCAGTTGAAGCACGGCACTTACCTCCGTGCCGCGTTCGGCAAGCATCTTTTTGAGGGCTTCGGCCTGCGGAATGGTGCGGGGGAAACCGTCGAAAATAACGCCTTCGCAGGGGCAAAGGCTGTCATAAACGTTGGCGAGGATTTCTATCATCAGTTCATCGGGAATGAGTTGCCCTTTGTCGATAAACTGCTGCGCCGTGCGTCCCAACTCCGTGCCTTGCTTGATTTCGGCGCGCAGCACATCGCCGGTAGAGATATGGCGGAAACCGTATTTAGCCACGAGCAAGTCGCTCTGAGTGCCTTTGCCCGAACCGGGGGCACCGAATATAACGAGATTTTTCATGTATATATATAATAATGTATAGAGTTCAAGGGTTAGTAGACGAGATTTTTATTTTCCGACAACTTAGACAACTTTAGACAACTTGTTATCTGCATTGCTGTTTTATTATGACGACAACAGGGACAACTTTAGACAACTTACAGTTGTCTTTCAGCATGCGAGGCGGGCGTATAAAATACGCCCCGTTGTCTTTGTTGTCGTCGTATTAAGCGTGTGCGTTTTCAGAGTTTAAGAGTTGTTTATTGTTGTCTTTGTTGTCGATTCAACAAAACTCATTTTCCTCGTTTCCTAAAAAGAAGTCAGTCTTCCACCGTATAGATATGCCGCAGATTGCGCCCCTCGCCGTCGTAGTCGAG
>JALFJC010000126.1:0-11366 GCA_022775595.1 Bacteroidales bacterium | reverse complement strand
CTGGATGACCACCTCGTTCATCTGTACATTCCGCATGAAGAACGTATCTACCTGGGCGACTTGTTGACTCCAAGCCACCTGCATGCCCAATACCGATAATATAATGAATAGATAGGTTTGTCTTAACATTTCTCAAGTCTAATTTTCCTATGCAAAATAACATGTATTTCCCGACATAATCAATCCTAATAAATGAGGATTTTCAAGTAAATAATTGGCTTCTCATGGATTTTGCCTACTTTTGTGGAAAATTTATCCTTAGAAGTTGTTTAAAATTTATTGAAAAATAAGGTTCATCCGACAAATGCATAGGTCTTATCGTGTAGAGAAAGGATTTTGAGTTCAAAGAACTTCTCGTCTCTATATCCATATGCTTGTCTCTTCATTGTTTTGATTTTGTTGTTTATCCCTTCCAGTTTCCCTGTAGAGATATGATGGTCGTACCAGGAAAGTATGCCGCTGCGATGTGCCATCAATGTCATGGCAAATTTCTGCAGCAATGGCACCTTTGAGTCCTGTGCCTGCTCTACCCAGTTCATGAGTACTTGCTGCGCCTGTTCTTTCGTCACCTGCATCCATATCTCTCGGAGTGACTCCTTGAGATAGTATCCCTTCATGAGCGGCGCGTTCATCTCAAGCGCATTCTCCAGCCTGTTCCTATGGCATGAGTCATATATATCCGCTCTGCGCTCGCTTGCGCGAAAATTCGTGAGATTAGTGCGACCGACGGTCGCTATTCTACCCGTTGAAAGAGATTAGTGTAAATTAGTGAAATTCGTGGACAAAAAAATCGTGGACTAAAACCCACCTTAATCGTGTTTGGGTATAAAAATCATTTCGGCAGCGTCAGCGTCAGCCGGTACACATCCTCGTCGCTCTCCGTAACGAGCGAGTAGTCCTTGCCATAAATCAGGTCGAGGCGCTTGCACACATTGTCGAGTCCTATGCCGCCCTTTTCTTCCTGCGTGGCAGCCCCCACGCTGTTGGTGAAGCGGAAGATGAGGTTGCGGTCGTCGGCTTCCAACTTAAAATGCACGAACGAGGGCTTGCTGAAACTGATGCCGTGCTTAAAGGCATTTTCGAGAAACGTGACGAGAATGAGCGGTGGAATGACAACCTCGGGCAAGGGGTCGGGCAGTTCCACGTCGATGCGCACGTTGTCCGTATAACGCAGTCGCATCAGGTCGAGATAGTGATGCACACTCTCCAATTCCAGCCGCAGCGGTACGGTGCGCCCCGTGCTTTCGTACAAGGCGTAGCGCATCATCTTAGAGAGTTGCAGCAATGAAGTCTTCGCGCCCTCGGGGTCGATGTCCACGAGCGCGAAGATATTGTTGAGCGTGTTCATAAAAAAGTGCGGATTGATTTGGAAACGCAGATACGTGAGTTGCTGCTCGAGCATCTCCTTTTCCAGTTCCGCCACCCGTCCGCGCTCCCTTTGCGTTCCGATGTACAGCTTCACGGCGAGGTTAATGCCCATCAGCAATATCATATAGATAAAGGTGAAGATTTCGCGCGGCCCGAAGAGCATCGGTCCCGTGTCCGGCTTGCCGTGCCTCGGGTGGCGGTGCATCTTGCCGTGCTTCGGGGCAGGTGCGTTCTGCATGTCGGGGTGTTCTTCGGCAGGCGGTGCCATTTCGGCCATAGGCGGCCACGGCGCCATGCTTTTGGGCGGCGGCATTTTGCCTTCGTGGCGATTGATGCGCCCGGGGTGGTCGTAAATAATAGGGCCTAAGAATCTGGAATGCAGTATCTCGGCAGACAGCAGCAGCGCTAGGGCGAGGACGATGTAGGCCTTCGGCCGTTTCTTGTACACGAGGAGCGGCGCTACGAAGTAGTTGTGAATGATGAAGAAGACGCAAAGTCCGCCGAGGTCGATCCAGAAGCGCAGCACCTCGTCGAATTTGAAACTTTCGGAGAGCAGAAACAGCGGCAGGACGAAGACGCAGAGCCACAGCCCTAAGTAAATCAGCGTTTCCTGTGCCGTCGGCGTTTTCAGCCAGTCGGTGCGTAAGATTTTCATGTATGAAATGTATTTATGTGCCCTGCAAAGGTCGTATTTTCTCGGATATATTTTTTCCTAAGCCCTTGAAAATTTTTCGTTGCTCCCTGATATTTTTTACTATCACGTAAGAAAAAGTTTGTTACAAACTTTGTAACGCTTGTTACAAAGTTTCTAACACATATTACAAAGTTTGTAATACATGTTACAAAGTTTGTAACAAAAAATCTCTTTAGGAAAGGAAAAAATATCAAGGAAAAAGGGAAAAATGTCTGCGCAGAGCGCAAAAAATAACTGCCTGAAAAATTGGAAAGTCTTAGGGCAAAGTCCTAAATTTGCGGCACAACCCAATAAATATCATAGGATATGCCAAAGTTTGAACTATTGTGGACGCGAGCCAAAGCGTTTTTCAAGTTCTCCGTCGAGAACGAAGAAGAAATCATCAGGGAAATCAGCGAGGGCGTGAGCTTCCGGGGCTCCACGCTGTGGGTGCTGATTTTCGCCATCTTTATCGCATCGCTCGGTCTGAACGTCAATTCCACGGCGGTGATTATCGGCGCGATGCTCGTGTCGCCCCTCATGGGGCCGATTATCGGCATGGGACTGGCAGTGGGCATCGGAGACCTCGAACTCCTGAAACGCTCGGGGCGCAACTTCGGCGTGGCTACGCTCATCAGCGTGCTGACGGCGATGGTCTACTTTCTCATCACGCCCCTGAGCGATGCGCAGTCGGAACTCCTGGCGCGTACCACGCCTACCATCTACGACGTGCTGATTGCCACCTGCGGCGGCGCGGCAGGCTTTATCGCCCTCTGCACGAAAGGCAAGAGCAACGTTATTCCCGGCGTGGCCATCGCCACGGCCCTTATGCCGCCCCTCTGCACGGCGGGCTACGGATTAGCCACGGGGCATATCCTCTACTTCCTCGGCGCGTTCTATCTCTTTTTCATCAACACTGTGTTCATTAGCCTCTCCACCTATGTGGGCACGCGCCTGCTGCATTTCCACCGCAAGCGACTCGGCACGCAGACCTTGGAGCGAAAGACGCGGCGCGTGGTGCTCTCGCTGGCGCTGCTCACGGTGCTTCCCTCGCTCTTTATGACCGTGGGCATCGTTCGCAAGAGTATTTTTGAAAACAATGTGAACCGCTTCGTGAAAAAGGAACTTTCGCAAACAGGCACGCAAATCATTTCAAACGAGGTAAACAAGGACAGTCTCCTGCTTAGCGTGGTGGCCGTGGGGCGCGAGATACCGGCGGCGCGAATAGCAGAGGCGAAGCGGCGCATGGAGGATTACGGACTCAAGGCTTATGGGCTCAATATCATTCAAGGCGAGCAAAGCGACAGTGCCTTGATGCTGCTCAACAAACTCACGGCCTCGCGTTCGGGCATAAGCGAGGAGCGCAAGCAGCTGGCGGCGGAAACGGCCCGCGCCAACGACCTGCATCAGCGGCTGGACGCTTATACGCGCTATGAAAACCTTTCGGGAGAAATGGGACAGGAACTCACGGCCCTCTTTCCGCAGATAGAGTCGCTGAGTCTTGCCAACGTGGTGGAGGCGCGCACCGATACAATCGCCTCAAAGCGTTACGTGCTGGCCATGCTGGGCATGAAGAAAAAAGCGAAAGCCTTGCCCGCCGACCAGCAAACCCGCCTCACCGATTTCCTCAAGGCCCGCATTAAGGCTGACAGCCTTGTGGTGGTGTGGAGGTAGGAGGTATTATTCTTCAATCTCTTTACATAATCTTATCATCTCATCTCTAAGCTGCGCCGCCAGTATAAAATCGAAGCGTGCGGCGGCGGCTTTCATCTCTTTTTGCAAACGCTCGATGCGCTGTTGCGGAGTTTCCGCAGCAGCGTTTTTCTTGTTTTTGCCGTAAGCGGCTTCCGCCTCTGCGGCTGCCGTGTACTTGGTGCCCGAGGGTAGGGCGTAGGGATTTACCGATACGGCCGCACCGTGCTGTGCCTGCGTCTGCATGCTGGCAGCGGAGGGCTTGCGCAGAGAGGTAAGGTCGGACGCGCTGTCGAGCGACTTCTTGATTTGCTGCGGCGTGATGCCGTGGGCGGCGTTATAGGCCAGCTGCTTCATGCGGCGGCGCTCCGTTTCGTCGATGGTTTGCTGCATGGACGGCGTTATTTGCTTGGCGTAGAAGATGACGCGGCCGTTCACGTTGCGGGCGGCGCGTCCCGCCGTTTGCGTGAGCGAGCGGGCAGAGCGCAGGAAGCCCTCCTTGTCGGCATCGAGCACCGCCACAAGAGCCACCTCGGGCAAATCCAAACCCTCGCGCAGAAGGTTCACGCCCACAAGCACGCTGTAAATGCCCCGGCGCAGGTCTTCCATAATCTGCACACGCTCCAAAGTGTCCACGTCGCTGTGGATATAGGCCGTGGAGATGCCGTTCCTCAAAAGATAGTCCGTCAGTTCTTCCGCCATGCGCTTGGTCAGGGTCGTTACCAAAACGCGCTCGTCTGCCTCGCAGGCTTTCGCGATTTCTTCCATCAGGTCGTCAACGGGGTGGTCGGTGGGGCGCACCTCTATGGGCGGGTCGAGCAGTCCCGTGGGACGGATCACCTGTTCCACTACCACGCCTTCGCTTTCTTGCAGTTCGTAATCGGCGGGCGTGGCGCTGATATAAATAACTTGCTTGGCCATCTCGTGGAACTCGTCGAAGGTGAGCGGGCGGTTGTCCAAGGCGGCGGGCAAGCGGAAACCATAGTTCACGAGCGACTCCTTGCGCGAGCGGTCGCCGCCGTACATGGCGCGTATCTGCGGCACGCTCACGTGGCTCTCGTCGATGACGATCAGAAAGTCCTCGGGGAAGAAGTCCAGGAGGCAATAGGGGCGCGTGCCCGGCGAGCGTCCGTCGAAGTAGCGCGAGTAGTTCTCAATGCCGCTGCAATGTCCCAGCTCGCGTATCATTTCGATGTCGTACTCCACGCGCTCTTTCAGCCGTTTTGCTTCGAGCGTCTTGCCGCAGGCCTCGAAGTCGGTGATTTGCGCCACGAGGTCGTCTTGAATTTGCCGTATGGCAAGTTCCTGGGTATCTTTAGAAGTAAGGAAAAGATTGGCGGGATAAATCTTATATTCCTCAAAAACATCGATGCGCGCGCCGCTCTCGGCATCTATCTCCTCAATGCCGTCGATTTCGTCGCCCCAGTAAGTGACGCGGATAATGTCGTCGGCATAAGCAAGGTAAATATCCACGCTGTCGCCCTTGACGCGGAAGTTGCCCGCCGAGGGCGCAACGTCGTTGCGCGAATAGAGGCTGGCCACAAGGCGGCGCAGGAGTTCGTTGAGGCTCAGTTGCCGCCCTATTTTCAGTTCGATGACGTTTTCGTAGAAAGCAGAGGGATTGCCCATGCCGTAAATGCACGAGACGGACGAAACAACCACCACGTCCTTGCGGCCCGAGAGCAGGGCAGAGGTAGCGGCGAGGCGCAGTTTGTCGATGTCCTCGTTGATGGCAAGGTCTTTCTCGATATAAGTATCCGTGGAAGCGATATAGGCTTCGGGCTGATAGTAATCGTAGTAAGAAACGTAATACTCCACCGCATTCTCGGGGAAAAAACCCTTGAACTCGCTGTATAGCTGTGCCGCGAGCGTCTTGTTGTGGCTAAGCACGAGCGTGGGCTTGTTCAGCTGTGCGATGACGTTGGCAATGGTAAACGTCTTGCCCGACCCGGTAACGCCCTGCAACACTTGAGCAGGTGCGCCGGACGACGCACCTGCTACAAGTTGCTGTATGGCTTCGGGCTGGTCGCCCGTGGGCTGATAAGCGGAATGGAGGATAAAGCGGTTCATTGCAGAAGCAGTAAACTCGTCTGCTTTTCTTCTCGTTTACGGGGTTGTTAATAACTTATTCTTTCACAATGTCCAGCATCAGCTCGTCGAGCTGTTTCTGGTCCACGAAAGAGGGCGCGTCGAGCATCACGTCGCGGCCGGAGTTGTTCTTCGGGAAAGCGATGCAGTCGCGAATGCTGTCGAGGCCGGCGAAGAGCGAAACCCAGCGGTCTAGGCCGTAAGCCAAACCGCCGTGGGGCGGTGCACCGTACTTAAAGGCATTCATCAAGAAGCCGAACTGCTCCTTGGCACGCTCGGGCGTGAAACCTAAGGTCTTGAATATCTTAGCCTGCAACTCCGCATCGTGGATACGGATGCTGCCGCCGCCCACTTCCACGCCGTTGCACACCATGTCGTAGGCATCGGCGAGCACGGAGGCGGGGTCGGTGTCGAGTTTCGGTATGTCGCAGGGTTTGGGCGAGGTGAACGGGTGGTGCATCGCCATGAGGCGGCCTTCTTCTTCGCTCCACTCGAACATCGGGAAGTCGACCACCCAAAGCAGGGCAAACTTGTTCTTGTCGCGCAGGCCGAGGCGGCTGCCCATTTCAAGGCGCAATTCGCAGAGCTGCTTACGCGCCTTCATGGCGTCGGGACCCGAAATCATCAGGATAAGGTCGCCGGGCTTTGCACCGGTGAACTCTTTGAGGCGCTGCATCACCTCGGGTGCGTAGAACTTATCTACGGAGCTCTTCACATTGCCTTGCTCATCAACGCGGGCGTAAACAAGGCCCTTCGCGCCGATTTGCGGCGACTTCACAAAGTTAGTCAGTTCGTCCAACTGCTTGCGCGTATAGGAAGCGCAGCCCTCGGCCACAATCGCGCCGATGTAGGCTGCCTCGTTGAACACGCCGAACTCGCCAGTGCCTTTCAGCACGTCCATCACCTCGATGAACTCCATGCCGAAGCGCATGTCGGGCTTGTCGCTGCCGAAGCGGCGCATCGCTTCGTGCCAAGGCAGGCGCAGGAAAGGCGCATCGCCGAGGTCGTAGCCGCGCACCTCTTTGAAGAGATACTTGGCCATTTCCTCAAAGGTGTTGATAATATCGTCCTGCTCCACAAAACTCATTTCACAGTCAATCTGCGTGAACTCCGGCTGGCGGTCAGCGCGGAGGTCTTCGTCGCGGAAGCATTTCACGATTTGGAAATAGCGGTCCATGCCTGCCACCATGAGCAGCTGCTTGAGCGTCTGCGGGCTCTGCGGCAGGGCGTAGAACTGGCCCGGGTTCATGCGCGAGGGGACGATGAAGTCGCGCGCACCTTCCGGCGTAGAGCCTACGAGCACCGGCGTTTCAATTTCGAGAAAGCCTTTTTCATCAAGGAAATGGCGCACGGCAAGGCAGAACTTATGGCGCAGTTCCAAGTTGCGGCGCACCACTTCGCGGCGCAGGTCGAGATAGCGGTACTTCATGCGCAGCTCGTCGCCGCCGTCGGTGTTTTCTTCGATGGTGAAGGGTGGCACGTCGGAGGCGTTGAGCACGGTGAGCGTGGTTACAGTTATTTCAATGTCGCCCGTCGGCATCTTGTCGTTCTTAGAGTAGCGCTCGCCTACGGTGCCCACCACTTGGATGACGTATTCGCGCCCCAGTTTGTTGGCCTGTGCGCAAAGTTCGGCGTTGGTCTCTTCGTTAAACACGAGTTGCGTGATGCCGTAGCGGTCGCGCAGGTCGACAAACGTCATGCCGCCCATCTTGCGCACGCGCTGCACCCAGCCGGCAAGCGTTACGGTCTCGCCGACATTATTTATACGGAGTTCTCCGCAAGTCTTAGTTCTATACATATAATATTATATTGAAAATTCAGAAAATCAGAAGCCGCCGCTACTCGCCGTTCTTTTGGAACAGATCGGCGAAAAACTCCATGCTTTCGGGGTGCTCCGTAGCGAAGGTGTCGATGTGGCGCATGCGCTTTTCTTCCAAAATCTCGTTCACGGCAATCAGGATGCCCGTCTCCTCCACGTTGCCGAACTCGTGGTTCACGGCCGTGCCGAACACGCGCATCGTGGGGCTGAGGCCCATATAGGCGTTCACCAGCGGCGGAATGTTGAAGCCGAGGCGGCGCACGCCCGTGTTGAGAATGCGGTAGTCACTCTTGAAGTCATCTTCCACGAAAATGGCCTGCAACTCCTCCTCCGGCGTGTCGATGGTCAGCGGCGTGAGCGGCGTTACCAACCCGTCCTTGTCGCCGAAGTGCTTTTTGAGAAAATAGAGAATCATGTCGCGGGCGGGAGGGTTGAACGACGGGTACATCGTCATCTTGCCGAAAAAGTATTTTAGTCCCGGAATGACCACCGTGAGTGCGCCGAGGCCGTCCCAAAGGTTGTCGAGCGCGAAGAGTCCCTTGCTCAAAAGGCGCGTGCTCTGGTATTCGAGCGTCACGAACGAGCGGCCCAGCTCCACCGTGTCGCGCAGGTAGGTATCGATAAACTCCTGCGAGAAGTGAAACATGTGCGTCGTGGCGAGCATGGGCTGTCCCTCGGCGTTGAGTTTCATCTCCTTGCCCGGCAGGAAGCGGTAGCCGCCCAAGATTTGGCGGTCCTCGGGACTCCAAACAATCAACTGGTAGTAAGGCGTTTCGCCGCCGTCGAACTCGTCGATGTCGCAGTCCTTTCCCGTTCCGCCGCCGGCTGCGCGGAAGGCTATTTCGCGCAAGCGTCCCACTTCGCGCATGGCGTTGGGGGCTTCGTCGGCTTTGAACACATAGATTTCGTTGCCTGCCTTATTGGTGGCACGCAACCGCCGCTCGGGCGTTAGCTCTGCCGCCAGCAAGTCGCGGTCTATGGGAGCAATTATAGGGAGCATATATAAAGGGCTTTTTTTACTGTTCTGTTTGCTACTCGTTTACTTGTCTACTCGTCAACTCGTTTACTATAACTTATAAACAATGTCTTCAACGTACGCCGCCCATTCCTGCGGCTTGCGGCTTTTGTCGAAAGTAGAGTAGGGGATAGGTTTGCCAATCGTTACGTCGAACGTTTTGCCGCGGTTCTTGTAAAGTTCGTCCACAAGATAGAGCATGGCGATGTTGAATTTCAGTCCCAACCGCTTGCCTACGTTTGCGATACGGTAGAAGAAATCCGAGTTGCGCCCGTCGAAGCGTATCGGCACGATGTCGCGCCGCGTCTCCACGCTCTTCGTGATGAATGTCTTTTGCCAGGGCAGGTCGTGGATTTGTCCGTTGATGCGGCGCGAGCAAAGCCCGGCGGGGAACATGATGATATGGTTCGGGCTGTTGAACACCGCCTCCACCAGTTGCGGGAAGTTGCGGCTTTGCTTACCCGTCTTGTTGATAGGCACGAAGAACGGCGCAAGGCCGTGCAGGTTCATCAAGAGGTCGTTTACGAGATATTTGATGCGCCCGTCGTAGCGGTGTCCCAGCAAATGGCCGAGTGCCACGCCGTCGGGCCCGCCGAGCGGGTGGTTGGAGACAAAGGTGAACAGGCGGCCGTCGCTGTCGTCAGGCAGGTTTTCAAGCCCACTCACGTTGAACTTCGTGCCGAGATATTCCATGCAGTCGTCCAGCCACGGCATGCCCTGCTTGTCGCCCTCGCCGAGAATGAACTCGTTCACCTCGTCCTGATGGATGATGCGCTTGAGCCACGACAGCACGAAGCGCGGCACGAACCGCGCCTTTGCGCCCGCCTTGCCGCGCACTATTTCATCAATATCTATCGTGAAGACTTTGCTGTCCATTCTACCTATTAGTCAAAACTTTTGCAAAAGTACTAATAAATTTCCTACAACTTTCTTATAAGAAAAAAAGATTTTAATAAATTTGCTTCTAATCTAACGCTCATTCCTCCCGATGCACACCCTTACAATCGTTACCATAGAGTTTGCCGCCACGGCTCACCTGATGATGAGCCTTGTGATGTTCCGCTTTGCTCGGCGCAGCGTCAACTATCTGTCACAGGCATGGATCATGCTCCTTATCTGCCTGATGTATTGCGGCGCGCTCTTCTTCGTCTTCACCCGCGAAATCCCTTCTTTGGGCTTTCTCCATCCCGCTTTGCTCATCTACCTGCTCGCCTGCTCCTACCTGCAAAGTATCTATCCCTTGGGGCTGTGCATGCCGGGCTACCTGCAATGGGGCAGAATGTGGAAATACGCCGCGCCGGCGTTGGCACTCATATTTATATATATATTGGGTGCGCTACTCGGCAGCGGCTTTGCCCGCGTGTACGAACTGAGCGATGTGGGGCAATACCTCCTCAGCGGTGACATTCTGCTGCGCTTCGCCGCCTTGGGACTTTCGGGCTACTACATCGCCAACATCTTTTTCTTGCCCCACCGCCTGATGCGCCGGTTCGAGTTGCCGCGCGATCTCATTGCCTACGGCGCGGCGTTGGGCATCGTGAGCGTATTCTTTGTAATCCTCACGCTCAATTTCAACCTCATCGGGCTGACGGTTTATATCCTGCTTTTCACCACGGTGAATATGTTTCTCTTCTTTAGAATCATGCGCCCCGTGCTCGACTCAATGTCCTATCCCGTTATCCGCGAGATAGAAACGCCGCCCACGGAGGCAGAACTCACGATCTCCGAGACAGACGACTTCAACCGCGCCAACTTTGTGCGTTTCGAGGCGTTGGAATATCTCATGCAAAAGGAGAAGCCCTTCACCGATGTGCTTTTTACGCGCGATAAACTTTGCCGCCTCTCCGGCTTCAACCGCCACCTCGTGCTGCAATGCCTGCGCTCGCAGGGTTACAACGATGTACACGAATACATCAGCCGTTACCGTGTGGCGGAGCTGCGCAAAATGATAGACGAGGGCACAATCACCGACCTGCGGCAGGTGGACCGCGTGGGCTTCCGCACGCTCAAGACAGCCGCCGGCTGTTTCGAGCGTTACGAAAACCTTTCTTTGCCCGATTATTTGCAAAGCGTGCGCAAAAAATAACCATAAAACAATCGCCCCGACAGGCATTTGCTTGTCGGGGCGGTTTGTTTGTAGCGCGACCAGGGATTGAACCAGGGACCTCATGATTATGAATCATGCGCTCTAACCAGCTGAGCTATCGCGCCGCATTTATGTAGGCGTTTCCGCCGTTTTGCGGTGCAAAATTATGCTTTTGTTTTGAATTGGCAAAGGCATTGCCCGCTTTTTTGCTGATAAAAGTGGTTTTTGGGAGAAAAAGAAGCGGCAGAAGCACTATTTCCAACTAAATATTGTAGCGTATACAATTTTCCGAACTCTAACTCTCTTTTATCAGTTCTGTGAAATCAGACCAATCTTCAACGCGAAAACCTCGAATATCTCTTACAGAGTTCTTAAACCAACTGATACCTTTTAAGTGCATTATTGCTCTAACAACATTCGATAGGTCGTTGCTGTGGGTTAGGTATGTACTTCCTTGAATCCACTCAAATCCATCTTTTTTGAGTAGGTTCTTAATTTCATAGTAAGCCTTGTTGTAGGGCTCTCCATAAAATTCTTTCAAATCTGATACTGAAATATCGAAACTAAGCGCAAACATAATCGATTACAATGCCTTTCTAAAAGATTCCTGTCTGCCGAAGAAAAT
>JALFJC010000095.1:0-5067 GCA_022775595.1 Bacteroidales bacterium | reverse complement strand
TATTATAGTGAGGACAACCACGCCGCCAAGCAGTCGCTGCTGGCGCGTATCAAGGCGAACGTGTTGCAGCAACTGCAAGAGAGCGGCATCAGCGTAGACTTATCCCACATCGACCTGCAAGCCAATCCGCATTTCTTCCTTTGGCACACGTGGTTTGCCGATGTACTCAATCGCCCTGACGGCACGGGCGGCTTTGACATCGTTATCGGCAACCCGCCTTACATTCAACTCCAAGACAACGGCGGCAGCCTTGCAAAGCTCTACGAACGCTGCGGCTATGAAACCTTTGCCCGCACGGGCGACATCTATTGCCTTTTCTACGAACGCGGCTGTCAACTCTTGAAACAAGGCGGACACCTGTGCTTCATCACGTCCAACAAATGGATGCGCGCCGGCTACGGCGAGAAGACAAGAGCCTTTTTCGCACAAAAGACCGACCCGAAGCTGCTTCTCGACTTCGCCGGTTTGAAGATATTTGAAAGCGCAACGGTAGACACAAACATTCTTCTCTTTTCAAAGTCGGAGAACAAGCACAAAACGATTTCCGTCGTTGCTGGAAAACAGAACAAAAACTGTCTAAGTTTTTTGAGCGATTTAGTGTTGCGCCAGCACTCCGTTTGCGACTTCTCCACCTCCGAGAGCTGGGTAATCCTTTCGCCCATCGAGCAAAGCATCAAGCGCAAGATAGAAGCCGTCGGCACGCCGTTAAAAGATTGGGACATTCAAATAAACTATGGTATCAAAACCGGCTGCAACGAGGCATTTATTATCACAACCGAAAAACGCAACGAGATTTTGGCGAACTGCCAAACGGAGGAAGAACGCGAAAGGACAGAGGAACTTATACGACCTATACTGCGCGGCAGAGATATTAAAAGGTATGGATACGATTGGGCTGATTTATGGTTAATTGCAACCTTTCCGTCCCGTCATTATGACATTGAAGAATACCCTGCTGTAAAGGCTTATCTGTTGTCGTTTGGTATTGAAAGATTAGAGCAAACAGGAAAGAAATATTTAATTAATGGTGAAGAAATTAAAGCACGCAAGAAAACCAATTATAAATGGTTTGAGACGCAAGATAGCATTAATTATTGGGAAGATTTTTTTCAGCAGAAAATAGTATTTCAAGAGATAGTGCAAAGCAGTCAGTTTTCATATGATTCTGACATTCATTATTTGTGCAATGATACTTGTAGAATTATCGTTGGAAATGATTTGCCCTTTCTGCTTGGTATCCTTAATAGTAAATTGTTCTTTTACGCAGTTAAACAATACTATGGAGGTGGCGTGTTAGGTGAAAATGGAATAAGAATGAAACACACATTCTTTGAAAATTTTCCTTGCATTCCTTTTGACAGGCAAATTGCAGATTCAGCAATGGAATTAAGCCATAATTATACTGACAACCTCGCTGATAGTTTGGACAAACAAATCTTTTTATCTTATTCATTGTCAGAGGAAGAAATTGATTATATTGAAAAACTCGCAGATTAGAAATATTGCCTTTAGGAGTAGGGGCGTATTGCATACGCCCGGTAAATAATTGCCTAATGGAACTTTGCCATTCTGCGCACTCGGCGGGCGTTTTGCAAAACGCCCCTACTCATGAGACCTAAAATTTCAATTAATATTATGAGATTTCAACAAATCCAATAGTCTCTCTTTCTTCATCGGTAAGGTTGTATAAATCATATAGCAGTTTGTCTATATGAATTGCTTTATCCTTTGTGTATGCCTGCTGAATATCATGTACCAATTCTGAAAACATTTGATTGACTTCATTGGATACATGTACAACGGGAATTTTATCAAAGAAAATCTTACTCATTTCACGGGTTCCGCCTTGTAGTTCTGGAAAAGAATCTCTAAAACAATATTTGAACAATGACGAATTAAGGAAAGCTGTTAGATATGCAACCAGCTCACCTGTAATAATGAAACATTTTTGATTTGTAACAAACGATTGATCATCGAAGACAAAAGGCATATATTTAGTCATATTTGGATAGACTATTTTCTGCTGAAAAAAATCTTCCAAATACGCGCAGTTACGCAAATTATACGGAGTGTCTCCTTTGTCGCTCCTTTCTTCTAATTTGTGCTTAAATTGGTCTAAATGAGCTTTTACAGCAGGATATTCTTCAATATGTATGCGCTCTAATTTATCTTTTATGCCATTGTGGGTATTGATAAGCCACAACCCAGCCCAATTATACCCATAACGTTTTATATCCCTCCCTCTTAAAATAGGTCGTATAAGTTCCTGAGTTCTTTCGCGTTCTTCCTCCGTTTGGCAGTTTCCTAAAATCTCGTTGCGTTTCTCCGTTGTAATGATAAAGGCTTCATTACAACCAGTAAGCACACCGCGATAGATGTTAATGTCCCAATCCTTTAACGGCGTGCCGACGGCTTCTATCTTGCGTTTGATGCTTTGCTCGATGGGCGAAAGGATTACCCAACTCTCGGAGGTGGAGAAGTCACAAAGAGAGTGCTGGCGCGAAACGAAATCGCTGGTTTCGCGTGTAGCATCTACTCCAAAAGATTTGTTTTTCTCAAATCTTTCAACTTTATGAAACGCGAAAGGGTATTTCTATCTACCTTACAAATCTTGGCAGTTAAATTGATAGACGTTCCGTTTTGCAGTAATTCTCTAATAAGCACTTCTTTGCCCGAGAGTTTATATTTGTCGGGGGCGCTTTTGCGTCCTTTGGGCCGTCCCAGCACCACGCCCTCGGCGCGTTTGCGTGCTAAGGCCTCTTTGGTGCGTTGGCTGATGAGGTTGCGCTCGATTTCGGCGGAAAGGCCGAAAGCAAAGGCGAGGACTTTGCTCTGAATGTCGTCGCCGAGGCGGTAGTTGTCCTTAATCGTCCACACGCGGCACTCCTTCGTCATGCAGATATTCAGAATCTCCATAATCATAAAGAGGTTTCTGCCAAGGCGCGAAAGTTCGCTGCAGATAATGATGTCGTCCTTGTGAACGCGCTTCAAGAGTACGCCCAACTGCCGCTTCGTGTAATTCTTCGTGCCGCTGATGGTCTCCTCAATCCAGTCGTTAATCACGAGGTCATGCTGTTTGCAAAACTTGTTAATCTCAAAACGTTGGTTCTCAACTGTCTGTTTGTCGCTGCTGACGCGAATGTAACCGTAAATCATAGGTGAATAATGTTTGTATGTGATAGATGTGATGTTTAAAGCAAAATGCCAAGATAGAATACTTATTCCACCCCCTCGGCATGGCCTCAACTTTGAAGGCCCCCTTTATCCTACCAACTGGCATATATAGAAATTCGTTTGAAAAGTAAAAAATTCGTAAGTTTGTAGGCGGAAAAGCCGCAAACCTCAATCTTACGTTATGGAAACAAAACTGGAAAAATTGTACTCCATCATTCAAAACTCCCAAGAAATAGGAGTAAAATTGAGCGATGATGTGATTAGCCAAATCAACGAAGCCGAGGAAAACATTATCCGGGAAGAAATCTTGCCGATTATCGGGCAGAGCATTGAGCCTACGCTTAGCCAAATCAAGCGCGAACTGGTGCTCGTAGTGGAATACCGCCCCGGCGAGCCCATAAGCGTGGCTTTGTCGCGCAAGGCAAAGATTAGCCAAATCGTTGATGCCAAGCCTATTGTGGCAAGCCCGAGAAGATTGAGCAAGCCCGTGAAGAGCGACGAGCCTGCCACGGCGCAAGAGCCGCATGAGCCGACCAAATACGTGACAAACCACACGAAAGGCCTGCGCGTGCAGTTTCCCGACGGCACGATAGTATGCAACAAGACCGCCATAGACACCGAAATTGACGTGCTGCGCAGAATAGGCCTGGAAAGAGCCGCAAAGGTGGGCAGAAAAAAAGCGAAATGGCCGCTCATAGGCAAAGAGAAGCGCCCCACTGTGGCAGGAAAAGTGTGGCAACACGAAATCGACGGCTGGTATATATATAGCAACACCAGCAACGACCAAAAGAAAGAAGACCTGCAAGCCATTTCCGACTATTACAACCTCGGGCTGATTATTTCGGACGGTAAGCCTGAATAGATTTACCCAAGCATAAACTGATGGGAAAACGTGCCAGTCATATAAGAAATGCGTAAATTTGCAGGTAAATTAAGACAGATATAATCATTCGTATGATTAGCAAAAATATTTTCAAAGGGTTTGGAGTGGCCATCGTTACGCCGTTCCAAACCGATGGCACGCCCGATTATGAAGCCTTGGGCAAGCTCGTGAATGAACAGATTGAAGGCGGCGCAGACTTTCTTTGCGTGCTCGGCACAACGGCCGAAACGCCCTGCCTCACCGCCGAAGAAAAGCGTAATATCGTTTCCATCGCACACCAAGCCAACGCCGGGCGCGTGCCTTTGCTCCTCGGAGCGGGCGGCAACTGCACCGCTAACGTCATCGACGGCCTACGCGACATTGAGCGCGAAGGGCTCGTGGACGGCGTGCTGATTGTGTGCCCCTACTACAACAAGCCGACGGCGGAAGGCCTTTACCGGCATTTCAAGGCCGTAGCCGACAGCACGAAACTGCCCGTGGTGCTCTATAACGTGCCGGGACGCACGGGCGTGAACCTCACGCCTGCCACCGCCCTGCGCATCGCTAAGGACTGCCCCAACGTGGTGGCGGTGAAAGAGGCGTCGGGCAACGTGGCGCAGGCGGAAGAAATCATCAAGAACGCCCCCGAGGGCTTCGAGGTGCTCTGCGGCGACGACGGCATTGCAGCCGACCTGCTCGAACGCGGCGCGACGGGCGTGATTTCCGTAGTGGGCAACGCGCTGCCCGCACTTTTTGCCCAACTCACGCACGCCGCCCTGCAAGGCGACCGCGACACGGCTTACGCCCTGCAAAGCGAACTCGCCGAGATGTGCCGCCTGATGATGGCAGAAGGCAACCCCGCCGGCATCAAGGCGCTGCTCGCCCTGCAAGGCAAGGCAGAAAACGTGCTGCGCCTGCCCTTAGTGCCCGTTTCGCAGGAAACGAACGAAAAAATCAAGCACGAACTTGAGCGTATCGAGAAAGCTGAGTAGGGGCGGTTTGGGCAACGCCCGCCCAGCGCGCCGCATGGC
>JALFJC010000086.1:0-18463 GCA_022775595.1 Bacteroidales bacterium | reverse complement strand
ATGGTTTTAAGTTGTGAATATTTATTGTTGAATGCTTTAAGATTGTATTTTTAAGAATGATGCTCTTCGGGCAATGCCAATCCGATGAATACGGCGCTGAGCATCGTGAACACGTAAGCCTGGATAAACGCTACGAGCAGTTCGAGGCAGTTCATGAAAATCATGAGCGCAAAGCTGACCACCGTGAGCGGCGTGCCGATGAGCGCGCCGAGCTGGCAGGTGATGAAGATGATGCAGGTGAGGGAAAGGATAATGGCGTGCCCGCCCATGATATTGGCAAAGAGACGCACCATCAGGGCAAAAGGCTTGGTGAAGATGCCGAAGAGTTCGATGACAGGCATCATCGGCACGGGCACTTTGAGCCAAGCAGGCACGGGCGGCCAGAATATTTCTTTCCAATATTCGCGGTTGCCCGAGAAATTCACCACGAGCATCGTGGCCAAGGCGAGGAAGAACGTGATGTTGATGTTGCCCGTCACGTTCGCGCCGCCGGGGAATATGGGAATCAGCCCGAGGAGGTTCGTGGTGAAGATGAAGAAGAAGGCGGTGAGGAGATAGGGCGCAAAGCGCTTGTACTGCTTCTCGCCCACGCTGGGCTTGATGAGGTCGTCGTTGATCGACATCACGAACATCTCTATCAGTCCCACGAAGCCTTTCGGCGCGGCACTGTCGCTCTTGCGCTTGCGGTACCAGCGTGCCGAACCGATGAAGATTACGAGCATCAGGGCAGCGGCAATCCATATTTGCAGCACGTTCTTGGTGATGGAGAAGTCCCACGGACGCACCGAAGTGCCGTCGGGCAAGAGTTCGTAAATTTTGCCATTGGCTTCTTCGTTGAGATAAAAGCCTTCGTAGATGCCGTCGGGCGCATGGTGGAAGCGGGCGGAGCTGAACACGTGCCAGCCGCTCTCCTCGCCTTTCACGATTACGGGCAGGGGAATGGAGACATGATGCCCGTTCCACGTGGTGATGTGCCATTCGTAGGCATCGCTCATGTGCCCGAGCACGATTTCCTTCACGTCTACCGGCTCATCTTTCTGCTCCGATGCCGTGGCAGCCGGGGCAAAGGCCGTGCAAATGAAGAATAGGAGGATGTATCTCAAAAATTTCATTGGTACATTTATATTTTTACCTATTGGAGGAATTGGTTGCTGAAATGTATGCCAAAAGCAGAGTGTATAAATTATCTTGCGAGGTGGGCGTATAAAATACGCCCTGTTGTCTCTGTTGTCGTCATAATAAGCGCATAATTTTCTGACTTGGAGTTGTCTCTTGTTGTCTATGTTGTCGTTTTTATTTTTACGACAACTTAAACAACTAATGACAACTTATTATATGTGTTGTCGTTTTCATTATGACGACAACAGGGACAACTTTTTGACAACTTTCAGTTGTCTTTCTGCGCGGTGTTGCTGTTTACTCATTCAACCAATGCAATATATTATTGTATGGTGGTCTTTCCTTTCTGCTCGCCTTTTACGCAAAAGATGCTCGAGAGCACCACGGTGACGATGTAGCAGACAAAGAGGTTGACGGCAAAGAGGACGATGTTCGTGCGTATGGCGATGGCATAGACGAGGAGCATGGCGATGGCAAGCAGGAGGCGCAGCATTTTGGAAAGGAGATAAAACCCCGTAACGCCTTTGCCGCCTTTCGTTTGCCGCAGATAGCGGAGCACATATTGCTCGATGAGCATCGTGGCAAAGAACACCGCTGCCAGTATGCTGATGGGCAATGCCTGCTGCAAGGCGGCGCGTCCCATGATCCACGTTTCGCCGAGGAGAAGCAGCGGCCCTGCAAGGAGCAACGCCAAGGCAGCGATGCCCGTGTGCTTGACCGGCGTGCTCATTCCGCAGCCTCCACGCATACGGAAACCACATCTTCGGCCACTTCTACGAAGCCGCCTTTCACGGCAAGGGTGAACGGCTCCGCACCGCTGCACACCACTTCGCCGGCAGCCAGCGTAGAGATGATGGGCGCATGGCCTTTGAGGATTTCAAAGCGACCTTTCTCGCCGGGCACTTTTACGCCGTCGGCCTCGCCCTTGAAGAGGACGCGCTCGGGCGACACTATTGTAACTTTCATATTGTTCTTGGGTTTGGGCGATTATTTGCCGGCGTTGGAGAGCAGGCGCTTGCCCTTCTCAATCGCGTCGTCGATCGTACCCACATTGAGGAATGCCTGTTCGGGCAGGTAGTCCACCTCGCCGTCGAGAATCATGTTGAAACCTCGGATACACTCTTCAATGGGTACCATCACGCCTTTCACGCCCGTGAATTTCTCGGCCACGGTGAAGGGCTGGCTGAGGAAGCGCTGCACGCGGCGGGCGCGGTTCACGGTGAGGCGGTCTTCGTCGGATAGTTCGTCCATACCGAGAATGGCGATAATGTCTTGCAACTCCTTATATTTCTGAAGTATCTTCTTCACGCGCTGTGCGCAGTCGTAGTGTTCCTTGCCAATAATATTGGCATCGAGAATGCGCGACGTAGAATCGAGCGGGTCAACGGCGGGATAGATACCCAGTTCCGTAATCTTACGGCTCAGCACCGTGGTGGCGTCCAAGTGGGTAAAGGTCGTGGCGGGCGCGGGGTCGGTCAAGTCGTCGGCAGGCACGTAAACGGCCTGAATGGAGGTGATAGAACCGTTCTTCGTCGACGTGATGCGCTCCTGCATCGCACCCATTTCGCTGGCCAGCGTAGGCTGATAGCCCACGGCGGAAGGCATACGGCCGAGCAGTGCAGACACCTCGGAACCGGCCTGAGTGAAACGGAAGATATTATCGATGAAGAACAGGATATCTGTTGCCTTACCCTCGGCAGCACCTGCATCGCGGAACGACTCTGCAATGCTCAAGCCCGAAAGTGCCACGCTGGCGCGTGCTCCGGGAGGCTCGTTCATCTGACCGTAAACAAGCGTGGCCTGACTCTTCGCCACTTCTTCGTAGTCTACCTTGGAGAGGTCCCATTCGCCGCGCTCCATGGCTTCGGCAAACTCCTTGCCGTAGCGCACTACGCCGCTCTCAATCATTTCGCGCAGCAGGTCGTTACCCTCACGGGTGCGCTCGCCCACGCCGGCGAATACGGAGAAACCGTCGTGCCCCTTGGCAATATTGTTGATCAACTCCATGATGAGCACCGTCTTGCCCACACCGGCACCGCCGAAGAGACCAATTTTACCGCCCTTGGCATAGGGTTCGAGCAGGTCGATGACCTTGATGCCCGTATACAGCACTTCGCTGCTGGTTTTCAGGTCTTCAAACTTAGGCGGCTCGCGATGGATAGGCGTCATGCCCTGACTGCGGTCGGGGGTTTTGAGGCCGTCAATCACGTCGCCGGTCACGTTGAGCATACGTCCCTTAATCTGGTCGCCCGTAGGCATGGAAATGGGTGCTCCGAGGCGTGTGGCTTTCAAGCCACGGCTAAGACCGTCGGTATTGTCCATGGCAACGGTTCTCACGGTGTCCTCACCGATGTGCTGCTGCACTTCGAGGATAATTTTACGCCCGTCGGGGTGTACCACTTCAAGGGCTTCGTGGATGGCGGGCAGGCTTTGCTCGGCATTTTGTCCGTTTGTTTCAAAGCAAACGTCCACGACAGGACCGATGATTTGTGAAAGTTGTCCGTGTTTCACAGTGCTTTCGTTCATTTTGGTAGAAATATATGTCTTGTTGATTATTGTCAGGCGCACGCAGCCCCATATAAAATATAATATGTATAAGATTTGAGGCTTTGGCTGTGTTTCGACTGCAAAGATAATGATTTTGATATATGAAAAGCGCGACTTTGTAGACAAAATAACCTTTTGGGGCAAAAAAAAACACTTTCGGTGCAAAACCATGAGCGGCAACGGCGGCACGCTCCCCGCAGACCGCTGGAATTTGCTGCCTGAAAAATTTTCTTTTCCCCGTGATAGTTTTTCCTTTCTCCTTGATATTTTTCATTATCTGCTAAGATATTTTTTGTTACAAACTTTGTAATACATATTACAAACTTGCTAACACATATTACAAACTTTGTAATACATGTTACAAACTTTGTAACAAACTTTTTCTTATAGGAAAGGAAAAAATTGCAAGGGGACAGCAAAAATTTTCAAGGAGAAAGGAAAAAATTGCTCGGGGATAATTGAGATGACGCGGCGCGTACAACCGCTTTTCACGGGAGAAAATGAAAATATTGCCGCCTTGATTACGAGAAAAACAACATTTTTCATAATTTTGCAAAGATAAGCAAGCTCAGAGATGAAAGCACGGACCGCCACATACGTTATCGCTTTGGTGATATTGCAGCTCGTCTTCGGCAATTTGGAGCCGAAGATGTTTGCCTTTCCCATAAATTTTGCACTATTGGCGAGCCTGATTGCTATTTGCGCAGTAGTTGAACGGGAATACGGCAAACAGCAATGGGTCAAGGAGTTGCGTAGTACGGATTTGTCTATCATTTCACTTTGCTTGGTTGCCCTTTGGTGCGTGGCGGGCGGCTGCGTGCCGCAGACTGATGTTGCTTCCTCTGGGTGGCTCTACCGCACGGGGCTGACGCAGTTTGCCACTTCCCTACCCTTTGTAGGCCTGCTCTCCTTGCTGCTTGTGCAGCTCACGATGATCATCATTCATCGCCTGCGCCGCCCCTCGCGGCAATGGGGCTTTACCTTCATCGCCGCGCACGCCGGACTGTGGCTGGCGTTGGCGGCGGGACTGATGGGCAGCGCGGACATGAAAGACTTGCGCTGCATCGCCATGCGCGGACAGGAAACGCGGACGGCCTACGACAAGAAAGGACGCATCAACGCCCTGCCCTATGCCGTCGAACTGAAAGACTTTCGCGTGGAGCGCAGCGAGGCGGACCATTCCGTGGTGCAGTATGAAGCCGCCATTGCTTTGGACGGCGAGCGCATCTCTATCTCTGTAAACAATCCGCACGCCGCCACCTGGCAGGACAAACTCTATCTCGTGAGTTACGACCATAATGCCCCCGACGACGGGACTACTTACTGCGTGCTGCAAATAGTGCGTCAGCCGTGGCAAGCCCCAATGTGCTTAGGCATAACGCTTTTGCTATTCGGCGTTGGAGGAATGCTCTTATCTAAAATACAGGCAAAACAATGACTTGGACGCATTTCCTTCCCTTCTCGATTGCCGCCGTCCTGCTATGGGCGGCAGGCGCTGCGGCCGCTTTGCTGCATCGCGGAAAGGCGAGCCGCGCGTCGCTGTGGCTGACGGGGATAGGCATTATTATATATAGTGTCTTCGTGGCAGGGCTATGGGTCGGTTTGGAGCGTCCGCCGCTGCGCACGCTCGGCGAAACGCGCCTGTGGTACTCGCTCTTTATGGTCGTTTCCGGCTGGCTGGTATATCGGCGTTGGGCCTACTGCTGGCTGCCCCTCTTCTCGGGCGTTGTGGCCACGGTGTTCATCGTCATCAACTTGCTTCGCCCCGAAATTCACGACCAGTCGCTGATGCCTGCGCTGCAAAGCGCATGGTTCGTGCCGCACGTCACGGTGTACATGTTCTCTTACAGTCTCTTCGGTTGCGCTTTCCTCCTCGCCGTTGCCGGTCTGTGGCAAGGCAAGGCTGCCTATCTGCCCTCCACTGACGCACTGGTGCGCATCGGTCTTGCATTTCTCACCTTCGGCATGCTCTCGGGCTGCTTTTGGGCAAAGCAGGCGTGGGGGCATTATTGGAGCTGGGATCCGAAAGAAACGTGGGCAGCAGCTACTTGGGCGGTTTACCTCGCCTATCTGCACTGCCGCCTGCGCCCCGCCTCCGAGCCTGCGGCGCATCGCCTGCCCTACGCCTGCCTCGTCATCGGCTTCCTGCTGCTGCAAATGTGCTGGTACGGCGTGAACTACCTGCCCGCTGCAGCCGAAAGCATGCACAGCTATATGGAATAGTAACCCCTCAAAGCAAGCTCAAAAGAAAACGAAACCCCGTTAGTTGAATGAACTGTTGATTGCGGCTGTATTTGTCTCTTTCAACCGAAACCTATCAACATTTCTCTAAATCAAATCTCCTAAAACGCATCTCAAACAATCTATCAATAACCCTTCATTAACAACTACCGCTTATGAAAAAGTCAAGCAAAATCCTTATTGGCGGCGCAGTAGTGTTGGTGGGACTGGCCGTGACTTATCGCGCCGTGAATCAAGCCCCCGACGAAGCGTTGCCGCTCGATGAGCAAATGACGCAGATCATGAACGACGGCGGCTGCGTGTTCTGCCACACAGCAAACCCCGACCTGCCGTTCTATGCCGATTACCCCATCGCCAAAATCCTTATCAAGAAAGACGTTGAAGAAGGTTACAAGGCTTTCGACATCGCTCCGATGATGCAGGCCATTGCAAACGGCACGGCCGTGAACGAAGTGGACCTCGCAAAAGTGGAAAAAGCCATCGCCGACGGCACGATGCCCCTCTTCCAGTACTACATCGCCCACTGGGGCTCGTCGCTCACCTCCACGAAGACGGAGCGCGCCCTCGCTTGGGTGAAGGAACACCGCACCAAGTTCTACCCCAACGAACTGGCCGCCGAGGAATTTAAGAACGAACCCGTTCGCCCCATTCCCGACAGCGTTGCCGTAGACGCCCGCAAGGTGGCTTTGGGCGAACTGCTCTATCACGACACACGCCTCTCGGGCGACGGCACCATTTCGTGCGCCACCTGCCACGCCGTTACCACGGCTGGCGTTGACAACAAGCAGTACTCCGAAGGCATCGACGGACAGAAGGGCGGCGTGAATGCGCCCACGTCGTTCAACGCCTGCTTCAACTTCGTGCAGTTCTGGGACGGCCGCGCCGCAACCCTCGCCGCACAAGCCGGAGGTCCTCCCTTGAATCCCGTAGAAATGGGTTCTGCATCATTTGATGAGATTGCCGGCAAACTGGCCAAGGACGCCGACTTCGTGAAGATGTTTACAGCCGTCTATCCCGAGGGACTTAGCGAAGCCACCATTACGGACGCTATCGCCGAATACGAGAAGACGCTCATCACGCCCAATTCTCCCTTCGACCGTTACCTGAAAGGCGAAAAGGAAGCCATGACTCCCGAGCAAGTGGAAGGGTATGCCCTCTTCAAGGAATACAACTGCGCCACCTGCCACGCCGGCGTGAACATGGGCGGCCTGTCGTACGAACTCATGGGCAAGCGCGCCGACTACTTCAAAGACCGCGAAATCAACGCCAAGTCCGGCCTGACGGATGCCGACAACGGCCGCTGGGCACAGACCAAGGACGAGCGCGACCGCTACCGCTTCAAAACGCCTACGCTCCGCAACGTAGCCCTCACCTGGCCGTACTACCACGACGGTAGCGTGCCTACGCTCGACAAGGCTATTGAGATGATGGCGCAGTATCAGGTGGGCCGCACGATGAAGCCCGAAGAAACCGCAAAGGTAAAGAGCTTCCTCGAAGCCCTCACCGGCGAATACAAGGGTGCAACGCTGACCAATACGAACAAGCAGCAGTAATATAGCGCACCGACAAAATAAATAGCGGCGGCTTGCAGATTATGCAGGTCGCCGCTATTATCTTACCCTCCCGAACTTCAAATAAAGCGAGCGGTATTTTAGGAAAAAAGCGAAAATCCTTTGAATAATTCCAACAATGCGCGTTTCTTACATGCAAATGCGCCTTTGTGTGGCAAAAATTCGGTTGTTAGGGTATTTTTGCGTAAGTTTGCAGAATAATTATCATACTATATAGTTACGATGTCGTGCATTCTGCATATTGAAACCTCTACGCAGGTGTGTTCCGTCGCCGTTTCGCAGGACGGAATGTGCCTTTTTGATAAAACCGATTTCGAAGGGCCTTCGCACGCGCAAGTGCTTGCGCCGTTTGTCGACGAAGCGCTGTCGTTTGCCGAAAGCCATGCCATTCCCCTCGATGCTGTTGCCGTGAGTTGCGGCCCGGGTTCTTACACCGGGCTGCGTATCGGCGTAAGCACTGCCAAGGGTGTGTGCATGGGACGCGGCGCAAAACTGCTCTCAGTACCTACGCTGCAAACGCTGGCCGTGCCTGTGCTGCTCTACCACGACGAACTGCCCGATGACGCGCTGCTCTGCCCGATGATCGACGCGCGGCGCATGGAGGTTTATGCCGCCGTTTACGACCGCGCCCTCAAAGAGCTCCGTCCCACGGGGGCAGACATCGTGACGGAAGAGAGTTACAAGGAATTTCTTGACGAACGCCCCGTGTATTTCTTCGGCAACGGCGCGGAGAAATGCAAGGCGGTCCTCACGCATCCCAATGCCCATTTTATCGAAGGCATACATCCTTTGGCAAAAAACATGATGCCGCTCGCCGAACGCCGGCTTGCGCAGGGCAAGACAGAGGACGTGGCCTATTTCGAACCTTTCTACTTAAAGGAATTTGTGGCTACGAAGCCCAAAAGCCTTTTCTAATTTTCCTACCCCATATACAATATTATATATGGACTACAATTCCACGCGCGAACGCCTCACAATGCCCGAATACGGGCGGCTGGTGCAGGACATGGTGCACCACGCGCTGACTATCGCCGACAAAAACGAGCGGCAAACCTATGCAAAAGCCATTATCACGGTGATGGCGGGCGTGAACCCGGGCATGAAAAACGTGCCCGACTTTCGCCGTAAACTTTGGGACCATCTGGCGTTCATGGCAAACTATCAGCTCGACATTGACTACCCTTTCCCCATTACGCACTATAATGAGGAGAAAGAGAAACCGCATCTCTCCTACCCAGGCCACGAAATTAAGTGGCGGCATTACGGACACCTCATCGAGGAGGCCGTGAAGTCGCTCCCCGAAATGCCCGACACGGCGCAGCGCCGCCAACTCCTGCGGCAGGTGGGCACACGCATGAAGCGCAGCCTTGCCGAATGGAAAGGCGACGGTGTGGAAGACGCCAAGGTGGCGCGCGACATCGCCGCCTACACCGAGGGAGCATTGGCCCCGGACTTTTCGCGTCCCGGCATGCGCCTGATGGAAATCCGCGAGCAACGGAACAAGAAGGGGAAGAAGGGCAATAACCATTAACTACTGCGACATGGCATCATTCATCATAGAGGGCGGACACCGCCTGACGGGAAGCATCACGCCGCAAGGCGCGAAAAACGAGGCTTTGCAGGTGATCTGCGCCACGCTCCTTACCTCCGAACCGGTACGCATCAAGAACATTCCGAACATTCTCGACGTAAACAACCTGATTCAGCTTTTACGCGACATCGATGTTGAGGTGACGCAGAACGGCGCGGGCGACTATACGTTCCGTGCCGCCGATGTGAACCTCGAATACCTGTCGAGCCCGGAGTTTCTGCAACGCTGCTCGCGCCTACGCGGCAGCATCTTGCTGCTCGGCCCGCTCACGGCACGCTTCGGACGCGCCCTGCTTTCACAGCCGGGCGGCGACAAAATCGGCCGCCGGCGTCTCGACACGCATTTCTTCGGACTCCATAAACTTGGGGCGCAATTCTCTTACGATGAGACTGCTGGGCGCTATTCCATTTCCGCCAACAAGCTGAAAGGCACTTATATGCTGCTCGACGAGGCCTCCGTGACGGGCACTGCCAACATCATCATGGCAGCCGTTATGGCCGAGGGCACGACCACGATTTACAACGCCGCCTGCGAACCCTATATCCAGCAACTTTGCCGCCTGCTCAACGCTATGGGCGCAAACATCAGCGGTATCGCCTCCAACCTGCTCACCATTACCGGCACGGGCAGCCTGCACGGTGCGACACACACGATTATGCCCGACATGATTGAGATAGGCTCTTTCATGGGCATGGCGGCCATGGTGGGCGACGGGCTTACCATTTGCGGCGCGGCAGCCGCCGACCTCGGGCTGATTCCCGAATCGTTCCGCCGCCTCGGCGTGCAGATGGAGCAGAAGGGACAGGACATCTACATTCCGCGCCAGGAGCACTACGAGATAGAATCCTTTATCGACGGCTCGTTTATGAACCTCGCCGACGCGCCTTGGCCGGGCCTTACGCCCGACTTGCTGAGCGTGCTGCTTGTGGTGGCCACGCAGGCGAAAGGCTCCGTGCTGTTCCACCAGAAGATGTTTGAGAGCCGCCTGTTCTTCGTAGACAAGCTCATCGAAATGGGGGCGCAAATTATACTTTGCGACCCGCACCGCGCCGTGGTCATCGGCCACGACAACGCCCTGCGGCTCAGGGCGAAGCGCATGGTATCGCCGGACATTCGCGCCGGCATCGCCCTGCTCATCGCCGCCATGAGCGCAGACGGCGTGAGCCGCATCGATAACATCGAACAGATTGACCGAGGCTATGAAAATATCGAGCAACGCCTCACAAACCTCGGCGCAAACATCAAACGCTGCGAGGCATGATCGACAGAAACGACACTTTCCACATCGGGCGCATCACGCGCATCCGTGGCCTTAAAGGCGAGGTGGAGTTGCGCTTCACCGACGACGCGTTCGACCGGGGCGACTCGCCTTATCTTTTCATGGATATGGATGGGCTGCTCGTGCCTTTCTTTTGGGAGGAATACGGATTTAAGAACAAGGAAACCGCGATTTTCTCTTTTGAAGACATCGACACGGAAGACAAGGCGCGGCGACTCGTGGGGCGCGAGGTTTACTATCCGCTCGCAGCCCTGCCCGATGAGGAGGAAGAAGATTTTGAACTCTCCTCCTACAAAGCCCTCACGGGTTTTCGCGTTCGCGATGACCGCGCCGGTGCTTTGGGTGAAATCTCCGGCGTGGACGAGTCCTCGGCCAACGTATTGCTTTACATCGATAAAGAAGATGGAGAAGAACTCATACTGCCCTATCACGACGACTTCCTCGTAGATTTCAATTTGAAGAAACGCACGCTCACCCTGCACCTGCCCGACGGGCTTGTGGAACTGAACAAATAGCGGCGGGCGCAACACAATATACATTATATATATGTCCAAGAAAAAGATTGCAGTCTTAGGCTCCACCGGCTCTATCGGCACGCAGACGCTCGACGTAATCATCCGCCACCCCGACCTTTTCGAGGCGCACACGCTCACGGCCGGCCGCAACGCCGAACTGCTCATCAAGCAGGCACGCGCTTTCAAGCCCGACACGGTGGTGATAGCCGACGACACACAATATAATATTGTACAGGAAGCCCTTTCGGATTTGCCGATTAAAGTGTATGCCGGCGCCGATGCCATAAGCCAGGTGGTCACTTCCGGCGACATCGACGTAGTGCTTACGGCCATGGTGGGCTTTTCAGGCTTGCGCCCCACGGTGGAAGCCATCAAGGCGGGCAAGACCATAGCCCTCGCCAACAAGGAAACGCTGGTCGTAGCGGGCGCAATCATCAACCGCCTCGCCTTAGACAACCACGTGGCCATTCTGCCCGTAGACAGCGAGCATTCAGCCATTCTGCAATGTATTGTCGGCGAGGCAAGCCCCATTCGCAAAATCCTGCTCACGGCTTCGGGCGGTCCGTTCCGCACGTTCTCTAAGGAACAGCTTCTCAGCGTCACAGCCGCGCAGGCTTTGCAGCACCCCAACTGGGCCATGGGCGCGAAAATCACGATCGACTCGGCAACCTATATGAACAAGGGCTTTGAAATGATTGAGGCGCACTGGCTCTATGGCATCGCGCCCGAGGATATTGAAGTCGTGGTGCATCCTGAAAGCATCGTCCACTCTGCTGTGGAGTTTGAAGACGGGACTGTCAAGGCGCAGCTCGGTTTGCCCGACATGCGCCTGCCCATCGCCTACGCCCTCTCCTACCCCCAGCGCATCGCCGTGAGCGAGCAACGGCTCGACCTCTTCAAACTCGGTGCGCTCCACTTCGAGCCGGCCGATCCCGACCGCTTTCCTTGCCTTCGCCTTGCCTACGAAAGCATCGCGCGCGGCGGCAACGCACCCTGCGTCCTCAATGCAGCCAACGAGATTGCCAACCTCGCCTTCCGAGAAGGGCGCATCGGTTTTGCCGACGTGCCGCGCATCATTGAGGAAACGCTCGCAAAAGCATCTTTCATTGAAAATCCCACTCTCGACGACCTTTTTGCCTGCGATGCCGAAGCACGCAGCATCGCCCAAACCCTTTTCTAAAAATCTTATAACGAAAAATGGAAATATTCTTTATCCGCGCCCTGCAACTTATCCTCTGTTTCATGCTGCTCGTCGTCTTGCACGAAGGCGGGCACTTCTTGTTTGCCAAAATTTTCAAGGTGAGAGTTGAAAAATTCTGCCTCTTCTTCGACCCTTGGTTCACGCTCTTTAAGTTCAAGCCCAAGAAGAGCGACACGACCTACGCCCTCGGCTGGCTGCCCCTTGGCGGCTATGTGAAAATCTCGGGCATGATTGACGAGTCGATGGACACAGAACAGATGAAGCAGCCCGTAAAGCCGTGGGAGTTCCGCGCCAAACCGGCGTGGCAGCGGCTGTTTATCATGATAGGCGGCGTGCTTGTGAATTTCCTTACGGCCCTGGCGATTTACGCCATGGTGCTCTTCACTTGGGGCGACACGTACACGCCGCTGCGCAACATGACGGACGGACTGAAATTCAACGAAATGGCACAATCGGTCGGCTTCCGCGATGGCGATATTCCCCTGCGCACAGATGCCGTGGAACTCGAGCGTATGGACGGCGACATGTTTCGCGCCATCAGCGAAGCACACAGCGTGACGGTGCTGCGCGACGGCAAAGAGGTGACCTTTTCATTGCCCGGCGACCTTAGTCTTTTAGAAATGCTGAAAGACCAGCCGCGCTTTGCCGAAGTGCTGATGCCCTCGCGCATCGACAGCGTTACGGCGGGCGGCGTGGCAGAGAAGGCGGGCATACGCGCCGGCGACGAGTTGATAGGCTACAATGGCCAGGCGTTCAGCACGTGGAACGAGTATGCCGTCGTGCGCGGCTCGATTGCCGACGTACTGGCGCAGGGCAACGCGGCCGACAGCATGAAGATGCGCCAAGCCGCGCTCGTGGTGCGCCGCGCGGAAACGGGCATGACAGATACCCTCAACGTGATGCTCGGCAAGGACTACAAACTCGGCATCACTTGGAACCTTCCCACAGCCACGCGCTACGAAAGCGTGACGCGCACCTATGGTTTCTTTGAAAGTTTCCCCGCCGGCGCAGTCCATGGCTGGAAGGTGTTGACGGGTTACGTGGACGACCTGAAATATATCTTCACCGCAGAAGGCGCGAAGAGCGTGGGTAGTTTCGGCGCAATCGGCAGCATGTTCCCTGCCGTGTGGGACTGGCAACGCTTTTGGGAACTCACGGCGTTCATCTCCCTGATGCTGGCATTCATGAATATCCTGCCCATTCCTGCGCTCGACGGCGGCCACGTGTTCTTCCTCTTAGTCGAAGTCATCATGCGCCGCAAGCCGAGTGACAAGTTCATGGAGCGTGCTCAGACCGTGGGCATGACGCTCCTGCTGCTGCTCATGGCATTTGCCCTTTTCAACGATTTCAGGAATTTCTTATTCTGATTTCTGTGCTTGAACAATATTTTTCGCAACTTATAAAAGAAGAACTACGGCACGAGCCTACGCCATCGCAGGCCCGTGCCATTCGTTTGCTCTCACGCTTCCAGCTCACACCCTGTGCCAACGCCCTCGTCATTCTGCGCGGCTACGCCGGCACGGGCAAGACTTCGCTGGTGGCGGCCTTGGTGCGCGTGCTGAAGAAGTTGCAACGCCCCGTCGTGCTGCTTGCACCCACGGGCAGGGCCGCCAAGGTGTTTTCGCTTTATGCCGGGCATCCTGCCTACACCATCCATCGCTTTATTTACCGTCAAGATACTTTCAAGGGCGAAGACACGCGCTTTTCGCTCGGTTTCAATAGTCTGAAAAACGCGCTCTTTATTGTGGACGAGGCTTCTATGATTGCCTCGGGCGAAGGCAGTTTTTCAGAATCCGTGTTCGGCACGGGGCAACTGCTCGACGACTTGCTGCGCTTCGTTTACGGCGGGAACAACGGTTGCCGCCTCATTATGGTGGGCGACACGGCGCAGCTGCCGCCCGTGGGCGAGGCCGACAGTCCGGCTTTGCAGGACGATGTTTTCACGAGAATGGGAATGACGGTGGGCAGCGTCGACCTCACGGACGTGGTGCGGCAGGACGATGCCTCGCAAGTGCTGGCCGGTGCCACGCATCTGCGGCAGATGATTGCCGAAAACCCCGATGCGCTACCCTGCCTTGCGGGAAGTGCGAAGGGCGAGGTACGCTTTTTGCCGGGTGACGAACTTATTGAGGCGTTGGTGAGCGACTACGACAAATTTGGTGCAGACGAGGTGATTGTCGTGACGCGCTCCAACAAGCGTGCCAACGTTTACAACAACGGTATCCGCTCGCAAATTTTCTATCGCGAGGAGGAACTCTCTCGCGGCGACCTCATCATGGCGGTGAAAAACAATTACCACTGGCCCGAAAAGGCCGCCGCCGCGTTGCCCAAAGGCGAGAGCCTGCCTTTCTCCTTTATCGCCAACGGCGACGTGGCGGAAGTGCTCGCCGTGCGCAACGTACATGAGCAATACGGCTTTCGCTTTGCCGACGTGACGCTGCGTTTTCCCGACTACGACGGGCAAGAACTCGATTGCCGCGTGTTGCTCTCCACTTTGCAGTCGGAAGCCCCCGCACTCACCGCCGACGAAAGCCGCCGGCTCTATGAGGCGGTGCTCGAAGACTATGCGCATATATCTACAAAAAAGGAGCGCATGAAAGCGCTCCGTTCTGATGCCTATTATAATGCTTTGCAAATAAAATATGCCTATGCCGTGACCTGCCACAAGGCGCAGGGCGGGCAGTGGCGGCGCGTCTTTATCGACCAGGGCTATCTGCCGCCCGACGCGCTCGGCGTTTCTTATCTCCGTTGGCTTTACACGGCCTTCACCCGTACGACTGACAGGCTTTATCTCGTGAATTGGCCGGAGGAGCAACGGGCTACCGCGCCGTGATGTGGAAACACGACTGCTTGTATTCGTATTTCACGTAACAAGTTCCCAGTTCCCTTTGGTCTTCCAGCACCTCCGCCAAAATAGATTTGAGCGTTACGCCCCAAGTCTGCGGCTGTTCGGGCGCATCGGGGTCTTGCACGCGCTGGAAATGGTTGTAGGAAATATCGAAAGTAGTGCCGTACTGATGGCAACTTTGCTCTGAGGCATTACGGTTCACGTTGCGCAGGCGGCGCACGTCTTCTTTTGTACGCAATATGGAGGTAACGGTCATTTTGTGCAGGGGATAGCCTTTTGTGGCGAGCGAATCCATAAAGCTGCGCCCGATTTCTTCAAGGAGCCTTGCGGCACGCGGCACGAGATAGGCGATAGAATGATGCAAAGGCTTTATCGTATAAAATGGGCAGTCGCCCACGTAAACCAGCTCGCGCATCTTATGCACCGCCTCGTCGCGGTTTTCTATGGCATCGGGCAGTCCGAGGCGTTGCGCCGTTGCCAGCTGCACGTCGTTGAGGTCGGGGAAAGCATCTTCAAAGCGGCGCACGCTCGTCACGCGGTTCTTCACCGGCTCGCCTTTCTCATTTAATAATATATAGGGCCTGCGCGCACGCATCAGCAGCGAATCGACGTGGAGGCTCTGCAAACCGATCGTATCGTTGGGCATTATCTTTTCTGCCTCCGCCACCATCGCCTCTTCTTCGGGCTGAGCCGCTGCAATCCTGCGCGGCTGCGCAATGTCGGGGCGCACACACTTCACAATCAATAGCACACAAACAATAAAGACGAAAAAGAGGATAAAATGAACGGGCGTTATCTTTTTGAGCATCGTTTAGCTGTTTTAATAGCACAAAAGTAACAAAAAAATAAGGAAAATCTGTTTTCTATTGCGTATTTTTGCAGTCGCAATCTCCCTTTTCCTATATGACAGAAAAGCATTTCCTGATAGAATCCTCCGACCCCGCGCTCTTTTACGGCGCGAACAATGCCAACCTGCGCCTGCTCCGCGCTCTCTGCCCCAAACTGCGCATCGTGGCGCGCGACAACGTGGTGCGCGTCATCGGCAGCGAGGAAGACATGGCGGCATTCGACGAAATTTTCACCGCGCTCGACCGCCACTGCGCCAAGTTCAACCGGCTCACGG
Organism: Bacteroidales bacterium; assembly: GCA_022775595.1. Lineage (GTDB taxonomy): Bacteria > Bacteroidota > Bacteroidia > Bacteroidales > Bacteroidaceae > Alloprevotella. Next base: position 2,428 of record JALFJC010000086.1, on the reverse strand, counting down.
AGGAGGACATCATCAATATTCTCAAGCACCGCACTACTGAGAGCGATGCCAATTCCGACACCATCGTTTACAGCACGGGCGGCCGCCCCATTGCGCCGCGCTCGGCCAATCAGCGTAAACTCGTCGAGGCATTCCGAACGAACGACATGCTTTTTGCCGTCGGTCCTGCCGGTTCGGGCAAGACCTATACCGCCATCGCGCTCGCCGTGCGTGCGCTCAAAAACAAGGAGGTCAAGAAACTCATCCTCAGCCGCCCCGCAGTGGAGGCGGGTGAAAAGTTGGGATTTCTGCCGGGCGACATGAAAGAAAAAATCGACCCGTATCTGCGCCCGCTCTACGATGCTTTGGAGGAAATGATACCGCCTGCCAAATTGCAGGAATATATAGAGACGAACGTCATTCAGATAGCCCCGCTCGCCTTTATGCGTGGCCGCACGCTCAACGATGCGGTAGTCATTCTCGACGAAGCGCAAAACACAACCTCGGCGCAAATAAAAATGTTCCTAACCCGTATGGGCTGGAACACTAAGATGATTATCACGGGCGACCGCACGCAGATCGACCTGCCTCACTCCGTGCGCAGCGGCCTCATCGAGGCGATAGAACTTCTGCGCGGCATTCCCGGCATCGCGTTCATAGAGATGGACAAAGGCGACATCGTGCGCCACAAACTTGTCACGCGCATCGTAGAGGCGTACGAGGGGGCTAACAACAGACATTACGAGGAGGACAAACAATAAAAAGAGGGACGCATCAACGTCCCTCTTTTATTAGAACTTATTTCCTGATACAATTTTATAAAACGTCTGCCAAAGGATTTTCATGTCGAAAATCCAGGAGCGGTGCTCGAGGTAGTACAAATCCAGTTCGAGGCGGCGCAGCATTTTCTCGAGCGTATCGGTGTAGCCGTTGTAGAGCGTGGCGTAAGAAGTAACGCCGGGACGGATTTTATAAAGTTGCGCATAGCGGGGGTCGCACTCCATAATCTTGTCGATATAGAACTTGCGCTCCGGGCGCGGCCCGATAAACGCCATGTCGCCTACAAACACGTTCCAAAGCTGCGGCAGTTCGTCGAGATGGTGGTCGCGCAGGAATTTCCCCGTCCTGGTGAGGCGGTTGTCCTTATCGCCGGCAAAGAGCCGCGGCCCTTCCTTTTCTGCGCCGATACGCATACTCCTGAACTTATAGATATAAAAAGGTTTGCCATTCAACCCGATGCGCTCTTGCTTGAAAATGGCAGGCGCACCGTCTTCTAGGCGCACGGCGATATAGCAAATAAGGAAGAGCGGCGAGAACACGATGAGCAACACGGCTGCCAACGCACAGTCAAACGTACGTTTCGCCGCTTGCCCCCACACAGACATTCCATCCTCTATTACTATATGTTCTTCCTGCATAAGCGTTAAAGCCTCCATAATGTGTTATTGTTTTACATTATTAACGCAGGCTTTTCCCTTTTATTGCTTTACAGGTATATTTTTTATCTGCTCCCCGCTCACCTACTGTGTGGATTATCTACTCATTATTATATATACTCCTCCGAACAGCAACACGGCAGGCAGCATAATCAGTATATTAAGCAGAAAGTACAGCGGCAGTACCACTTTGTGCCTGACGCGGTAGATATTGGTGAGCGTGCCGAAATTCGGGCAAATCAAATCTCGAAATGCCCGCAACCGCGCGCCCCTCTTTTCTATAAAGGCAAATTCCCAAAATCCGGCGATGAAGCGGTAAAACAGGTTGTGTTTCCAAGGGCGATTGAGACGGCGCACAAAACGCAGGAAGGCATCTTCATTGCCTTGCCATTCGCCGCAATGCCAGAGAGCGGCCTTCACCACGCGTCCGAAACCATACTGACCACCACGGCGGGAGATTTCCGCACGTTGTTCCTCCGAAAAGTTTTGGTAGATAATTTTCAAATCGCGCACCCACTTTGGATCCGAGAAGTTGTGGAAAGCTGCATGTTGTGCCAAGAAGAGCCAACGGTCCACGGTTTCCAAGCGTCCTCCTGCGATGCGCTGCAAAGCGTCTTCGTTGAACGTCCCAACGGTGCGCGAAAAGAATTTCTTGGTTACTAATGCCGTATGAATATCCACGTTCACCTTTGTCCGCACATTTGAGAGCAGCGACACTTTACGCTTGGCGGCAAGTGCTTCCGGGCGGAGCGAGAACTCAAATTCAAGACGATAACTACCCTCTCCTGTCAGGTCGTTTGCCAGTCGGCAGCAATCTTCCTCTGAAAAGCATAGCAGGTCAATATCACGCACGGGGCGGTCAAAGCGTTCTGCATATACTGTTTGCAGCAGATCGATGCCTTTAATCGGCACCACCTCAATGCCCAATGCCTCCGCCCGCCTTGCAATCCATTCGTAGTTGTCCTGTACAAGCAGAGCGCGCACCATGTCTGCCTCGCCTGTTGGCACACAGA
>JALFJC010000046.1:0-14820 GCA_022775595.1 Bacteroidales bacterium | reverse complement strand
ACATCTCTGTCTCGTTTACTCGTTTACTTGTCAACTCGTAACTATATTCAAATAAGCAACAAGATGCACAAAGCCGGTTTCGTAAACATCGTGGGCAATCCCAACGTCGGCAAGTCCACGCTCATGAACCTCTTTATGGGCGAGCGCATTTCTATCGCCACGTTCAAGGCGCAAACTACGCGCCACCGCATCATGGGCATTCTCAACACCGACGACATGCAGATTGTCTTCTCCGACACGCCCGGTGTCCTCAAGCCCAACTACAAGTTGCAGGAGTCCATGCTCGCTTTCTCCGAGTCGGCCTTGCAAGATGCCGACGTGCTGCTCTACGTGACCGATGTGGTGGAAAAGCCCGACAAGAACGAAGACTTTTTGCAGAAGGTGCGCAAGATGTCCATACCCGTGCTGGTGCTTATCAATAAGATTGACCTCAGCAACCAGCAGGAACTGGAAAAAATCGTCGAGCAGTGGCACGACAACCTGCCTACAGCCGAGATTATCCCCGTCTGCGCCACCGCAAAGTTCAACGTCGATGCCGTGCTCCGCCGCATCAAGGAACTCCTCCCAGATAGCCCGCCTTACTACGACAAGGACCAATGGACGGACAAGCCCGCGCGTTTCTTCGTCACCGAAATCATTCGCGAGAAAATCCTGCTCTACTACGACAAAGAGATACCTTATGCCGTTGAGGTCGTGGTGGAGCAATTCAAGGAAAGCGACAAGAACATCCACATCAATGCTGTTATCTACGTGGAGCGAGAAAGCCAGAAGGGCATCATTATCGGGCACAACGGCGTTGCTCTGAAAAAAGTCTCCACCGAAGCCCGCAAGACTTTGGAAAAGTTCTTTGCCAAAAACATTTATCTCGAAATCTTTGTTAAGGTCGATAAGGATTGGCGCAACAGCAGCAAGCGCCTCGAAGCCTACGGATACAAGGATTTGTAAACATCACACGAACGCACTCATTATATATATAATATTGTATGTCGAAATTAGTAGCAATAGTCGGCCGGCCCAATGTCGGCAAATCCACGCTCTTCAACCGTCTCACGGGCACGCGCCAGGCCATCGTCAGTGAAGTGGCCGGCACCACGCGCGACCGCCAATATGGCAAGTGCGAGTGGGGCAATCGCGAGTTTTCTCTCGTCGATACCGGCGGCTGGGTGGTCAATTCCGACGACATCTTTGAAGAAGAAATACGCAAGCAAGTCAGCCTCGCCACGGAAGAGGCCGACCTCATACTCTTTGTCACGGACATCAAGAACGGCGTGACCGACCTCGACGATGCCGTTGCCGGCATCCTGCGCCGCAGCAAGGTGCCCGTTATCCTGTGCAGCAACAAGACGGACAACAACGAGGACCGCTACGAGGCCGCCGAGTTTTACTCCCTCGGTCTGGGCGAGCCGCTCTGTGTCTCTGCCGCCACGGGCAGCGGAACGGGCGATTTGCTCGATGTCATTATCGAAAAACTCGGACCTGAAAACGGCGGCGACGAGGCAGAGGAAAACATTCCCCGCTTCTCCGTCGTGGGCAGACCCAATGCCGGAAAGAGCAGCCTGATCAACGCCTTCATCGGCGAAGACCGACACATCGTTACCGACATTGCCGGCACCACGCGCGACAGCATTCTCACGCGCTACGACAAGTTCGGCTTCGACTTCTTCCTGGTAGACACCGCCGGCATACGCCGCAAGAACAAGGTGACCGAAGACCTCGAGTTCTACTCTGTGATGCGCTCCATACGCGCTATTGAAAACTCCGACGTCTGCATCCTGCTCATCGACGCCACGCGCGGCATCGAAAGCCAGGACCTCAACATCGTGCAGATTATTCAGCGCAACAACAAGAGCCTCGTGGTAGTGGTGAACAAGTGGGACCTCGTAGAGGACAAGTCCAAGGAAGCCATTGCGCATTTCGAGAATGCCATTCGCAGCCGCATGGCTCCTTTCACCGACTTCCCCATTATCTTTGCCTCCGCCCTTACGAAACAGCGCATCTTCCGTGTGCTCGAAGTGGCCAAAGAGGTCTACATGGCCCGCAAGCGCCACGTCAGCACCTCGAAGCTCAACGAAGAAATGCTGCCCTTGATTGAGGCATATCCCCCACCCTCGATGAAAGGCAAGTACATCAAGATAAAATATTGCGCCCAGCTGCCCAACACGCAAATCCCCTCGTTCGTGTTCTACGCCAACTTGCCGCAGTACGTCAAAGAGCCCTACAAGCGTTTCCTCGAAAACAAGATTCGCGATCGGTGGAACTTCCTCGGCACGCCGATCAACATTTTTATTCGTCAGAAATAAAACCTTCTTGCGATGATGCCCAACAAACGCTCCCCCCTCTTTGCCCTCCTGCTTTCCCTTCTGCTGGCCGCCTGCTCCTCGGGCAATTCGGGCGACGGGCTGCAACCGCCCTCGGCAAAGGAGGTGATGGAATATTACGAACTCTACCGCAGCGGCAATTACGCCGAATATGTCAAGGCGATGCAGAGCTGCGACGACAAGCCCGCCGACTTCTGCAAGCAAATGGCAGATGCCTTGAAGCAGCACGCGGCAAGGATTAAGGCTGAAAAGGGCGGCACGGTCAGCGCCGAGTTCCTGCGCACCGAATTGCACGCCGAACATTCCTCCGCCGATGCCTACCTTTCCGTGACTTACGGCGACAGCACAAAGGAAGAAGTCATCCTTCCCCTCGTCTTTTGTCAAGATAAATGGCGCCTCAAGTAGGGGCATATTTCAAACTTCCGCCCCATACGCCGCATGGGCAAATAATTGTAGCGGGCTGAAATGTCGTGCAAACGAAGGCAATTGAGTTTACTCAAATTGCCGAGTGCAGCCGACATTATGAAAAGCCCAATTGTTGCCCCGAGCCCAGGGCAACGCCCCGGGGAAACGTACGCCGCGATAAATACATTCGGCATTTTTGTGCCGAAGGCGCAAAAATGCCACGCGCGTCAAGCGCGTAACCCGCAATGCCACGGGGCGTTGCCCCTCATAAAGTAGGCTGCTCTTACAGAGCGGGACACTTTAATCAATGCACATGCCATCCCCCGGGCGTTGCCCGGGGCTATGGGCAACCCTTGGGCTTACAGCCCGCCACAATGATGACATCAAAACAATCATCACAAATACAACGTAAAATCATATACATCATGTTCAAAGAAAACAAAGGCGAGGTGCTGCACGGCATACTATTAATTGTCCTCTTCTCGTTTTCGGCCTTCTACATCGCCGAGTTCCAATTTGTGAAGAACCTGTCGTTCAGTCCGCTGATTGTCGGCATTATCCTCGGTATGCTCTACGCCAACTCGCTGCGCAACAAACTGCCCGATACGTGGGTGCCCGGCATCAAGTTCTGCTCGAAAACGGTGCTGCGCACGGGCGTAGTGCTTTACGGCTTCAAACTGACGTTCCAGCAGGTGGCGGAAATAGGCTTGCCCGCAATTACCGTGGACGCTATCATCGTGGCAGGCACTATTTTCCTCGGTATTCTGCTCGGCAAACTGCTGAAAATCGACAGCGACACGACGCTCATGACCTCTACCGGCAGCGCCATCTGCGGTGCGGCGGCGGTGCTCGGCGCAGAACCCGTGGTGAAATGTGCGCCCCACAAGACCGCCGTGGCGGTTTCAACGGTCGTGATCTTCGGCACGCTCTCCATGTTCCTCTACCCCATCCTCTTCCGCGCCGGCATCCTCGACGGACTTACACAGCAGCAGTTGGCTGTCTATACGGGCAGTACGCTGCACGAAGTGGCGCACGTGGTGGGTGCAGGCAATGCCATTGACGCGGCCGGCGGCAACATAGCCGATGCGGCAACCATTACAAAGATGATCCGAGTGATGCTCCTTGCCCCGGTACTCGTCATCATGAGCCTCTGCCTCGCCAAATGGGGCAATAACACGGGCAACGCCGGTGGAAAGAGCAAAATCACCATTCCTTGGTTTGCCTTCTACTTCCTCATCGTCATCGGTATCAACTCGCTCCTGCAACAGGCCACGTTTATTCCCCAAGAAACCCTCACGGCTGGCATTTCCATCATCAATAACTTCGACACCTTCCTGCTCACCATGGCAATGACTGCCCTCGGTGCAGAAACCAGTATCGACAAGTTCAAGCAAGCGGGCGCAAAACCCTTTCTCCTTGCCGGCGGCCTGTACGTTTGGCTCGTGCTGGGCGGCTATTTCTTGTCAAAGGCATTAGTGTAAGAACGATTTTTGCAGATGAAGAAACTACTAAAATCAAGACCCTTTATCATTGCCGCAATCTGCGTGGTTGCGGCAATGCTCATAATATTGCCTTGGCTGCTGCCCACCCGCGAAAGCACGCTCTTGCGCAGCGTGGCGCGCGTGGAAGCAAAAAGTTGCCTGATGCTCACCGACGGCAGCCGCGACACTATATATATATGTATGGCAGACGGGCAACCCGACGATGCGGACTATTGCGCCGACTCGGTGGCAGAGAAACGAGAAGGTACGGCCGTGTTCGTGAGCAACAGCGGACACGCCCTCACCTCCGCCAACCTGCTCGGCACGCTGCCCGACACGCTCGCCGCCGACAGCACGCAGCGGCTGATAGCCGCGCTGCAAAGTAACTTGGAAAACGACCTTGCCGATGCCGCCCACGTGGTGCGCGAAATGGACTACTATGAGCGCACGCACTCCGTGGCAGACGACGGCTACAACGAAATGATGAGCCTGAAAGCGCAAGCCGAAGACTACGGCGCACGTCGCGACTCCACGGCACGCATCGCGGCAAGGCTTTGCGCAGCAGCAGAGGCGGGCAAACCTGTCACCGCAGCCATTCACACCGAGTACCGCTTGATTTTCAACAGCACGGCGACTGCCGACAGCATCTATACAGACACCGTGCGCTGCCAGCGGCTTACCGACACCGCCCTGCGCGACAGCACTTCGCTCCTGCTATTGCAAACCGCCGACTCCCTATTGCCCGAAGGCGCGGAACGCTTTGCCGCCATGCGTTTCGGCACGTTGGCAAAGCCCAAGCGCTGCATCTTTTTCCACGACTTCGGCAACGAAACCGCCGTGTCCCTGCCTGCCATTACGGCCGACACCGCCGCGCTAAGCACCTTTGCCTCTGCCGAAGGCGGAGCGGTAATCAACTGCTTCGGCCGCCTAAGCGGCATCGTGGCAGACGGCAAATGGATAGGCGCGGAACGGATAGCCGCCGCAGTGTATGCCGACGAGGGTTGGCCGGTTGCGCTTTGGCGCAATTTCTGGCAAAAGATAAAGTCGTGGTTTGCCGACCGCCCCACGCGCCGCCATACAATATTATATATATATAAGCAATGCGCACGCATCGCGTTGCCTGACGGTTCGACCTATGAAGGCAATGTTACGGAGCGCAAAGGAGCATTGATAAAAGAAGGCGCGGGCACGCTCACCGACAGCCTGGGTAACATTTACGGCGGCACGTGGCAGGCCGACACATTGGCAAGCGGCTACTCCCTAACCGGCGAAGGCTATTATCAAGGAACGTTCAACGCCCAAAGGCAACCGCATGGCTTCGGTTTTTGCCACAAACGAGACCAGTCTTTTTACAGCGGCGAATGGAAAGAAGGGCAGCGGCACGGCCACGGCATCAGTCTTTCGGGCGACAATGTGGCGAAGTGCGGCGCGTGGAAAGAAGACGTGTTTAAGGGCGAGCGCATGGTGTACAGCGCGGACCGCGTCTACGGCATCGACATCTCGCGCTACCAGCACGAAATCGGGCGCAAAAAATATCCTATCCATTGGCACAAACTGCGCATCACGGGCTTAGGGCCGCAGAAACGCATTGAAGGGAAAGTGGACTACAAGGTAGATTTCGTGTACGTCAAGGCCACACAAGGCACCAGCATATTCAGCAACTACTATGCTGCCGATATTCGCGCAGCCCGCCGTCAGGGCATCGCCGCAGGTTCGTATCATTTCTTCTCCTACCTGAAAAGCGGTGCGGCGCAGGCAGAATATTTCCTCAAAAAAGCCAGTTTGGCAAAGGGCGACCTGCCGCCGATGCTCGATGTGGAGCCGTCGGAAAGCGAAATCAGGAAAATGGGCGGCGTGCAGAAACTCTTTCAAGAGATGCTCGTATGGCTGCGAGCTGTGGAACGCCGTTGCGGCACGAAGCCTGTGCTTTATATGGGCCAGAACTTTGTGAACAAGCACATGCCCGATGCCCCGAAGGAACTGAAAGCCTATGATGTGTGGATAGCCCGTTACAGCGAGTTCAAGCCCTTTGTGCATCTGCTGCATTGGCAACTCACGTATCGCGGTCGCGTCAGCGGCATCACGGGCGACGTAGACATCAATGTGTTCAACGGCAACCGCGAACAATTCAACGAATACAAGAAAGAACATTGTATCAAGTAAATCTTCTAAGTCGGATTTTCAAACTACTATGTTTGTGTCCACGAAATATTTTTTGCCCACGAATTTCACGAATTTACTGATTGCATTCGTGTGATTCGTGCGACCGTACAGGTCGCCATTATCAAACAGTTTCGTTATTCGTGTAAATTCGTGAGATTCGTGGGCAAATAAAAAACAAATACTTTGTGGACCGCTCAATAATTAGGAGTTTATAAGTCAACGCATAATCAATAAAACTTTTCAATCATGGTAAAACACATTATCCTTTGGACATTGAACCCTGAACTCACCGCCGAAAAGAAAGAACAGGTGAAAAGAGAAATTAAAACGGGTCTCGAAAGTCTGCAAGGCAAAATCGACGGACTCGTAAGCATTAAAGTAAACATTGACGGCCGCCTCGACTCATCGAACTGCGACGTGATGCTCGACTCTACGCTCGAAAGTCCCGCCGCCCTCAAAGCATATGCAACGCATCCTGCACACGTGGCCGTGGCTGATACGAAAGTGAGCCCCTACACCGTGCAGCGCGTCTGCCTCGACTTTGAAGAATGAGGTGTAAAAGGCCTAAATAATAATTTAATAGGCAGATAATGCCCAAATACACAGAGAAATCACTAACTTTGTGCCTTGAAAATGAAACTTGCTGCATCTTAACTGATGATTAACGGCATGCCGCAACGCTCACAATAGACTTAAAAGAGCATCCGGGCTTTCAAATAACAAGTAATCTCTTTTCTGAAAGCCAGACACTTACGGACGGATATTGTTTCACTTATCCAATTATCCATGGGGCTATTACTCCTCTATCTCTTCTCTGCAATTTTTATTTCTTTCCTCTGCTCTATCCTTGAAGCCGTGCTGCTTTCTACGCCGATGTCTTTTATCTCGGCGAAAGAAAGCGAGGGAAAATCCGTTGCACATTTACTCAAACGCTACAAGCAGGACATCGACCGCCCAATATCGGCAATCCTGACGCTCAACACCATTGCCCACACTGTCGGCGCGGCCGGAGTGGGCGCACAGAGCGACAAGGTGTTCGGCAACGAGTGGTTCGGCGTAACCTCCGCCGTGCTCACGCTGCTTATCCTTGTGGCTTCCGAAATTATCCCCAAGACCATCGGCGCTACCTACTGGCGGCAACTCGCACTGCCCAGCACGCGCATCATCCGCACTCTGGTGTTCCTCACCTACCCCTTTGTAGTGCTCTCGGAACTGATTACAAACATCATTTCCACCAAGAAGCAACCGCTTTCCGTGAGCCGCGAAGAGGTTTCTGCCATTGTTACGGTCGGCGCAGAAGAAGGAGTTTTGGAAAAGAAAGAGAACAGCATGATCCAGCACCTGCTGAAACTCGACGACATCACGGCACGCGACATCATGACCCCAAGTTCCGTGGTAGAAATGGCCGAGGAAAACATGACGCTCTCCGAATTCTATAAAAACGATGCCTATCGCACGTACTCGCGTATCCCAGTGTTCAACGAAGAGAACGATGACTTCATAAAGGGTTACGTATTGCGCCAAACAATTCTCGAAAAACTCTCGGAAGACCGCTTTGACACGCGTCTCTCTGAAATAGTGCGCCCGATACTTACTTTCCAGGAAACAGACTCTGTGTCGAAGATTTGGGAGGAACTGTTGGCGAAAAAGGAACACATCTCCGTTATCATCGACGAGTACGGCTGTTTCCGTGGCATTGTCACTATGGAAGACGTGATCGAAACCATGCTCGGCACAGAAATTGTGGACGAAAAGGACACAGTGACCGATATGCAGGAACTGGCCCGCGAGAAATGGCAGGAACAGCAGGAGCATAATAAGATGTAGACGGATTAAAATTTTATAATGCCTATGGTATTGACATTCTTGTCACTGATACTCCTCTCTATTTTGCCGGACATATATATTTGGCAAAGATATACGCGCGGAACGAACGTAATTAGTTCGTTCTGCGTTTTTTTGCCCACGCTGCTCACCGCCATTACGCTCCTGCTTTTCGTAGCGGGTCGCAGCAGCATCTGCATGCAAGCGTTCTTCATTCTGCTCACGTGCTTCTTTATCCCAAAGGTCGTTTTCCTCATCTTCGATGCCCTGTCGCTTTTGACGGCATGGCTGCTGCGCAAAAAGTGGAAAAGACGTATGTACCTGCCCGTTGCGCTCGCGCTGCTCGTGTTTGCGGCGCAGGTGTTCGGCGTTGCCTTCGGCACGCATATTTTGAAGAAAAACGAACTTGAAATTCCCATCAAGAACTTGCCCGCCGCTTTCGACGGTTACCGCATCGTGCAAATCTCCGACCTTCACCTCGGCACTTACAACGGGCATACGGGATTTGTAGAAAAGGTGGTGCGACGCATCAACGAGGAGCGCGCCGACCTCATCGTGTTCACTGGCGATTTGGTCAATATCAATTCCACGGAAGTGCATCCCTATGCCGCTATCCTTGCGCAACTGAACGCGCGCGACGGCGTAGTGGCCGTGCTCGGCAATCATGATTATTGTATCTACAACGCCCGTCAAAGCGAACTTGAAAAGAAATACCATTTTTCCCAAATCATCGCCTTTGAAAAGGAATGCGGCTGGCAGGTGCTCCGCAACGAGCACCTCGCGGTTTCGAGAAACGGCCAACGGCTATATATTGCCGGCGTGGAGAACAACGGCCGACCGCCCCACCCCGCTTTGGCCGACCTTAGCAAAACCCTTAAAGGCGTGCCGCAAAACGCCGCTGTCGTGTTGCTCTCCCACGACCCGTACCATTGGGCAAGCGAAGTGTCGCGCAACAAGCAGGTAGACCTTACGCTCTCGGGACACACCCACGCTTGGCAGTTGCGCTTCGGCAACATCTCGCCTGCCGCCCTCACGATGCCGCATTGGGCAGGTCTTTACTCCGAAGGCGGCAGCCGCCTTTACGTGTCTACCGGCATCGGCGGCAGCGTGCCTTATCGCCTCGGCGCATGGCCTGCCTACGACATCATAACTTTGAGAAAAGAATAACCATACAATATTATATATATAGAATGACAATCATCGACGGAAAGGCTACGGCCGCAACAATCAAGCAGGAAATTGCAGCAGAAGTCGCCGCAATGGCGGCAAACGGTATGAAACGCCCGCATCTCGCCGCCATACTCGTTGGCCACGACGGAGGCAGCGAGACTTACGTGCGCAACAAAGTGCTGGCCTGCGAAGCCTGCAGCTTTGAAAGCACTCTTATCCGTTTTGAAGACGATGTAACGGAAGAGGAACTGCTGACCTGCATCAATGGGCTTAATGAAAATGAAGACATCGACGGCTTTATCGTGCAACTGCCCCTGCCGGCGCACATTTCGGAGCAAAAGGTGATTGAAGCCATCGATTATCGCAAGGACGTAGACGGTTTTCACCCTGTAAATGTAGGAAGAATGAACATCGGCCTGCCTTGCTACCTCTCCGCAACGCCCAAAGGAATCATCGAACTCCTGCGCCGCTACAATATTCCCACTTCCGGCAAACATTGTGTCGTGCTGGGACGCTCCAACATCGTGGGCAAACCGATGGCTTCCTTGATGATGATGAAAAATTTCGGCGATGCCACCGTTACCGTATGCCACAGCCGCACAGCCAACTTAAAGGAAATATGCCGCAACGCCGACATATTGATTGCCGCCATTGGCAGGCCTGAATTTGTCACGGCTGAAATGGTAAAACCCGGCGCGGCCGTCATCGATGTAGGCACAACCCGTGTGCCCGACACCAGTCGTCCGAAAGGTTTCCGCCTTTGTGGCGACGTTAAGTTCGACGAAGTTGCCCCTCTTTGCAGTTTCATCTCGCCTGTCCCCGGCGGCGTCGGTCCTATGACTATTTGCATGCTGATGCTCAACACATTAGCAGCCGCCAAGCACGAATATTATCCTGCAGAATAAAGCCTGCGCCGTCCGCCTTTGCTGCTTTTCTTATGAGATAATGGCAAAAAATAGCGCAAACCCTTTGCAGGTTTAACAAAAAGCGTTACCTTTGCATCGCTTTCGGAAAGAAGGCAGACATGGTGGCTATAGTTCAGCTGGTTAGAGCGTCAGATTGTGGTTCTGAATGTCATGGGTTCGAATCCCATTAGCCACCCAAGCAAACGGCATTTGAAAGAAATCAAATGCCGTTATTTTTTTATATTTGAGACTGCAACTTAGGGGAAATAAAAAAGAGGAGCGTTTCACAACGTTCCTCTTTTTTTGTCTTTAATAGGTATTAGTTCTTTAAGGTAAAAAGATTGTTTTGGATAACGGCACAAATTTCGTGCTTTCTTTTTAAGTAGCAAAATAATTCGTTATGTTTTTTGCTATTTTGCTCACTTTACTTTGCAAAATTTACTTTTAACAAAATGGCATGCACGAGCAGAAGCCAAGTTTTCTTGGATTAAGCCGAGCGCAGCCCAAATTATGCCAATCTTTCATATAAGCAACTGCGTTTTTGCAATAGGGTTGCAGTAAGCGGACGGTAATTTTGCAGAAAAATAAACGTTATGCAAGAGATTATCCACCTAATAAACGAAATGTCGCCATACCTGCTCCTTGGTTTCTTCTTGGCAGGGCTGATGCACGCCTTTATTCCCGGCAATTATTATACGAAACACCTTTCCCGCCCCACGATGGGCTGCGTGGTCAAGGCCGCCCTTTTCGGCGTGCCACTGCCCCTCTGTTCCTGCGGCGTGATACCTACCGCCATGTCGCTTCGCCGCGAAGGAGCGTCGAAAGGCGCGGTAACATCGTTTCTCATCGCCACACCGCAAACGGGCATCGATTCCATCATCGCCACTTTCAGCCTTATGGGACTGCCCTTCGCCCTGCTGCGCCCCGTGGCAGCCATGGCAACTGCCGTGTTCGGCGGCGGCATGGTCAATCTGTTTGCCGAAAACGACGGGCACTAGACAGCAGAGGACGACTGCGGCGATAATTGCTGCTGCCACGGCGACTGTAAAAAGCACAAGAATTTCCTGCAAAAGATGGGCGATGCCCTGAACTACGCTTTTGTGGAAATGATGGAGGACATTGGCAAATGGCTCGTTATCGGCATCGTCGCCGCCGGCGCAATCACGGTGCTCGTTCCCGACAGTCTCTTCTCTGTTTTCCAAGGCAACACGTGGGCATCTATGTTAGTGGTGCTCGCAATCGCCATTCCGATGTATCTCTGCGCCACGGGGTCGATACCTATTGCCGTCGCGTTGATGCTCAAAGGACTTACCCCAGGTGCAGCATTGGTGCTGCTGATGGCGGGACCGGCGTGCAACATGGCTTCGATACTCGTGGTGCGCAATGTGCTGGGCACGCGCACGCTGCTCGTTTATCTGGCATCTATTATATTAGGCTCCGTGGCCTTCGGCGTATTGATTGATGCCCTGCAATTCGGAGGTGCTGTTAATTTTCTCGGCGATATCTCCTCGACCGCCGATTGTTGCGGCGAGGCTGTCGGAGGCTGGTTTTCGTGGATATGTACCGCCGCACTTGCCACCCTACTGATAAACGCGCTTTTGATACGCCGCCTTTTCCATAAAAAGCAATGCTGCTGCCATTGTCACGGGGAAAAATAGAGTTTGGATATAAAAAATTGCTTAAATTTGCGCATTATATTATATCAAAACCGACCTTATAATGTTTTTCAAGCCTTTCTTCTCCCCGCGCAGTTTTTTCCTCCTCATTATATATATATATTGTATAGTCGCCGCGCTGCCCACCTTGGCTCAGCACCATTATTATGGTGTCAGGCACGCGGCAAAGAAAGACCCCGTCGCTAACAATATAGCGGGCATACGCGTGCTGAGCCTCCGCTATGCCGACACACTGGCGCATCTCAAGCAGCAATTCGAGCACTGGCACTACAACGGTGCCGACACGTTGGCGAATCCTTATTATTTCCCCGTTTTCATTTCCGGCAACTTGCAGTCGCTGCCGTCTGACAGAGCGTTCAGTCTTAACCGCAACGCTTCGTTTGAGGTGGACGATGCAAGCATTATGGCGCCCGTCGCCAACCGGCTCAACGCCTCTGCACAGTTGCTCACAGAGGCCTACGTGACCGCACCATGGCTGATGCAGACAGACATCGCCGCAACGGAGGGAATCGACACGGAAACCATTGGCAAGAAACTCAAAAACGAGACTGCGCCCAAACTAAAGCTCACCGAACACATGCAAACGCCCGATGAGGACGACAAACCTGCGGTTGCCGATGCCGACATCGTGATTAAGAAACCCAACTTCTGGACGCTTAAATCCAATGTGTCGTTGCAGTTCACGCAATACCACGTTTCGGAAAACTGGTATAAGGGCGGCGAGAACAACTACACGATGCTGGCAAGCGCTGTGTTGGAGGCCAATTTCGACAACAAGCGCAAACTGCAATTCGACAACAAGTTGGAAATGAAACTCGGCTTTCAAACTTCCGAAAGCGACGAGGAACATAAATTCAAAACCACAGCGGACCAAATCCGTCTTACCAACCAGCTCGGCCTAAAAGCCATCAAGAACTGGTCGTACACGCTGAGCTTGCAAAGCTGGACGCAGTTTTATCAAGGTTATAAGAAGAACGACACTAAAGTCTACTCTGACTTCATGTCGCCTTTTGAGTCGCTCCTCTCACTCGGTATGACCTACAAACTCAACCTTAAAAAGTTTTCTGCCAACGCCAGCATTAACCCCATTTCCGTGCACCTGAAATATGTGGACCGCCCTTCACTGATTTCTACCATGGGACTTGACGAAGGCAAGCATAGTAAATGGGAATACGGTTCCAACATCACCGCCACATTTAAGTGGGACATTATTAAAAATGTATCGTGGGAAGGGCGCATTTATTGGTTTAGCGATTACAAGAAGACGCTTATCGAATGGGAAAACACCTTTAACTTCAAGGTCAACCGCTTTCTCTCTGCCAAGGTGTTCGTATATCCGAGATTCGACGACAGCGTGGAGCGTAAAGAACCCGACGACTCGTTTTTCCAGTTTAATGAAATTTTCAGTTTGGGCGTGAATATTGATTTCTGACTATAATTCACAAAAAAACTTTTCCCAAGCTGCGCTTGCTTATCCTCAAAGAGTTAAGCCGTTTTCCACATAAGAAAAGTCTTTTTTCCTTAAAAAATAAAAGCAACTTGCTTATAAGATAATTGAAATAAAGACCTATCTTTGCAAGCATAATACCTATTATAAATGTTAGAGTTGTCAAAACATATTGAATGCCTGCTGCTTAGCAACAACTGCGTCATCGTGCCCCGCCTCGGCGGTTTCGTGGCGCAGTACACGCAAGCAGAGCACCCTGCCGACGAGGACTGCCTTTTGCCGCCTCGCCGCACCGTGGGCTTCAATCCGCTTTTGACACACAACGACGGTTTGCTCGTCCAGTCGTATATGCAGACCTACGAGGCTTCCTACCCCGAAACTCTGCGCATGATAGAGGAGGCTGTTGATGAGATTAAAGCCGTGCTGCGCAACAAGGGAGAATTTGAGATGCCGGGCATCGGCACCATTCATCTCAATATGGACGGCAGTTACAACTTTATGCCCGTGGCCGCAGGTTTGCTTTCGCCAGAACTTTACGGGTTGGGTACGGTAAAGGCCCTTGCCAAATATCAGCCTAAGAGCATTTCTATGGCCAAGCAAGAGGAAACTGCGCAAGCAGACACCGAAAGCGAGGAAACGGAAACGGAGAGCAAGCGCAACTACACGTTCAGCATCAACCGCGAAATCGTGAACTACGCAGCTGCAGCCGTTGTGGCCCTCGTGCTCTACTTTGCCTGCCTCGCGCCCCTGCCTTCCACTACCGACAACGCCGCGCCCATGACCGCCTCTTCGCTTGCGGAGCGCATCATGCAGTCTTCTGCACCCGCGAAAGCCCCGGCAGCCGCAACTCCTGTCAAGCCTGTCAGCACAGAAGCTGCAGCTACGCCCGCCGCTCCCGAGCAGCCTGCCGTCCAAGCAGAAGTACCCCAACAGGAACGCCCTTACACGATTGTCCTCGCCAGTGCCGTTTCCAAGAAAAATGCGCAAATTTTTGTCGACAACCTGCGCGCCGACGGCGAAGACACGGCAGAGGTCTACGTGCGCGGCAAGATGACGCGCGTCATTGTCGGCAAGTTTTCCACAGAAAAGGAAGCCTACGAATATATCTCCGCCAAGAGGAAAACCAACGGCAGTTTCTCACAAGCTTGGATATTAAGAATGTAAACTTGCTTGGGTTATGCCCTACCGAAGCCAATGGTGATTGGACAACGTTAGGGGATTGTAAATCATTTTTTCATTAGCAACAAACAGGTCTATAATGATTGACAGAAATAACATAGAGCAGTCTATTGTACCAATAAAGATGGCAAATCTTATTGGATATATAGCCCAAAAGAAAAGGCTCACGTTCACAGATGCTATGTGTTATTTTTACGATAGCTCCATTTCAGGAAAGCTGTATGACGAGAATGCAAAGTGGTGGTATCTTGA
>JALFJC010000043.1:0-3906 GCA_022775595.1 Bacteroidales bacterium | reverse complement strand
GAAGCCCGCTATCGACAACATGGTAACGGTGTATGAGGCAAACCCTACTGAAGAGGCATACCAAGAAATCATGACGGCCCTGAACGCCGCAGTCGTGACGCTTCAAGAGGGCAAATGGTATCGCCTCGAAAACACTGCCCGCCCCTCCTATAAGATGCTCGTGCCCGCACAGCGCGTAAGAGACAACGTGACCTATGCCGCTTTCACCGGCACAGAACTCAACGAGAAGACGGCTGACCAACTGTGGCAGTTTAAGAAGAGCGGCGACAACTGGCTTATCTACAACGGCAACTATAACTGCTATATCAGCGAATCAAAAGCCATGTACCTCTACGCCGAGCAAACCGACGAGGCTGGCGCTGGCGCTTACGACATCACTTCCCAGTCCACGGGCATTAGCCTGCTGCGCTCTGTAAACCCCACCAACAGCAGCATTCCCTACCTCCACATGGCAGGCGAGGGCAACCTCGTGGCATGGACGGCCGATGAAGCACCCTCTCAGTGGTACATCGAACCCGTTGCCAACATAAAGGCAGACGTGCCCGAGGGCGGATATGCCACGGTGTGCTATCCCTTTGCCGTGACCATTCCCGAAAGTGTGCAGGCATATGCCGCTAAGGCCGTGAAAGAGTCAGCCGGTGATATGGCATATCTTTATGCCAATGGCGGTTTTGCTGAAGGCACGCTCAAAGCAGGTACGCCTGCCGTGATCAAGGCAGAAGCCGGTACGCAGACCTTTGCCATTGCATCGGACATTGAAGGCACGGCCGACGACAACGCCCTCACGGGCGTGCTTGCAGCCACAGGTTATACCGAAGGTACAAACTATGTGCTCAACGCCGCAGGTACGGCTTTCGTTAAAGCCGCAGCCACAGGCACGGCAGCAGCCAACACCGCCTACCTCCCTGCCGCGCTCGACGTAGAAGAACTTCCTTTCACCTTCACCTATACGGGCATCCGCAATCTTAATGTTCAGGACGGCGGCAACGCCGCGCCCGTCTACGACCTCTCGGGCCGCCGCGTGCAGAAGGCAGAGAAGGGTATCTACATCACCTCCGGCAAAAAGCAACTCATAAAGTAATCTGATACTAAACAACCGACGCGCCGGAGCAAGCACGTTTGCTCCGGCGCGTCAATTTTTTAATTCTAAAATACGCAGAACTATGAAAATTAAATCGTTTCGCATCGAGTCTGTTGTAGTGGCACTCGGATTTGTGCTGCTCGGCGTGTTTGTTTATCTCGGCTTGGATTCCCTCGCCACGCGCGACCGCATCGTGTCCGTGCGCGGCCTGGCAGAGCGCGAGGTAAAAGCCAACAAAGTGATTTGGCCCGTCGTTTACAAAACCACGGGCAACGACCTCAATGCCATTTATGCCGACATCAACAATGCCAATAAGGTGATTGCCGCTTTCTTAAAGGGCAACGGCATTGAAGAAAAAGAGATTTCAGCCGGCGCGCCGCGCATCATTGACTTGCAGGCCGAGCGCTATGCCGACAATCTCAACCGCGCCCGCTATAACGTCACCTGTATCACCACCGTCACCACCGACAAGATTGAGCTTGCCAACCAGCTGATGCTGCGTATGGGCGAACTCTTGAAGCAGGGCATCGCTATTTCCGCCAACGACTACGACCAGCAGGTGCAGTATGAGTTTACGAAACTCAACGAAATAAAGCCCGCGATGATTGAGGAGGCTACCAAGAACGCCCGCGCAGCCGCCGAGAAGTTTGCCGAAGACTCGGGCAGCAAACTCGGAAAAATCAAGGACGCGCAGCAGGGCCAGTTCTCTATCGAGGACCGCGACCAATACACGCCCGGCATCAAGAACGTACGCATCGTCACCTACGTGTCGTATTTCTTGAAATCGTAATCGAAAGTAGGGGCGTTTTGCAAAACGCCCGGGAAATTCCATAACAAGCAAATTATCCCCGCAAACTTTTATTGTTCCTCGGAAAACATTCCAGCACCTGCTGGCGCAGGAACGTGCGGTCGATGTGCGTGTAAATCTCTGTGGTCACGATGCTCTCGTGTCCCAGCATTGCCTGAATGGCACGAAGGTTTGCCCCGCCTTGCAGGAGGTGCGTGGCAAAGGTGTGGCGCAGGGTGTGGGGGCTGATGGTCTTGGTGATGCCCGCAAGGGCGGCATACTGGCGCAGGTTGTGGAACACCGTGATGCGCGACAGGCGGCTGCGCCGCCGCTCGCTGATAAACACGAAATCCTCCTCGCCCGGCTTGGGCGTGATGGCGGCGCGGTCGATAAACCACAGCCGCAACTCCTCGGCGGCGCGGGGCGATACGGGTACAAGCCGTTCCTTGCTCCCCTTGCCCATAACCCGCAGGAAACCTTCTTCGAGAAACAGATTGGGCATTTGCAGGTTGCACAGCTCGCTCACGCGCAGTCCGCAACTGTAAAGCACCTCTATCATGGCACGGTCGCGCTGGCCGAAAGGTTGCGAAAGGTCAATGGCCGCGATTATGGCGTCCACCTCTTCGAGGGTAAGCACCTCGGGCAGGTGGACGCTCTTCTTGGGCGACTCGAGCAGCGCGGTGGGGTCGGTTTCGATGTAGCCGTCCACCAGCAGGAAGCGGTAGAACGAGCGCACACCCGAAAGCACGCGGCAGATGGAGCGCGGCGTGATGCCGATGTCGTAGAGCGCGAGCGTGAAGCGGTGGAAGTCGTCGAGTTTCGCGCAAAGCGGGTCGATGCCCTCGTCAGAGAGAAACGAGAGATAGGTTTGCACATCGTGCAAATATGCTGCACGGGTATTTTCAGACAATCCCTGCTCCAGCATCAAGTAAAGCCCATATTTTTCTATGTAGTCTTGCATATTAGGAAGCCGTGTTTGCGCGTTATGATTTGCAAAAATATTAAATTTGCACGTAAGATAATGCCAAAACCATGAAGATACTTATCATTAACGGCCCCAACCTCAATCTGCTGGGCACGCGTGAGCCTCGGAAAGGTGTGCTGTTCAATGCCGGGACTCAAAACCTTGCTCCCGTTTCTCTTAAATCTATATTGCAGACCTTTTTGTTCTGTATACTTTTTGCTTCTAATTTATCAGCACAAACAAATACGACTAGTCCTTTACCGCTTTTGGAAGAGGGCAAGCAGTGGGCTACGGCTTATCACGTCGGTCTGGGCTCTCCCGGGCCAGACGGTTTGCGCGTAGAAACCAAAACTATCATGTTGCTTGGGGATACAGTGGTGAATGGATGTAATTATAACAAAGTATACATTACCTATAAAGAGGACTTGGATGATCTTCGCCATGCATATAATATTCGCGAAGAGAACGGCAAAGTCTATATTTGCGGGAATAGTTCTGATACAGATAATCCAGAATACCTTTGGTTTGATTTTACACTTGGCGTAGGCGATAAGATTACAAATGAATGTGCTAAGTTGGACAATATAGATTTGACATTAGATGCGACCGTTGTTTCTATTGAAACCACGGTGTTGAATGACGGCATACCCCGCAAGAAATGGACAGTTCATGCAAAACAGAGAGAAAATAGCGAAGCCGATTATTTAACCTGCGAATATATAGAAGGCATTGGCTTACTTAAAGAAGGGATAGAACCTTTTCCGCAAGATTGGCTTGCTGGGCATACACCCTATTGTCTTCTTTGTGTACACAGAGCGGACGGCACTGTTATCTATGATGCGGGCTATGGATGTTATACAGAATTAGTAGGCATCAATAAAGTTACAACGCATAAAATGGAACAGAAACAAGGCGGTTGTTATGATGTTTCGGGACGTAGACTACTTACCAAGCCTGAAAAGGGCTGCTATATCTTAGATGGTAAAATGATGAGAAAATAACCATAAATGCCAAAACCATGAAGATACTTATCATTAACGGCCCCAACCTCAATCTGCTGGGCACGCGTGAGCC
>JALFJC010000132.1:0-40678 GCA_022775595.1 Bacteroidales bacterium | reverse complement strand
GACCTCGGCGGCGGTACGTTCGATATCTCCATCCTCGAATTCGGCGGCGGCGTGTTTGAAGTGCTCTCCACCAACGGCGACACGCACCTCGGCGGCGACGACTTCGACCACGTGATCATCGATTGGCTCATTCAGGAGTTCAAGAACGACGAGGGCGCAGACCTCTCTACCGACCCCATGGCCATGCAGCGCCTGAAAGAGGCAGCCGAAAAGGCAAAGATCGAACTCTCGTCTTCCACCTCCACCGAAATCAACTTGCCCTACATCATGCCCGTTGGCGGCGTGCCCAAGCACTTGGCAAAGACCTTGACCCGTGCTAAGTTTGAAGTGCTTGCACACGGTCTTATCCAAGCCTGCAAGACCCCGTGCGAGGCAGCCCTCCGCGACGCAGGTCTTTCCACCAGCGACATCGACGAGGTAATCCTCGTGGGCGGCAGTACGCGTATCCCCGCCGTGCAGCAGCTCGTGCAGGACTTCTTCGGCAAGGCTCCCTCAAAGGGCGTGAACCCCGACGAAGTGGTTGCCGTAGGCGCCAGCATTCAGGGCGCAATCCTTAATAAGGAAAGCGGCGTGGGCGACATCGTGCTCCTCGACGTTACGCCCCTTTCGATGGGTATCGAGACCCTCGGCGGCGTGATGACCAAGCTCATCGATGCCAACACCACCATCCCTTGCAAGAAAAGCCAAGTGTTTTCTACGGCAGAGGACAATCAGCCCGAAGTGACCATCCACGTGCTGCAAGGCGAGCGCCAGTTTGCCCGCGATAACAAGAGTATCGGCCGCTTCAACCTCGCCGGTATCGCACCTGCACGTCGCGGTGTGCCTCAGATTGAGGTGACCTTCGACATCGATGCCAATGGTATCTTGAAGGTTTCTGCCAAAGACAAGGCTACGGGTAAGGAGCAGACCATCCGTATCGAAGCCAGCAGCGGCCTTTCGCAGGAAGAAATCGACCGTATGAAGGCAGAGGCAGAAGCCAATGCAGAGGCAGATAAGAAGGAGCGCGAGCGCATCGACAAGATCAACGCTGCCGACTCTATGATTTTCCAGACGGAGAACCAGCTTAAAGAACTCGGCGACAAGCTTCCCGCAGATAAGAAACCTGCCATCGAAGCCGCTCTCTCGAAACTGAAAGATGCCCACAAGGCTCAGGATCTCGCAGCTATCGATGCTGCCACCGCTGAACTCAACAACGCTTGGCAGGCAGCCAGCGCACAGATGTACCAGCAGACTGGCGGTGCACAGCCCGGTCCCGACGCCGGTTTCCAAGGCGGCCAGCAGGCCGGCGGCGCACAGGGCGCAGGCAGCAACGACGATGTCCAAGAAGCCGACTTCGAGGAGGTGAAGTAACAAACGGCGGATTACTGTCCGCAACATACATAATATTAAAAGGAGCACAACCTCGCAGGTTGTGCTCCTTTTAATATTCACGCAATCGACATTGCCAGCAATCTCCAAGAAGAAGATGAGTGCACGCAAGTACAAAGGCTGGAATTAGATTATTGGAGCAATCCTAATTTATATTAACAAGCCCCTTTTGCTAAGAGGACGCCATAAGAACAAACGATGATGTAAATAAAGTAACGTTGCGGCTACTATTCGGTAAAATATCTGTTCTTTTAATAAAGATTAACCATGTTGATGTGTAAGCAAATGGAATACATCGTATATTTGCGTTGCAGTTAATTAAGACTGTTTTATTAAAATCATTGTTTTACTAACCCCAATCAAGCATTATTATGAAAAAATCTTTTTTGATGCTGTTGGCAGCCTGCGCAGTAAGCGTAAGCACAGCTTTTGCACAAGACAAGTGCAAAGACGCATGCAAAGCTTTTGGTCCTGAGGACGGTAAGTTTAGCACAGAACTCTCATTCAATCCGTTTGACCAAAACGGCAATACGTTCGAGCTTGAAGCTCTGCGCGTTCGTTACTTCATTACCAAGAAGCACGCCGTTCGCCTTGGTCTCGGCTTCGGCCTGACAAAGGACAACTCAGAGGACAGCGATGAAAATGGAACGAAAGTGACAGAGAGTGAAAGCAAGGCAGGCCACTTCAGTCTTGACCTCGGTTATGAGTATCATTTCTTGCAGCGCGGTCGCTTCGACCTCTTTGCAGGTGCCTCGCTGGGTATCACCAAACAAAATTACTCTTACACCGAATCACATTACGAACCCAACCCCACCCAATACAATCCAGACGGGAAAAAATGGGTAACAACCGAATATACGGGTCGCGGCAAGGATACAAACGACCGCGCCTATTTTGGCTTTAACGTAAATATCTTCACCGGTGCTGATTTCTATGTTTACAAAGGTCTCTTCATCGGTGCAGAGTTTGGCATGAAGGTGTCTACGCAAAAAGACAGCGAATGGGAAAAGAAAGTGACGGATGAACCCGCTATTAAAAGTACAGACGACAACAAGAAGGTTAATCTGAAACTTTATGCTATGCCTTCCTTCCGCATTGGTTGGACTTTCTAAAACAGCATTTCTCGGTTATACTAAACACAGAGAGCGAGCCGCAAGGCTCGCTCTCTGTGTTTAGTAGTCATTAAAACTCGATGGTTTGCGTTTGCATCGTGCTGAAATCTATGGTCCAAAGTTTGCCGCAAAGGGGCGCGCCGTAACCGATGAGCACTTGCAGGGCTTGGTGCACTTCCACGCTGCCCACAACGCCGGGTGTGGGGCCTATCACGGCCTTCGGCGGCAGGGGCGCTTGCAGCAAGTCGCGCTCGGAAAAAAGGTCGCGGTAGCTGCGCGGGGAAGCGCCGTAGTGGAACACGGAGACCTGGCCCGTGAGGCCGCAGATGGCGCCATATATATATGGAGTGGCGTGGCGGCGGCAGGCATCGTCAATCAAGAAACGCGTGGCAAAGTTGTCGCAGCCGTCAATCACGGCATCGTAGCCGGCCACCATGTCGGCGTTCTCCTTTGTAAAGCGACCGACGATGGGCGTAACCTGCACCTCGCTGTTGAGCCGGCGCAAGCGGCGCGCGGCGCACTCTGCCTTTGGCTGACCCACTTCGTCCTCGCCATAGAGCACTTGGCGGTGGAGATTGGAAACGCTCACAACGTCGTTGTCCACTATCGTGAGGCTGCCGATACCGGCACCAACGAGATAGAGCGCAATGGGGCTGCCCAGTCCGCCCGCGCCGACTAAAAGCACACGGGCGCGGCGCAATTTTTCCTGTCCCTCCGCACCGATTTCAGGCAGAAGCATCTGCCGGGCATAGCGGTCAGTGTGTTTCATCATAGTTAAACCATCTTAGGATTATCGAAACTGCTGTCCCAGTCTTTCCACACAGGTTCACGCCCCACGCGCCGCAGGGCTTCTTCCACGCTGCGCACGCTGCGGCCGTCGCCAACGGAGAATTGCTCCAGGGCCTCGGCGTGCGTGGCATAGCCGCCCGGTTCGGTGTGGCTGCCTGCCGACATGGTGGTCACGCCGAGTGTCGCCATGTGGTTGCGGAAATCGGCTTTCTCGCGTGTGGAATAGGAAATGTCCACGTCGTGGTCGAAGATGCGCATGGCAAAGGTGAGTTGCGCCAACTCCTTGTCCGTCATCACGCAGTTGGGCTGGAAGCCGCCGTTCTCGGCAGGACAGAGGCGGGGGAAGTTCACACTGTACTTCGTGCGCCAGTAGCGGCGTTGCAGGTAGCGCAGGTGCAGGGCCATCATAGTGAGGTCGGTGCGCCATTCCTTTTCAAGGCCGATGAGCACGCCCATGCCGATAGAATGCACGCCCGCCGCGCCCATGCGGTCGAAGCCGTTCACGCGCCACTCGAAATTCGACTTCATGCCGCGCGGGTGGTAGAGTTTGTAGTTCTCGCGGTGATAGGTTTCCTGAAAGCAAATCACGCCGTTCATGCCGTGGCGCGTAAGCGTGCGGTAATCCTCCTCGGGTAGCGGCATCACCTCGATTTTGAGGTTTGAGAAATAGGGCTTGGCGAGGTCGAGCGCCTTGGCGAGATAGGCTGTGCCGGCTTTGGCGGGGTTCTCGCCCGTCACGAGCAGCAGGTTCTCAAAGGGACCGAGGCGCTTGATGGCTTCGTACTCGCGCACCATTTCTTCGGGCGTGAGGATGGTGCGCGGCATCTTGTTGGCCACGTGGAAACTGCAATACACGCAGGAGTTGGTGCAGGAGTTTGTAAGATAAAGGGGAATGAACATTGAGACGGTGCGCCCGAAGCGTTCCTCGGTATAGCGGCGCGAGAGTTGCGCCATCGGTTCGAGAAAAGGCTCGGCGGCGGGAGATATCAGCGCCATGAAGTCGTCCACGTCGCAGTGGGGCTTGGAGAGGGCGCGGCGCACGTCAGCGGCGGTCTTGGCATGTATGCGCCGCGTGATGTCGTCCCAATCGTATTTCAGCAGTTCTTCTGAAAACATTTTGTTGAGAGTTTTAAAAATAGGAACACGTTGGTTGAATTAACCGCTATATTTCCTACCAGAAAACATTGTTGGCAAATTGGTGCAGGGGCGGGCGTATAAAATACGCCCCGTTGTCCCTGTTGTCGTCATATTAAGCGCATGAATGTATGTCTCGGAGTTGTCTAATGTTGTCTATGTTGTCGATTTTATTTTTACGACAACCGGGACAACTTTTGACAACATTTTCCTGCGTTGCTGTTTTCATTATGACGACAACTGGAACAACTGAGACAACTTTCAGTTGTCTTTCTGCGCTGCGGGCGTTTTGCGCGCCCTACTCATTATAGAAAGGCGGTGAGGGGCGAGCTGGCCTCGGCCTCGAAATTAAGCGAGGCGGTGCCGAGCCCGGCTTCATAGGCTTCGCGTCCTGCCTCCACGGCCTTTCGGAAAGCCACTGCCATTGCACTCGGGTTGCCCGCCACAGCGATGGCGGTGTTGACGAGGCAGGCACTTGCGCCCATTTCCATTGCCTCGGCCGCATGGCTCGGTGCGCCGATGCCCGCGTCGACGATGACGGGCACGCTGCTCTGCTCGATGATGATGCGCAGGAAGTCGCGCGTGCGCAGGCCGAGGTTGCTGCCAATGGGTGCGCCGAGGGGCATGACCGCCGCCGCGCCGGCCTCTTCAAGCCGTTTGCAGAGCGTGGGGTCGGCCTGGCAATAAGGCAGCACGATGAACCCTTCCTTAGCCAGCATTTCCGTGGCACGGAGCGTCTCGGTGCTGTCGGGCAGGAGATAGCGCGGATCGGGGTGAATTTCGAGTTTGAGCCACGGTGTGCCGAATGCCTCGCGCGCCATCTGTGCCGCAAACACGGCTTCTTCGGCATCGCGCACGCCACTCGTGTTGGGCAGCAGCTGTATTTCGGGGCGTACCACGTGCACGAGCATATCGTCCTCGCTGTCGCCCAGTTCTATCCGCTTCATGGCCACCGTCACCATCTCTGTGCCCGAGGCGGCGATGGCGGCTTTCATCTCGGCATTGCTGCGAAATTTGCCCGTGCCGAGAAACAGACGGGACTTGAATGTCCGTCCGGCAATGATTAAATCTGACATATATGATTATTTAACAATTAAAATTCTATCCTCCGCACACGGCGCGCACCACTGTGACGTGCATGCCCTCCGCGAGCGGGAAAGTTTCCCATTCCGTGCGTTTCACCAATTTGCCCTCCACGGCGGCTGCCACGCCGGCGGCAGGCAGCGAGAGGGACGCTATAAGTTCGGCAAGCGTAGTTGCCTGCGCCTGCTGTTGCTGTCCGTTCAAAAAGATGTTCATAAGGCTTATCCTTTCACTATATATCAATAATGTGTGTGTGGAAAGGACAAAGGGAAGGGTGATTATATTCAAAACCAATCGCTATAGAAATAATGGACAAGCGATTGCGGAGTGAGCACAATGCCTACGGCAGTACGAACTGCATCAGGTCGTGAGGGTATAATCTCAGCCCGACGGCGCAAAACCGCTGCGGGCACCCCTTTGTTCTAACCACAGGCAAAGTTACGCATTTCAAGCGGGAAAAAGTTTTTTCCCTTGACATAATTTTTCCTTGCTGCTTTATATTTTTCAGTTTCAAGGAGAAGTTTTTTATTCAAAACTTTTGAACACATATTACAAGGTTTGTAACGCGTATTACAAAGTTTGTAATACATATTCAAAAGTGCTGAATAAAAACTTTCAAGGAGCAAATAAAAATTTTCAAGCACTTAGGAAGATGTGTCTGCGCAGAGCGCAAAAAATATAAGGGAGCAAATAGAAATTTGCTGCGGGATAATTTCTATTTGCTCCTATGTGCGTAATTTTGCAGACAGAACAAAACTATGACTGCTATGAAGAAAACTACGTTTGAAACGCTGACGCGCGAAGACGCGCTGCGCCTAATTGGGAAAGAATGGATGCTGGTGACGGCCGGCTCGCCCGAAAACTTCAATACGATGACGGCATCGTGGGGCGGCATCGGCTGGCTGTGGAACAAGCCCGTGGCATTCGTGTTTGTACGCCCGGAACGGTACACGTTCGGGTTCGTGGAGCGCGAGGAGCGCTTCACGCTGTCGTTCCTCGGCGAGGCGCATCGCGACATTCTCAACTTCTGCGGCACGAAGTCGGGGCGCGACTGCGATAAAATCGCCGCCACAGGCCTGTGCCCCGTGACGCTCGCGCCCGATGCCGTGGGATTTGAACAGGCACGGCTCACGCTGCAATGCCGTAAGTTGTTCCGCTCGCCGATGAAGCCTGAAGAATTTCTCGACCTGGCCTGTCTCGAACGCTGGTACAACGACCGCCCCGGCGGTTCGCTCCACGTGATGTATGTGGCTGAGATAGAAGCGGTTTTTGAGCAATAAGGACGTAAGGCGATACGGCCGAGAAGTAAGGATACGATAAAGGGCAGGGTGCGCACCCTGCCCTTTATCGTATGTGCCCCGTCCTGAATGTCGGGGTATGCTTGCCGCGTAAACGGTATTAGGAAATACGCCGCCTCTATTTCTCTGCCATCGCTTTTGTGTAGCAGTCGCGGCAGAGGGGCTCGTATTCGTTTTGCTCGCCGAGCATCACGCGGCGGTCGCCCTCCACTATGCGGTGGCTCACGTATGCCAATGCGCCGCAGCGCACGCAGATGGCGTGCACCTTAGTCACTTCCTCCGCCACGGCGCAAAGGGCGGGGATAGGGCCGAAAGGCTCGCAGCGGAAGTCCATATCCAAGCCGGCAATGATGACGCGCTTGCCCTGAGCCGCGAGTTGCGTGCAGACGTCTACGAGCGACATGTCGAAAAATTGCGCCTCGTCGATACCCACCACTTCCGCCTCGGTGGCCATGAGGAGCATCGAGGACGGATTGTCTATCGGCGTGGAAGATATGGCGTTGTGGTCGTGGCTGACTACGTCCTCCTCGGAATAGCGCGTGTCGATGGCGGGCTTGTAAATCTCTACGCGCTGCTTGGCAAACCGCGCCCGCTTCAGGCGGCGTATGAGTTCTTCGGTTTTTCCTGAAAACATAGAGCCGCAAATCACTTCTATGCGGCCGCAGCGCTGGGTTTCTTCTCTGTATGGTTGCATGGGTTGTCTTTTTTCGGGCGAAAGCATACGCCCTTTGCTTTGTGCAATGAAATAACGAACGTTTGTGCAAGGCGAGTGCAGAGGCCGACAAACTTGTTTGATCGGACTATGCCGAGCCGCCGCCAAAGGTGCATTTATATGAAATAAAAATTATTCTCCGATTTTACTTACCGTGTTCTTGATTTGCTCGCCCAAGCCGATGGTATAGCCCTGGGAGGCAAAGACCACGCGGTTGAAGGTGTCGCCGAGCACGATGAGCGGCAGTTCGCTGCCCTGCGCCAGCGTGCCGCCGAAGAGGTCGCGTGCCACTGCGCCGGTGCTGTCGATGCCGAACGAGAGGGTGCTCGGCAGGGCGGTAAACTCGGCGCGGTTTTTCTCAAAGCGTTGCCATTCTTCGTGAGAGGCAAACAGCAGTAAGATGGGGCGGCCCCACGCTTCGAGTTCGCCGCGCAGTTTCTCCAAGTCGTGGAGCACGTGGTTGGTAGGCTCGTGGTTGGCGCGGATAAGTCCCGTCACGAAATAGCCGCGCCCCGTGTGCGCCAGTACGGACTGCTCCTTGCCGGAGGCGAGGTCGAAGTAGCGGTTTTCAGAGTTGAACGAACCGATCACCTGCACCGCCTCCTTGTCCTCGCGCATCACGAGCGGCACTTCCGTCTCGCCGCCGGCGGTCACCGAGAACGCGGCGAGGCGTGCCAGCACGCTGCCGTCGGCGAGGCGCGTGCCCGATGTCAGGAGATAGTCGGCGGCATCGGCCTTCGCGCCCTTGCGGAACGTCTGCGCGGTAGTGGCATCTTCGGGATAGTTTTGCAGCACGGGCAGCCCGCCGGCGAGGCGGCTAAGCGTGAATTGATAGTAATAGCCGGGATTTTCCATATAGCGGCGCGGCTCATAGGCGAGGCGCAGCGTGCCTTGCGGCGCGGCGGGTGATTGGGCGGCGGCAGCCAGTTGCACCGTCTGCCACGGCAGGTTTTCCTCGTCGCCGGTGGCAAGGAGTTCGGCCGAAGCGAGGTATTGCACCTTGCCCGTCACCTCGTCGATGCGCGCCGGAATGCCGAGCGAGCGTGCCATTGCCACGAAGAGCAAGGCCTTGCCTTTGCGGTCGGTGCAGCCGTAGGTGAAGGCCGATGCCGGCGACTCGCAGTAGCCCTGCGGGTTCCAAAGGGTGTCGAGGGGCAGGCGGCGCACCTTGTCTGCCATGTCGGCAGGCCCGGCGCGGAAGCGGGCGGCCTCTTTCTTGGAAATATTTTTTGCGAAAAACGAGCGCCACGGCGTGAGCAGTTCGTTGGCGATGCGCGGGCAGGACACATATTTATAATAGAGCGTCTTGGCGGCAGCCGAGAAAGCCTCGGGTGCATCGGGCGCGGCCGTGAGGTGGTCGGCTAAGACGGCGGGCGAGAAGTCGCGCAGGTCTTTGTCTGATAGGGTGCGGAGCGTGGCAATGGTTTTTTGTTCGGGATAGGCGCAAAGGGTTTGTTCCAATGCCTGCCAGTTGCCGCACGATTTTACCATCAGGGGGCGCACGGCGGCGTAGTCCAGTCCGTGGCTTTGGCAGAAGGCTGCCGTTTCGGCGGAGTCGGGAAACGTCTTGACGTAAGCCGTGCGGATAGAATCCTCATGCGCAAGGCGGCGCAGGTTGAGCGCGGCGGCTTCGGGCGACACCTCCGGCACGTTGTTCTTTCCGCGCGGCGGCGTGAGCGTGAATTCTTCTACAAATTGCTCTCCTGCGCGGCGGTTGAGGCGCACGGTGGCCAGTGCGTCCTTGGCCGCCGTTACCTGCGCGAAGCCGTAGTGCTCGCCGTCAGTGGCCCATGCCACGAGGTCACCCAACCCTGAAAGGATGGAGGCACGGCCGGCGGCATCGGTGCGCGTGCGGAACACGGTGTAAAGTTCACCGTAATTATAGAGTTTGAACTCCACGCGCACTCCTGCGGCAGGCTGTCCCGCGCTATCGAGCACCTGCACCGTGGAACGCGCCGTCTCGGCATAGTTGGCGGTGACGTTGATTTCCGTATAGCACGCCGTGCGGGCGATTACGTCCTCAGGCCCGTCGTAGCGGCCGAATACTTTCGTGTGCATCAGCATGCCGCGCGAGGCAGGCTTGTTGAACCAGCCGAGATTAAGCACCGGCTCCGGCTCGCATGCGCCGAGGAAGTACCAGCGTCCGTCCACGTAGACCTCTACCCAGGCGTGGTTGTCGTCGGTATGCGCCCAGCGCGGCGTATATACCTGCCGCGCGGGAATACCCACGGCGCGGAGCGCGGCCACTGTGAAGGTACTCTCTTCGCCGCAGCGTCCCGTGGCGGTGCGCATAGAGGCGAGTGGCGAGGAAGTGCGGGCATCGGAAGGTTTGTAAGTCACATATTCGTGACACCAATGGTTCACCTCCAAAGCAGCCTCGCGCATGGCCAGTCCTTGCACGCGAGCCTTGAGTTCTTCGTAGCACGCCGTGCGAAACGTGTCGAGGTTTTCATTATTCACGCGCACGGGCAGCACGAAGTGCCGCCATTCCCTTTCGGGCACGTCCTTGCCCCAGGGCATCTCGCGGCGGGCGCGCAGGGCGCAGGCCGTTTGCGCGGCGTAGTATTCGGGCGCGTAGTCGGTCACGTCGGGGCGCGGCATATAGGCATAAAGGAAGGTGAGCGCGCGGCGTTCGTCCTCATTCTTGGCCAAAGCCAAAGCCTGCGCGGCGTGCTTGCAACGGCCTTTGGCATAGCGGGCCTTGAAGTCGGCCTCCGCCTGATGGGCGGCATCGTCGCCCGGCTCCATAGCGGCGGGCGCGGCAAGGCGTTCGGCAAATGCCGTCTGCACGGAAAGCGCAGCGGCTGCGAGCAAAATAATCGGGAGAAATTTCATAGGAATAGAAAGGAAACAGTATAAGTGATGCAAAAATATAAAAAAATATCGGTCTGTCTTGGCAGATAGTTGAAGTTTCCTATTTCGCCGGCGGTTTTGCTTTACTCCCGAAAAACTCAAAATGGCGTCCGTTTTCTACGAAGAGCAGGCAAGATGGCAGAAATCTACACGCCGAAACTTGTAAAATAAGGCAATCAGAAGTCTCGAAATTTGTAAAATAAGGCATTCTGAAATACCGAAACTTGTAAAATAAGGCAATCAAAAAGAATCCATTAGCACATTTACGCCTATTAAACAAGCATTTACAAGAAAACACAAACTAAGAGGGATGCGCCGCGCGGTGCATCCCTCTTAATTGCATATAATATTAATATTGTCTTAGAACTGCTTGATGCCGAGGCTGCGGTCAACGAGCATGCCGTCGATGGCTTTGAGGTTGTATTTGCCAGCCTTCTTTGCCTTAAACTTAATGACGAAGAGATCGCCGTCTTCAAGCGGGGCGTTGTTGCCGCGATTGACGAAGGTGGGGAAGAGTTCCTTTTGGCCGTTGGAGTGCAGGCGGTCGTTGGTAAGATTTACCATCTCCTTCATATTCAGCAGTTCCACGCCCTGATATTCCAGTTCGGCGGTGTTGTAAGGCAGGGCGAAGCTGAGGGCGTTGACGCATTTAAGGTCCTTGCCGCTCACGGTGAGGCGCAGTTCGTCGCCTGCCTTGTAACTGGTCTTGCCGGGCGTTACGGCTATCGTGCCTTCCGCCTTGTCGGTCGCCGAGGCGTGCGCGCCGCCGTCGAGCTGCGTGGCGACGATCGAGATGTCGTAGGCGTCGATAAGGCCGTTCTTGTTCACGTCGCCCGCGCTGACATATTCAAAGTCGCTGTCCACGGTGCGCAGGCCCGTGTAGTTCATGAACGAAGTAAGGTCGTTGTCGTCGATGCGCTTGTCGCGGTTGATGTCGCCCTGCAAAACGCTCTCCGTACCGGGCACCTTGAACACGTACATCTCTTGGCCCGAGCCGAAGCCGCCCACGGCCTCCGTGATGTGGAAGCGGATGTAGCGTGCCTGCGTCTTGCCGCCGAAGTCGATGGTCTTGATTGTGTTGTCGCGGGTCCAGGCGAAGTCTGTCGGCTCGCTCCACGTGAGGCGGTCGGTGCTGAGGGCGTAAGAGCCTTTGAGCAGCGTGCCGTTGCCCGTGTCTTCACGCGGCGTGTAGTCGAGGCGTTCGAGCGTGTTCACAGTGCGGAGGTCGAGTGTGAGGTCGAAGGGCGTAGCATTAGGCTTGTCCCAAGCCGTGTGCCATGAGGAGCGCGGGTCGAAGTCGAAGAGTTTTTCCACTTCGCTACCGCCTTGGTCGGGCGTCGATACTTGTGCGCTGATTTTCTTAACGGCAAATTCGTAGGGATCGCTCTTCGTGGTGACGCTCGCCGCAGTCCAGTCCGACGCGCCTTCTTTATTCACGGCACGCACCTTGAACCCGTAGGTCGTTTCCGGGCGCAGGTCTTCAAAGACAAGTTTTCCAGAGCGAATGCCCGTATAGCGCATACCGTTAAATTCTATTTCGTAAAAATCGGCCTTGCCATCGTTCTGCCACGACGGGGCAACTTCGTAAGTCTTCACGTCGTCATCGGCAAACTGCACCTTGGGCGCGGCGAGCGTGCCCGTCTTGGTGCGCAGGGGGTCGGCGGGTGCGAAGACGAAGCCCTTGACGGTGGCGCTAATCTGCGCGGCGGTCACATCGCAGGGCGCAATCTTCACGAGTAACTGCGGGTTTTTCTTGATTGACACCTTGGCAAAGTCGCTGCCGGGCGTAGCAAAGCGATTGAGTTCGGGAGCCGGGTCGAAGTAGCACACGTTTTCTCCTTGCTCATATGCCTCGCGCGTCTTGGCAACCGCAATCTTCACTTTCTTCTTGCCCACCTTGACCTTGATGCTCTTGGGCTGGGCGGTGACGTTGATGCGCAGTTCGGTTGTTTTATGCTTCACCATGCCAGCGAACTCGCCGATGGCCGGGGCGATGTCCACGGTGAGCAAGTCGCCCTCCGTCTTGGTCTGGACGAGGGTGCGGGAACATTTCTCTTGCAAGTATTCCTGTGTCGTGCCGTCGTCATCGTAGTCGGTGAAAGCCGTTTCGCCGTCGGCGTAGATCTCGTAAGCGCGGAAGTCGGCCGGTATCTGCGTGGGATTGTTGTTGGGCTTCGTCATGGGAATGATGCTGCCGCTCTTCACGAACACGGGCAGTTTCCAGAGCGGAGCGGCGTAATCGTTGAGGATACAGCCGCCCTCGTACGCGTCGCCGCTGAAATAGTCAATCCACTTGCCTTCGGGCAGATAGATGCCGTGGCGCACATCGTTGCCCTCCTTGTCGGCGCGGGTTTCCTTGTAGATCGGCGCCACGAGCAGGCTCGGGCCGTAGAGGAACTGGTAGCGCGTCTGCGCGCCGAGGGTGTAGGTGTTGGGATAGTCGAGGAACATGGCGCGTATCATCGGCTTGCCGTTTACGGCCTCGCGGGCGATGCTGTAAGTGTAGGGCATCAGTTCCGACTTCATCTTCAGATACCAGCGGTTGATGCTCGTGGCGGGTTCGCCGAGCGCTTCGGGGTATTTGGGGTTGCTGCCCCAGCCGTCCATGTTGAGTTCCATGGGCGTGAACGTCTTCCATTGGAATTCGCGCACGTTGACAGGCACATTCTTGCCGCCAAAGATACCGTCGACGTCGGACGTGATGTTGGGCTGACCCGAAAGGCCGGAGCCGATAAACGTGGGAATGTGGAAGCGGATATATTCCCAGTCGCCACCTGTCTGGTCGCCGCTCCAAATGCCTGCATAGCGCTGCGTGCCGGCCCAGCCGTCGAGCGAGATGATAAACGGGCGGGCGTTGCTGCCATACTTGGGCATGATTTCGCCCACGTCGGCCACGCCGTTCAGGCCGAAACTATAGCCTGCGCCCACCCAAGCCACGTCGGTCTTGAGCACGCGCACGCCGGCATCGCGCACTTCTTTCACAATGTCTCTTTGCAGCAAGGCTTCGATACCCTCTTTGGGGTGCAGGTCGCTCTGCGTCCAAAGTCCGATTTCCACGCCCTTGCTGCGGGCGTATTCGCCAAACTCTTTCAGGTTCTGGATGTTGCCGTCGAGCGTGGCGGTCTGTCCGTAGCCTGCACCGTAGCCGTCGTTGGGCAAGAACCAGCCAAGGGGCATGTCGTTGCTGAAATAGCGGTCGATGGCGGCGCGGGCGGAGAACTGATAGTTGTTTTTCTCGCCGTTGAGGCTTTCCTTGATGCCGCCGTTATCAGTCTGGCTCTCGTTGTAGCGCTTGCCGTCCTCGTAGAGCATAAAACCGTTTTCGGCAGGTGTCCAATAGTCGCGGTTGTAAGCGTTGAGATGTCCTTCGTAAAAGCCAAACTTTGGCAGCAGCACGGGATGTCCCGTGAGTTGGTAGAAGTCGTTGAGCAGTTCCACGGGGCCGTCGTTCACCATGAGGAACACGTCGAGGTATCCCTCGGCGTGCTGCAATTTCACCTTGCTTGGCTCTGATTGCCCGAAGTCGTAAGTACCCGGCTTAAAGGTGTGCCACATCACGCCGTAGCCCGCAGTGGACCAGTAGAAAGGCGTGGGCGAAGATACGCCGCCGTCAACCCAGTTGTTGGTGTTTTCGATGGCTATCTTCTGCCCTTTGTGGGAAAATCGGCCGTTTTGCACGCCGCCGCCGTAGAAGTATTCATCTGCCCGTGCGCCGAAGGTCAATTCTGTCTTGGTTTCGGTGATTGCTGCAGGCGCGGCTTCTTCCACTACGGGCGTGTCTTCTCCGGCTTTATATACGCTCATCAGTCCTGTGTGCTTGTCAAACGAAATTTGAACCTTAGGAGTGCCGATGGTCACGGCAGAGGCCTTTTGGTTGAGCGCGAGGGCTGCGCCGAGATCGCGGCGGGGCGATTGCACGAGTATGTCGGCCAGCGGCTGTGCCTGCGGATTGCGCACGTCGCCTCCCGCATCGTCGCGGAAGAGTCGGAAGATGTTGTCGCCATAAAAGTCTACGAGCAGCGTATGCCCGTCGGCGTAGGTGATTTTAACGGAAGTGGGATTTACCAGTTCGGCTTTGGAGATGGCATCTGTGGCCGCGCGTGCGGTCTGCACGGCAGCCGGCGCCTCAGTCGCGGCAGCGGCGCACAGCGCACCGCCCGTACCCGGCAGCAAAGCGACTGCCAGGGCGATGCAAGCCCTTTTGGTGGACAGGGAAACGTTTTTCATAGTATGTGGGATATATGATAATTATTAGTTTATTAGTAGACGAGTAGACGAGTAAACGAGTAGACGAGACAAGTTTCTTATGTAAAATATAATTAGCAAGACATTTACATAATGTCGGCTGCGCTCGGCAATTTAAGTAAACTTAATTGCGCTCGCTTTCACGACATTTCTGTCTTGTTTACTTGTTTACTCGTTTACTTGTTTACTAAAATCTTTCTTTATTGTGACAAATTTACGCAAATCATGCGGAAAGCGCACTGATCCAAGGCGGAAAAGTGTGCTTTTGAAGTAAGCAAGTGCGATTTTATGGAACAAACGCGCGGTCAAACGCCGCCCCTACCAGCCTGTCTGCGACCAACCTGCCGCGGAGTACCATTCGGTTTTCTGGAAAGCAAGGTTCAGGTCGCCGTAAGGCGTGAACTTAGCGTTGCGCGTATAGATGTCTTGCGGCACGAATAGAGAAACGCCGGAGTAGGTTGCCAAATCGACCTCCTGGTAGGCTGTGTCCGACGGCCCAATCCAATAGCGCGTCGTGGCAGCCTTGCGCACCACGGCCTGCGACAGGGCTGCGAGCACCGGCGTGCGCAGAGCCTCGTCGGGAAATAGCGCGGTCAGTGCCTCTGCGGCATCGTAATAGTGCGGGCGATAGTAATATTTGCGCGCATAAGCGTGATAGTTAGTCACTTCCGCAAGGTTCGCGCTCGTCTTTCCGGCTGCCAGCGATGCGGGCAGGGCAGTGCGCAGGGCGGCTGCCAAGGGCTCGAGGGCGTCGGTTCGGAGG
Organism: Bacteroidales bacterium; assembly: GCA_022775595.1. Lineage (GTDB taxonomy): Bacteria > Bacteroidota > Bacteroidia > Bacteroidales > Bacteroidaceae > Alloprevotella. Next base: position 25,321 of record JALFJC010000132.1, on the reverse strand, counting down.
GCGGAAAACACGATGCCGTAGTCGTCGTAATCATTTGCGCGCTGAGGGTCGGTCACATCTGCCAAATAGATATCTACAATGTCCTCGGGCGCGGTGCTAAACAGCCCGTCGCGCATTTGATGCGTATAGTACGCCCCTGCACCGGGAATGGCCATCGGCGAAGCGATTACCAAATCCGTCGCCTCGCGCAGGGCATACGCCACCTCGAGGCTCTGCATCAGGCACGCGTCGAAAAAGATATATCGGAAGCGCAAGCCGGCTGCCTTAATGGTTTGCGCGATGGTTTCGACCGCCATCTGCGTGCCGTTGTCCGTCGACAGAGAATTTTTCCCCGTGTCGATGCCGAAAGAAAGCGGCGTTACCTCCGCGCTCTCCGTAGGCGGCAGCCAGCCGTCGGCGTGCGACCACATCGCCAGCCCGTATTCCTCGGCGGGACAATAAGTCTTCATCAGTTCCAATACGGCGGCGAGGGTGGCGGCGGCGGTGGAGTTGGCATCTTCTGCCCAGCGCTTCAGCAGTGCCGGTTTCTTGTAGCCTGCCCGCAGGGCATAGAGGCGCGGAGCGGCTTTGTCGTCAATAAAAAGCATAAGGCTCTGCCCCTCTTTCAGGGCATCTGCGCCTTTCGCTATCTCCAAAGAATCATCGCGCTGGAAGTCGTCGTGCCCCAAAGAGTTCTGCGCCGCCATATAAACGAGCACCGTGCGCTGCCCCGGCGCGGCAGGCAAGGGGGGCGCGGCGGGCTCAGGCGTTTCCGCCTCCTCCTTATGGCAGGAAGCGGCACACAATATTAATATATATATAGGCAGGAGGCGAAAGATGTTTTTGAGGAGCATACCGATAGGGATTGGGGCAAAATTATCAAAGCCGGCATGAACGGCATCGGCTGCCGTTTGCACTTTCTGCCTGCAAAGTTCTGCATTGCAACCGTAACAAACAAAAAAATGTCGGTCAGAACCGACATTTTTTGAAAATCCGATTGTATATAATCATTTGCGGATAAACGGCTTCATTCCATTTACGACATGGTCTTTGATACAAATTAATGTTGGCCAATCAGGACCATATTCAAGTTTGCCGTTTTCTTTAATAGATAAAACATAAACAAAGTTACCCATAATAATACATTCCCCTTCACATGAGTATGTTAACGTCCCGTTTTCAGTTTCTCGTCCCTGCCATGATCCATCTTTGTTAAAAACAATTGTATGTATATATTGATAATGATTATCAAATGTATCAACACTTCCTGACCACTCCCACGTCCCCAACAAATCATTGAAGTCAAAAGCAGGAGCCAAAGATTTAGCCGTTTCAGCAACGGGCACGCTCAGCACTTGGCTTTTGCCAATCAACACGCCATCGACAGAAACCGAGATGTAAAGAGGCAGTTTGCTCCAATCTACATTCTTAAACGTATCAGCATCGCCGATTGTTAGCGAAAGGATGCCAAAGTCGTTTGTCGTAGCCTTTTGCGTGCCGGTATAGATGACGGTGCTCTCTTTGTTCGTAAGGGTAACGGTGGCATTTACCGTCTCGCCTGCTCTCGGCTTTCCCGTGGCAGTGTTGAGCAGTGCCACTTGATAGCCTATTTGTGCCACTGCCGTAAACGCAGAACAAAGCGTGAAAAGCATTAAAAGGAGAAAAGATTTCTTGTTCATAAGGGTTGCTTATTAAGGGTAATGGGTTGATTGTAGTTTTTGTAGCGGACGCGCATTTGCGCAGTTCCCAATTCTATCACGGTGAAAACAATACTTTCGTTTCCGTTGTCAAGGTCTATGGCAATATCGCCAGTCTGCGGTTCGTTGATGCAATAAGTGGCAGAAAAGTTTTCTGATGCACGCTGTACACTGGCAGTGAAATCTTCCCGGAAAGTATATGCCACCTCATTGCCGTCCGCATCCCTACCCGTCCATGTGCCGATAAGCAGTCCCTTTTGGCTGCTACCAATATAGTTGCCGGGCACAAGGTCTATGCCGCTGTCGGCAAATACAGAGTCGGGCACAGGAATAGGCAGATACGGGCCGGCGATAAAGAGCGTGCTATCATTTCTGGCCTCTCCCGAGAAAGGTATGCCGCTCACCATATTGACCGGTCCGTTAGTCATTGTAAAAACGAAAGGTTGGAAGTGCGCCCCGTCGCTGATACTTACCGCAGGCCCGGCAATGGTGTGCCCGGCATAACGGAACACAGGGCGCAACAGATTGCTGCCAAAATCAAAATCGGCTGCGACGGGCAGTTCGGCAGCGAAGCCCTGCACTTTATCCGTCTTCACTTGAACTGTATCTACAAAGACGCTGTCAACAACTTTCCCTCCGCCATCGACCAGTTCGAACCCCGTCTCCACAGAATGAAGAATGGCATTGTCGGTCTTCGTGGCTGAAGAAACGGCGGGCGCTTTCGCAGAGCGCACAGCCACAGCCTTAGACTGGAAATATCGGGGAAAAAGGTCAAAACTTTTCTGTGCTATTGTGTAGTCGAGACGACTCAAAAGGTGACCTTGATCCTCGCCCCACGCAAAGGGATCGCAGGTGTATCCCAGGGTTTCAAGCCTAAACTTTATAGCGGAGTTCAAAACAGCCTTTCCGTAAGCTGCCGGGGCATAATCGCGCAGCGATGTAAGCAGCCCCAAGCCCAATTCGCCTGAAAGGGAGATGCCGGCACGCAAGCGCAATCTTGCAATATCCAGTTTTCTCAATATATTTAAGGATAAAGCACCTTGAGCTCCTGCCATCAGTTCGCCTTTGAGCGTCAGGTCCAGTTGGGAAGAAGTCTCGCCGTTTGCGCCGCTTGGCTGCGAGAGCGACAAATCCTCGACCACGCCTTTGTTGCGCGTGAAGTTGAATTGCGTGACCGTGTTGCGCTGCAAACGCAAATTAGATGACATTTCCCCTTCAAAAGTGGCAAAGCCCCCGAGCGAGAAAGTCGGCATAAAGACTAAGGCGTAGACACCGAGGGGAACGGTTATCAAGTCGCGCTCAACCTCTAATATGCCGCTGTCGTCGCTGCGGCCGGTTATTTGAAAGTCAAAGTTATTGTAAATCTGTCCCTCTATGTGGTAGTAGTCGGCCAAAGGATTGGCAACGACCTTACCCGCAATACGAAATTTGTCGGTGCCGCGAACGTTGAAGTTGTCGGCAAGCGGTAAGTCCAAATCAACTTGCTGGCTGATAAATTCTGAGTATGGCGGTGCGCCCTGCGTCTTTACCTGTTGCCGCAAAGCGTCTTGCGCTCCGATAGAATCTGCATAGAACAAGCGGGAAAAGACATCGGAAAGCTCCACGTCCTTAACATCTGCAATATAGCCGTTTGCTTGGCGATTCAAATCTGTCACTTCGGCTATGAGGCCAATGGGAAACAGGCGGTCAGCCTTTCCGTAAAACAGTTTTTCCCCAACTTTGGGAAGGATATAGCCCGGTGTGGAGAGACTATAGGTTATCTGCGTGCCGCTGTAACCAGTAATCCACGCACTATCGGCTGCGGTAAGAAAGCGCACGCCGGGTTTTGCTTCTATCACATTTCTGCTGCCGACAGCAACGCTGTCAATCTCCGCCACAGGAATTACGAGGCACGTATCGGGCGTGTAGAAACGCTGGAAAACCGTTTCTTCATGAAAGACATTGCCTGCATCGTAGCCGGATGTAACGATACTGTCCAATTCAGAAGTATAGAACAAGTTTACTTCGCCCGAACTGCGGAACACCAGCATTTGCTTCGGCTGACTTTGAGCCAGACAAAAGCAGAGAGATGCAATGTAAAAGGCAAGGCTGACTATTCCTTTCATTTCTTAGTGAGTTTCAAAGTTTCAGAACCGACGGCAATGAGATAGGTGCCGGTCGGCAGATGCGAAAAATCAAGGCATACGCCTGATGAAGTTTTTGAGACAGGCACGAAGCACTGTTTGCCCTCAATGTTGTACGCCTTAATATCTGTGTCATCAGAAACAGAGGCGAGCCATACGCGCCCGGCTTCGTCCATCGAAAAACCATCTGACGACAAGGCTTTAAGTTCATCAATGCCGGTTGCCTCTGAGTCCCCAAAAGTGTATTTGCTTACATTTTCAATATCGAAAACCTTAGAAGAGATTGTGAAGAAATCGTTGTCCACCGTGATGCGGGGCAAGTCTTTCAAAGGAAAAATCATGCAACTGCCAGATTTCAAATGCAAAATCAGGCAATCCTTGGGTTTGGATTGAAGTGAGAAAGGAAAGAGCAGGGCGATGCTTAGACCCAGTATAGAATTTCGTAAGAATCTGTTCATTCCGTTGTGCGAAAATATAAACAATGTGTTTTCCTGCGCAAAAATACGCATTTGTCGCTATTATGTTAGCATAAAACAAAAAAAATGTTTCCTCTAATATAAAAATCCAATGGTCCAGAGCGGCAGCTTGTGCCCGAAAGGCGTTTCTATGTCGTCAGCAAGGACGTACGAATCGGGCACGCCCGCCACTTGTCCGAAACCCTTACTCTGTTCACCGATTTCAAAAGTATATTTGCCGTCCACACGGAAGTCGCCCTGCTTTTTGCTGTATTCCACATTATGGTGCACGCGCAGCTGATTGATGCAAAATGTTTCGCGAGCCGTGCCTATTTCCACATTGCCTTCGGCTAAGGCGTAGAGCATATTGGGATTTTCGATATAAATCTTGTCGGGCTTCTGCAACTTTTTGATGGTCTTGGCCTCTGCAAATAGCATGTTGATGAGCTTTGCCTTATCGAGCATGTAGAGATAGTTCACTACCGTCGTGCGGTGCACGCCGATCACGCCGCTCAGCTTCGTGGCATCGACTTCGTAGGGAATACTGCTGCTCACAATGCTCATCAGTGCCTTTATCTTCCTTACCATGGCCATGTCTACGCCATAGCACTGCGGCAGCTCCGTTTCGATGACGTAATTAACCACCTGCTCAATGAGCGTGGCATAGTTTTCCTTGCTTTTCAGATAAAAAGGAAAGTATCCGTGTTGCAGATAATCCTTGAAGAGCGGCAGCGGGTGGCACTTGTCGAGCACTTCCGAACAAATTTCTTCGGGATGCTCAAGGATGTCCTGCAAAGACCGGGGCTGGATTTGGATGTTGTGGAAAAATTGTAGGTATTCCCTGAACGACAGACCGTGCAATTCGTAAGGAATGCACCGCCGCGAAAGGTCGGCATCGCCGCCGAGGATATTAAGCAGCGATGAACCGCTGATCACCACGCGCATATCGGGATAGGTGTCGTAAATCTCCTTGATTTCTCTGCTCCACGAATTATATTTGTGCACCTCATCGACAAAGAGATGCTTGCCGCCGTTCTTGTAAAAGCGATCGGCCAAGTCTATGAGGGTATGCGTGCTGAAATACACGGCATCGAGGCTCACGTAGAGCACTTCGTTGCTCATCGGGCGGTAGTGGCTCTTAATGTATTGCAGCATCAGCGTCGTCTTGCCCACGCCCCGCGCCCCGCGCAGGCAAATCAGCTGTGCGTCCCAATTGATGGTATTCATGGCCTCCCGTACGATATTCATAGAGGTGAGGCGGAGCAGTTGGTCCTTCTTTCCAAACAGCTTTTCCATATAGCTTCTTGTACTTTTCTGCCTGCAAAGTTCCGAATTTCTGCCCTAACAAACAAAAAAAATGTCGGTTCTAACCGACATTTTTAGAAGAATTTGTCGGTTCTGACCGACAAATTTATGTGATTTCTGTCGATTGTGACCGACAAATTGCTTGCCTTGAAGGCTATCGCCTTATAGTGTTCGGCAAGCCTTTACTTTCCCAGGCTTTTCAGCTTTTCCTGCACCACGGCATCGATGACGGCCACGGCGGTGATGTTCACGATGTCGCGCACAGAGCTTTCAAAGTCGGTGAAGTGTATGGGTTTGTTAAGCCCCATTTGGATAGGACCTACCACCTCGCCTTCCTCCGACATTTGCTTGATCATCTTGTACGACGCGTTGGCAGCGGTGAGATTGGGGAAGATAAGCGTGTTCACGTCCAGACCTTTCAGGCGCGTGAAGGGATATTTCTCGTCGCGCAGTTCCTTGTTGAGCGCGAAGTTCACCTGCATCTCGCCGTCGATGGCCAGGTCGGGGTAGTTGCGGTGCATGCGTTCGATGACGTGCTGCACCTTTGCGGCGCTGCCCTCCGTGTCGGTGCCGAAATTGGAATAGGAGAGCATGGCCACGACTGGCGTGCGGTTGAAGAAGCGCACCGTCGAGGCGGCGAGGCGGGCAATGTCTTCAAGAGCCTCCTCGTTGGGGTGGCGGTTGATGAGCGTGTCGGCGATGAAGTAGATGCCTTTCTTGGAATTTACGAGGTGCATCGTAGCGAAGTGGTTATAGCCCTCGCGAATGCCGATCACTTCATTGGCCACCTTAATCGTGTTGGAATATTTTGTGTAAAGACCGGTGATGAAAGCGTCTGCTTCGCCCGTTTCCACCATCATCATGCCGAAATAGTTTCGCTCGTACATCTTGTCGATAGCCTCTTGAAGCGTGTAGCCCTTTCGCTGCATCTTATTCGCAAGAATTTCGGCGTAGCGGCGGCGTCGGTCGGTCTGGTCGTCATTGCGGAGGTTGAGGATTTCGATGCCGCTGAGTTTGAGGTCCATCTCCTCTGCCATGCGGCGTATCTGGTCTTCATTGCCGAGGAGCACGGGGTGGCAGATGCCTTCGGCCTTGGCTTTCACGGCTGCTTCGAGCATCGTGGGGTGGGTGCCTTCGGCAAAGACCACGCGCTTGGGGTTCATGCGTGCCGTGTCGTAGAGGTTCTGGGTGAACTTGCTTTCCTGCCCCATCAGTTCGCGCAGGTGCTGGCGGTAAGCCTTCCAGTCCTCGATGGGCTTGCGTGCCACGCCGCTTTCCATTGCTGCGCGCGCCACGGCCATGGAGACCTCCGTGATGAGGCGCGGGTCCACGGGTTTCGGAATGAAGTAGTCGGGGCCGAAGGTGAAGTTGCGCACGTGGTAGGCGCGGTTCACGATGTCGGGCACGGGGCGGCGTGCGAGGTCGGCTATGGCGCGTGCGGCCGCCATCTTCATTTCCTCGTTAATCGCCGTGGCAGCCGTGTCGAGCGCACCTCGGAAGATGTAGGGGAAACCGATAACGTTGTTGATTTGGTTGGGATAGTCCGTGCGCCCCGTGCTCATCAGCACGTCGGGGCGGGCCTCCATGGCGTCCTCGTAGGAGATCTCGGGCACGGGGTTGGCGAGGGCGAAGATAATCGGGTTGTTAGCCATGGAGCAAACCATCTCCTTGGTGAGCACGTTGCCCTTCGAGAGGCCTACAAACACGTCCGCGCCTGCCACGGCCTCGGCCAGCGTGTGTATGTCGGTGCGCGCGGTGGCAAACTCGCGCTTCTGCTCGTTGAGGTTCTCGCGGTCGGCGGTGATAACGCCCTTGGAGTCGAGCATCACGATGTTCTCGTGCCTGGCGCCGAATGCCACGTAGAGCCGCGTGCACGAAATGGCGGCTGCGCCCGCGCCGTTCACCACGATGCGTGCTTCCTCGATTTTCTTGCCTGCCACGTCGAGCGCGTTGATCAGACCGGCGGCGGAGATAATGGCCGTGCCGTGCTGGTCGTCGTGCATCACGGGGATGTCGAGTTCTGCTTTCAGGCGGCGTTCTATTTCAAAACATTCGGGGGCTTTGATGTCCTCGAGGTTAATGCCGCCGAAGGTCGGCGCGATGGCTTTCACGGCGGCGATAAACTTCTCGGGATCTTTCTCGTTCACCTCGATGTCGAAGGCATCTACGCCGGCATATATCTTGAAAAGCAGGCTCTTGCCTTCCATCACGGGCTTGCCGCTCACCGCGCCGATGTCGCCGAGGCCGAGCACGGCGGTGCCGTTGGAAATCACGGCCACGAGGTTGCCTTTGTTGGTGTATTTGTAGGCATCGTGCGGGTTTTTCTGAATTTCGAGGCACGGCTCTGCCACGCCGGGCGAGTATGCGAGCGAAAGGTCGGTTTGGGTGCGATAGGGCTTGGTGGGCACTACTTCAATCTTGCCCGGCTTGCCTTGCGAGTGGTAGAGCAGGGCGGCTTCTTTGGTAATCTTGACCATATATATAATATTGTGTGGATAGTTTTTGTATGGCAAAATTACGTATTTTTTGGCACGGGTGCATTTTCTTATAAGATAAAAAACGGCGTTGCAGCAATGTTTAAGATTTATCTTGTTTTCTTTATCGCCTTGCGCCGCATTGCCCTCCCGCTTTCATTCCGATTTTTTACGAAATAGTACTCACGATCTATATGCATCTGTCAGACATCTTTTAAGAAGACGCGCCACAACAGGCGAAACGGCATCGCAGCCAAACAAAAAGGGCGGGCGACAAAGAATCTTGCCGCCCGCCCAGGAGGTATCTTATAAAAAATTATCTTACAACAATCTTGCTCGCGCCTTCTGCGGTCTTTACCACATAAACGCCCTGCTCCATGGTGAGCGTGCCGGCGGCAGCAGTGCGGCCTACGGCCTTACCCGTGAGGTCGTACACGGTAGCGGCATAAGCCGTGCGGAGCGTGCGGCCGTTGAGCGAGAGGCCTGCGGCAACATTCTTCAAAGCATTGATGCCGGAGGTGGCGAATGTGCCGGTCACGCGCACTTGGTCACCTTCGTTGGCCTGCGTGAGCTTGATGTAATATTTGCCGGCAGCTTCAATCTGATGCTGGATCACATATTTACCGTCTGTGCCGTCGGCCGTCGGAGAGTAGATGCTGGCTTTGAGCGGCGTTGTGAAGTCCGACGAAGCGTAGAGCGCACCTACAAAGTAGTTCTTGGCATTTTCCGTAGAGAACGTGAACAGACCGGGCTTCAAGTCGGCCACGTACCACAAGGGGATGGTGGGCGAAGCCTTCTTGAGCGTGAGCATACCCTCGCTAATCTCGATGGCCGTGCTGGCATCTTCACCTTCAAGGTAGTCGCGCAGTTCGAAGCTGATGCCTGCGCCTTCCGGCTGGGTCACGGAGAAAGCGTCAACGATAAAGGTGTCGCCTGCCTTCACGTGGTAAACACCCTTGAAGATAGCCTGTTCGCCGGTGGTGCTATGGATATCTTTCATCTCGCCGGCGGTGCAAGTGCCCTGCTTGACGTAGATGGTGCTGTAGCAAATGAGGTCGCTGTCGTATACGTAGGGGAAATTGTTGGAACTAATCGTGAGCAGTCCGTCCTGCGTGGCGGTGTAAGCGTAGAAGTGGTGGCCCACGGTGGCAGGCACTATAACAGTAGGTTCTGCCACGGCAAATGCCATTTCGCAGCTTTCGCCGTCAGCATAGTCTTCTTCGGCGAGTTCAAAGGTACAGTCAGTGCTTACGCCCGATACCTTGATGTAGCGCGTCTGACCCTTGTACACTTCGAGGCGCACGTTGTTAGTGCCTGCGGTGCGGTAGGTAGGGAGTTTGGCGGTCTCTTCCTGCGTGCCGTAGAAATCAATAAGCACGTTGGCATCGGAGGGCGTGATTTTCAGGAAGCCCGACTTCGTGGCGGTATAGGAATAATAGCGCGTGTCGAGGCCGGCATATACCTTGTTGCCGCCGAGCGTCGCGGCGATGGGGTTGGTGATGAGGTCGCCTTCCTTGATGGTTTCAAAGGATACGGTGAAGGGAATGTTGTTCACGCCTTCGCTGCAAGTCCATTTCAGGATAAACTGCTCACCGGGAGCGGCCTGCGTGGTCACGAGCGAGGAGGAGGTACTGAGGATTGCGCTTGTGGCGTAGTTGGTAAGCTGCATTTGCGAACCGCCGGGGAGTGCCTGCGTGCAAACCACTTTCACGAAACTGCTCTGCGTGGCGGGCGCAGTGAGGAGATAATAGTACGTGCCGTCGAGTGCGGGCGTAGTATAGTCGCTGGCCGTGATTTCGAGGGGGAGGTCGCGGGAGTCGCCGGCTTGGGGCTCGGCATTCACGAGGTCGAAGGTTTCATCGGCGGCGGTAGCGTTTTTCTTGGAAATCTTGATAAGATACGGTTCGTTGGCCTCAACACGGAAGCGAATGCCGAGGCGGTCGTTGGCCTGGGCGTAGGCGGTAGAAGTGGTGCAGTTTTTCAGCACGCGCACAGTGTCGCCTACCACGGTTTCGGGCTTGGGAATGCTCACAAAGCCGGTCTTCAAGGGCGCGTAGCTGTACCAATAAACGCCGGCTGCGGCGGGCAGCACGTTGCCGGTCTCCTTACCCATAAAGGGGGCTTCGCAGCTCACGCCTTCTTCTTTCTGCTCAAGAGAGCAATAAGCCACGGCGTTGGAATAGGTCGAACCATGGAGGATATAGGTTTTGCCTGCCGTTACGGCGAAGTTGACTTTTGCGTTATACCAATCGTCAGAACCGATGGAGAGTTTGGTTTCCGTGCCCTCGCAGCCTTCTTTTACGGAGAGGTTTGAGATAGACTGTGCCACGATGAAAGTGAGCGTGCCGCTGCTTGTTGCGGTGTATTCCATGTAAAGGTCGCCGTTGGAGGGCAGCCATGCGGGCGCGCTTTCCGAAAGGGAGATGGGCGCGGCGCAACTGTAGCCAGCGGTGTTGTCGGCGGCATAGGTAGCGAAGTTGAAACTGAACTCGCTCACCTTGTAGGCATTGAGCTTAATGATGACCGACTGTCCCTTGTTCACGGCCACGCAGTTGGAGCGTCCGCCCTCGCTGCGCACGGATTGGAACTTTGTGCCCGACGTGCCGTCTACGGAGAAGGTCACGGTGTAGGGCTTCTCGGAGCGGATTTCCAGCAATTCGTCTTGGGTGGCAGATGCTGTGTAGGCATAATAGACATTGGCATCGGTGTTGGAAGCCTGGCTGGCTACCGTGTTCGCGCCTTTCTGAACGGGCAGTGCCGTTCCTACGCTGTACTGGGCAAAAAGGCTGCCCGCAGCTGCTTGCAGGAAGCAGGCCAGAAGTAGACATTTCTTCATGAGAATTACTTTTTGTGTTTTATATGATTTATTTGGTTGAGGTCGAACTACACAGTATATAATATATACGCGTGCGCGAGAAAATAATACGCCTTACAAAAAGTAAGGTATCGCGGCAAAGGTACGAACTTTTGATATATTAACGCGATAAAATCAATCTTTTTCTTACAAGCAAAGCCAATTTTGGCATTTCCACAGCAACTCAGCCCCGCCCTACCCCTACCCTTTCGCTTTTTTAGCCGAAACTTTTAAGTTTCTTATACGATAATGGCCGTTTTTCTGTGATAATTGGATTTTTTTTCGGAACTTTGCAGCCCGAAACAAAGGAGCCTCGCGAGCAACCATGTTTTTTCTTTTTTGTCTTTTCCGCGCGGGGCGTTTTTGTGGAGGAATGCAAAGCGTTGCATCTTTATTTTATTAACCATATACACCACAGTATCTTATGAAATTATCAAATCACATCGAAGGTTTTGACGGTTACATCTGGAAGCGCGAAATCAATGTGCGCGACTTTATCCAGCACAATTATACCCCTTACACCGGAGATGAATCATTCCTCGCAGGTCCCACGGCAAAGACAACGGCTCTTTGGAACAAACTCACGGAAATGTTCAAGGTGGAACGCGAGAAAGGCGTATATGACGCAGAACAGAAACTTCCGCAATCTATCGACACTTACGGCGCTGGCTACATCGACAAGGACAACGAGGTAATCGTGGGCCTGCAAACCGATGCGCCGCTCAAGCGCGGCATCTTCCCCAAAGGCGGTATCCGCATGGTGGAAAGCGCACTCAAAGCCTACGGCTACGAGCTTGACCCCGCTACCAAGGAAATCTACACGAAATACCGCAAGACGCACAACGACGGCGTGTTCTCTGCCTACAACAAGGACATTCGCGCCGCCCGCCACGCCCACATCATCACGGGTCTGCCCGATGCCTACGGCCGCGGCCGCATCATCGGCGACTACCGCCGCATCGCCCTCTACGGCGTGGACAACCTCATCGAAGAGCGCAAGCGTTTCCTCGAACGCCTCGACATTCAGGAGATGACCGAAGAGTGCATCCAGAAGCGCGAGGAAACCTCCGAGCAGATCGCAGCTTTGAAGAGTTTCGTTAAGATGTGCGCCAACTATGGTTTCGACGTGACCCGCCCGGCACGCGACGCCCGCGAAGCCGTGCAGTTCGTTTACTTCGGCTACCTCGGCGCGGTGAAGGACCAAGACGGCGCAGCCATGTCGATCGGCCGCGTAAGCACCTTCCTCGATATCTTCATTGAAAAAGACATTAAAGACGGCAAACTCACGGAAGAAGAGGCACAGGAACTCATCGACCAGCTCATCATCAAGCTGCGCATCGTGCGCTTCCTCCGCACGCCGGAATACAACGACCTCTTCTCCGGCGACCCCGTGTGGGTAACGGAAAGCATCGGCGGTATGGGCGTTGACGGCCGCACGATGGTGACGAAGACCTCCTTCCGCTTCCTCCACTCGCTCGACAACCTCGGTCCGGCCCCCGAGCCCAACCTCACCGTGCTCTGGGCGCAGGCTTTGCCGGAAAGCTGGAAGAAATACTGCGCCAAGATGTCTATCAAGACCTCGGCTATCCAATACGAGAACGACGACCTCATGCGTCCCGACTACGGCGACGACTACGGAATTGCCTGCTGCGTAAGCCCGATGAAGATCGGCAAGCAGATGCAGTTCTTCGGCGCACGCGCCAACCTCGCCAAGTGCTTGCTCTACGCCATCAACGGCGGCCGCGACGAAATGAGCGGCGAGCAGGTAGGCCCCGACTTCGCACCCATCAAGGACGAATATCTCGACTACGACGTGCTGATGTATAAGTTTGAGAACATGATGCGCTGGTTGGCAAAGACTTACGTCAATGCGCTCAAGATTATCCACTACATGCACGACAAGTACGACTACGAGGCATACCAGATGGCACTCATCGACGGCGACGTAATCCGCACCCGCGCCACGGGTATCGCCGGCATCTCCATCGTGGCCGACTCGCTGGCTGCCGTGAAGTACGGCAAAGTGCGCGTTATTCGCGACGAGCGCGGCATCGCCGTAGGCTTCGAGCAGGTAGGCACGCCCAGCCTGCCCTTCGGCAACAACGACGAGCGCACCGACGAACTCGCCGTGATGGTGACCGAGAAGTTCATGGAATATCTTCGCCAGCACGAGACCTATCGCCACGCCATTCCCACGCAGTCGCTCCTCACGATTACCTCGAACGTGGTGTACGGCAAGCACACGGGCGCAACGCCCGACGGCCGCTCCAAGGGCGTGCCCTTCGCACCGGGTGCCAACCCCATGAACGGTCGCGACGTGAAGGGTGCCGTTGCTGCCCTCGCCTCTGTGGCCAAACTGCCCTTCCAGCACAGCCACGACGGCATCTCCTACACCTTCGCCATCTCGCCCGCTACGCTCGGCAAGGAAAATCAGGTGCAGATCGACAACCTTGTGGGACTGATGGACGGCTACTTCACGCCCGACGGCGGACACCACCTCAACGTGAACGTCTTCGACCGCGAACTGCTCATCGACGCCATGGAGCATCCCGAGAAATACCCGCAGCTCACCATTCGCGTCAGCGGCTACGCCGTGAACTTCGTGAAGCTCACCCGCGAGCAGCAGCTCGACGTGATTTCGCGCACGATTAACCACTCGTTGTAAGCCGTGCCCGTATAATCTGCATAGAGTAGGGGCGTTTTGCAAAACGCCCTCCTGATCTACAAAAAATAGTTTTATGAAAGGACGACTGCACAGCATCGAATCCTTTGGCACAGTGGACGGCCCCGGAATAAGGTTTGTAGCCTTCTTCCAGGGCTGTCCTTTGCGTTGTGCCTTTTGCCACAATCCCGACACGTGGGACATCAATCGCCCCGTCCAGTATGAACTGACGCCCGAAGAGTTGCTGGCGGAGGTGAAGAAATACAAGAACTTTATCCGCAGCGGCGGCGTGACGTGCACCGGCGGTGAGCCGCTGATGCAGGCCGAGTTTCTCGCCGAGTTCTTCCGCCTGTGCCGCCAGAGCGGTTTCCACACCGCGCTCGACACCTCCGGTGCGGTCTTCAACGAGCAAGTCAAGGCCGCGCTCGAAGAAACCGACCTCGTGCTGCTCGACATCAAGACGCTTGATGACGCGCTGCACAAGACCTACGTGGGTGCGCCGCGCACCAACAACCAGGCCATGCTCGACTACCTCCAATCCATAGGCAAGCCCACGTGGATCAGGCACGTGGTGGTGCCGGGCTACACCGACAACGACGAGCGGCTGCACGCCCTAGCCGCCCACGTGGCGCAGTATTCAGTGGTGGAGCGCGTGGAGATTTTGCCTTATCACGTGATGGGCACATTCAAATACAAGGAACTCGGCATTCCCTACCGCCTCGAAAACGTAGAGCCGCTTTCTGCAGAGCGCAAGCAGAACGCGCTGCGCATCTTCCGCGAGCACGTAAGTTGCCGCGTGGTATAAACACATTTGCCAATTGGCTACCCACCGCACCTGCGTAGTAAAAGAAAAACAGTCACTTTATAAATTACTTGATTTGTTTTACACCGAAGCCGCCTGCAACGTGACTGTAATGCAGGCGGCTTCATTCTTATCTCCTTCTCCCCTCCCCTCTTCTCGGTTTTGCGCACTTATATAAATCACAAAGGCATTAACGTATCCGTTGAAAATAGAAAAGAGGAGTCCCCTCTGATTAGAAGGGACCCCTCTTGTTTTCTCGGGTGATTCGCTTGGGGCTCGAACCCAAGACCCCAACATTAAAAGTGTTGTGCTCTACCAGCTGAGCTAGCGAATCAAACCTTTATTGCTAAAAGCGAGTGCAAAGGTAGGCATTGTTGCCGATATGAGCAAGGGGAAAAGCGTTTTTTTGCAAATTGCCTGCAACTTTCTGCCATTATAGGGCGGTTTCGCGGCGGCAATCACGTTTGGAATGGGAAAAGGAGGGGCAGGGCGATGACCATCACGATGGCCGTGACGATTTGTAAAGGCAGGCCGACGCGCACATAGTCGACGGCGCGATAGCCGCCCGCCGACATCACGAGGGCATTGGGTGGAGTGGAAAACGGGGAAGCGAAACACATGCTCGCCGCCACCGTCACAGCCATCAGCATGGGCACTGCGCTCACGCCTTGCGCCGTTGCCGCCGCAAGGGCTATGGGCGACATGAGCACGGCGGTCACGGTGTTTGAAATAAAGAAGGTCATAACGGAGGTTGCCAAGTAGATGGCGGCGAGCAGCATATAAGGCCCTGCATCGCCCACGGCGGATACGAGGCTGGAGGATATGGCAGCCGACGCGCCCGTCTTTTCCAAAGCCGTCGACATGGGGAGCATGGCGCCGAAGAGCACGATGCTTTCCCAGTTGATGCTCTTGTATGCCGCCTCCACGCTGCGCACACAGCCGGTAAACACCATGGCGACTGCCGCCAGCATCACAGCCGTGACGGGTGCTACGGGAATGAACGGCAAAGCCATCACGGCGACCATTGCCACCATGATGAAGGCCGCCAAGGGCGCTTTGTAGTCGAGCGTGATGCGGGCCGCCTGTATCTCGGGCTGCCCAATGACGACCCACTCGCGCCCTTCGTCCCTATTCAGCCGCGCGATGTTGCTCCACGGACCTTGCACCAAGAGAATGTCAGCGGCGTGCAGTTTGAGGTCTTTGAGGTTGGAGGTAATATGTTGCTCGTGGCGCTTCACGCCGTAGACGTTCAGCCCGTGCTGTTCGCGGAAAGCGGCCCCCGCCACGCTTTGTCCCACGAGCGAGGAGGAGGGGAGAATAAGGATTTCGGCCATGCCGATGTCGTAGAAGTGCAAGTTGTCGCCTTTCTTCAGCTTAGAGATTTTGAGGCGGTTCTCGGCCGCGAGGAGTTCCACGCTTTGGGGCGCGCCGCTCAAGAAGAGTTGGTCGCCTGCGCAGAGAGACGTTTCCGCCAGCGTGAATTGTTCCACGCGCTTCACGGTTCCGCCACCTGTCTGCGAGGTGCGGCGTATCTCAAACACGGTGATGCCGTAACGGCCGTACACGTCGAGTTCGCGCAGCGTCTTCCCGGCAAATGGCGAGCCTGGCTGGATGACGAGGTGCGTCAGGCTCTGCGTGAGTTTGTACTCTTCCGCCAGCTGCTCGGGCGACTTACCTAAAGGCATCGCCGAAGAATGCGCCTTGTTTTTCAGGAAACGGCGGGTGAGCGGCAGGAGCACGAGCGTGCCTGTGGCGATGCACAATATACCTATGGGAGCGAACGAGAAGAAGCCCAGCGGCGCATAGCCGGCCTGCACAAGGGCATCGCGCACGATGAGGTTGGGCGGCGTGCCGATGAGCGTGAGCATGCCGCCCATGCTGCCGGCAAAGGCGAGCGGCATCAGCAGGCGCGACTGCGAGAAACCTCCGGAGCGGCACAGACTCACCACGATCGGGAGCATCAGCGCCACGGTTCCCGTGTTGCTCACGAAGGCCCCGACGAACGACGTGGCGAGCATTACGAGCACAAATAGCCGAGTTTCGCTCCCGCCTGCCAGCCCCATTATCTTACGCCCCGCGCGCCCCGCAAGCCCGGTGCTGAAAATGCCTTCGCCCACGACGAACAGCCCTGCCATCATGATGACAATGGGATTGGCGAAGCCCGCCAATGCCTCCTCGGGCGACAAAATGCCGCAAAGCACGAGCGAGAGTGCCGTACACACGGCAACGAGGTCAGAGCGAATGCGGCCGTTGACAAACAAAATGGCCGAGAGACAAAGGATAATAATCGTGACGGTCATGTTTCAAATAAAGGAAAGGGGTTTATAGCGCAAAGTTACGCATTAAAAACGTCTTTCAAGCGTTATAATTCAATGCCACACCCGCAAAAAATCTCAAAAATGGTAACTTTTCCCAAAGTTCTTGTAATTTTCATATTGATTTTACAAGCGTAAATTTGCATCGTCCTGTTGAAATTCAATAAGACCCGCTAACATTGCCGATTATGAAAGAGATTTATTATAACTCCGTATAGCAATCCAACGAGCGTTACGGCTTTGAAACGGTACACCCGCCTTGTGAGCGTGGTGCGCTTTGACAGGCACACGCACCATCCCCATTGTTTCGCACATCGAGTTGCCGTTCAATTATTGCCTGTATTTCTACGACTGCCAGTTCGTAAACGCGCAAGGGAACCAAACACTCCGTGGTCACAAAGTTTGCGGCATTGATCATAGGCTAAATCGAAACGAAATCCAGCCGTAAGGGGCCGTCCACGGTGACGGATTTTGCCGAGCGATGGTACCTTTCGAGCGGCCATTTCGGCGAACTGGTGCGCGTGGAGACGAGCCAGACGGCCAAAGAGTTAATTGCCAGCCGCCTGCTCTCCCATGCCAAGCAACAGCTCGACAACCTTTCGCTGAGCATCAGACAGGTGAGCCAATCGCTCGGCTTTGACTATCCGCAGCATTTCGTGCGCTTTTTCAAGGGGCATACGGGACAAACGCCACGGCAATACAGATCGGCATCGTAACACGGCGCACTTCATTTACCAGCTTCGGCAAAACGCGCATTATCTCGGAGATATTTTTTACTATCTCCGAGATATTTTTCACTTTCTGCCAAGAAAAAGTTTGTTACAAACTTTGTAACGGCCGTTACAAAGTTGCTAATACATATTACAAACTTTGTAATACGTGTTACAAAGTTTGTAACAAAAACTTTCTATATGACAGAAAAGATTATCAGCAAGCAAATAAAAAATATCTGCTTTGGAGCGAAAAATCCAAAGCAGATAGGAGGTTGTGTTATGGTACATAGACTGCTCCTTTGGCAATAAATAAAACCCCGAAAGCTGCGTGCTGCATCAGCAACGCTCTTTCGGGGCTATTTAATCAGGTTTCAAATGATGGTTTAAGGGAGGGGGATGCTCATCATTTGGCCGTACCGTTCAGGAAAGGAATACACATTCCTGGGAAATTTGTAAATTGAACATGCGCACGTCCCATTGCAGATTGACCATATCCAACAAAATCTTTTAGATAATAATGAACAGGCATAGTTTTTTCTTGTGCACAGTCCTCTGTGTAGGAATAACTCACATAAGCAGAAATATCAAGCGGCGAGTTCTCTTCGCTAAAATTAGTGTGTTGTCCGCAATAGTAAGAATCGTCCGAATTCAATACCATTAAAGAATTTAGTTTCATCCAACCTTTGAAATTACCGCGAAACCATTTTATGTCCTGCGTGATGTAGCGTCCATCTTGTTCGCCCTCCCAAGCAACAACGGGCTGCGTGCGTATCGTACTATGTGGAGCGACGGCAATAACTCTTTGAGCATACACCGTACTCACGGTTGTCGAGGCGTTGCTGCCGCCGACAGTGACACCGCCAAGGAGGCGGCTACCTGTCATAGCTCCTAAATTAAGGCTACCGCCTGCGACAGTGGTATTGCTGACTGTCGTGGATTGCGGCACATAAAGAGCGATTGTGTGACCTTGTGCTACAATCATTGTGTTCCCTAAGTCTACATAAATGGTTTGGTTGCTATTATTCGTAATAGATATTGCTATGCGGCCAGCCTTATGGCCTAGAAAAGTAAGCCAAGTAGGGGAAATAGGATTTGTTTCCTCAAATGTTTCTGGTCCGTTCCTAACTTCAGCAAACATGCTCCCTGAAACCAGAGATATGCTTATGTCTTTATTCGACACAATAGAGCTTTGCTTTGGACTAAAACGGCCACACAAGGAAAAAGCCTTCTTATCCTTGGTGACATTATACGTAATTGGACCGTTGAGTTGTTCTATCATGCGCTGATTTTCTGCTCTCTCTTCTGTGCTTAGCATATCAAGCGTTTGCATTACAACGCCACCCTGATTTTGGGTTGCCGATTGCTGCTGCACCGCTTGCCCAGCGGCAGGCTGCGCAGCGGGCGCATCGAGGTCTATCTTTGTGCCATCGGCTTTTTTAATAATAAGAACTTCCGTCTTCGGCAATTTCTGCACCGGGGCATTAGGATCCGCCGTAAGCTGAAAGAACAAGGAGGAACCGGCAATCTCCAAATTGTAAGCCTTGACGGATTCGCCCGAATTTTTCACAATGAGGTCTTGCGCAGAGACATACAAAGCTGAAAAGAGAAACGCAATAAATAAAAAAATCTTTTTCATAATTTGTAGATTGTAGCAATCAAAGTATAGGATTTTAGTATATCGTTGCAAATGTAAGGAATTTTCCCATTTTTAGGCTCTTGGATATAAGGAAATTTGACAATCTAATGCAAAAAAAGAAAAGGGCACGCCGCTTGGCGCACCCTTTTCAAAGGAGATTTTCTTAGAATTGCATAATGTCGGCTGCACTCGGCAACATGAACAAGCTCTGTTGCGCTCACTTGCACGACATTTAAAGGAGCTTGCGGGCACCGTCGCCGATGACAACGTCGATGACGATGGGCTTCTTGCCGTACTTGGCGGCAAACTTCTCTACTACTACTTTCTTGAAGTTATCAACGAGTTCGTCGGCAACGAGGTTGATGGTGCAGCCGCCGAAGCCGCCGCCCATGATGCGCGAACCGGTAACGCCTTCTTCCTTGGCAATATCGTTGAGGAAGTCGAGTTCTTCGCAGCTCACCTCATATTCCTTGCTCAGGCCGTAGTGCGTTTCGTACATCATCTTACCTACCATCTCGTAGTCGTCGTGTTCGAGGGCGTCGCAAACGGCGAGCACGCGCTCCACTTCGCCGATGACGTAGCGGGCACGCTTGTATTCGTCGCCTGTGATTTGACCCTTAACCTCGTCGAGCATCTCCATCGTGGCATCGCGGAGCGATTCAACTTCGGGGTGGGTCTGCTTGATGATTTCGGCAACGTGCTCGCACTGCAGGCGGCGTTCGTTGTAGGGAGAGCCGGCCAGTTCGTGCTTCACGCAGCTGTTCACGAGAATGAGCTGGTAGCCTTTCGGATGCCAGGGGAAGTACTGATATTCGCCGCTGCGGCAGTCGAGGCGCATGAGGCTGCCTTTCTTGCCGAATACGGAGGCAAACTGGTCCATGATGCCGCAGTTGCAGCCTACGTACTTGTGCTCGGTGCGCTGGCCCACGCGGGCGAGTTCCATCTTCTCGATCTTGTTGTCGCCCCAGAGGTCATTGAGCGCGTAAGCGTAGGTGCTTTCGAGAGCTGCGGAGGAGGACATGCCTGCGCCGAGGGGCACATCGCCTGCAAAGGCCGTGTTGAAACCTTGGACGGGAACGCCGAGGGCCATCATCTCGCGGCAAACGCCGAAGATGTAGCGTGCCCAGGTGGCCTTAGGACCTGCCTCGTCGTCGAGCGAAAACTCTGTGTAGTCTTTCAGGTCGATGGAGTAAGCGCGTACGTTGCGCGTGCCGTTGGGCTTGATTTCGGCAATCATGCCCTGCTCTACTGCGCCGGGGAAAACGAAGCCGTTGTTGTAGTCGGTATGTTCGCCGATGAGGTTGATGCGGCCGGGAGAAGCGTAAACGCTACCCGTTTCGCCGTCAAAGTGCTTGATGAAACGTGAACGCACGTCGTCTATTGTCAGTTTCATGGGAGTATAGTTTTTATAGGGTTAGAAATTTATTTTTCTGGGAAAGATTATAAGTTCTTTAGTAGACGAGTTTACGAGTAAACGAGTAGACTAGACAGAGAAGTCTTGCTAATAATATTTACATAAGTAACTTGTCTTGTTTACTTGTCTACTCGTTTACTTGTTTACTAAAATTATTCAGAACGCTTGGTGACGCGGCTGCCTACGAGGGCGTAGAAGAGCAGGTAAGCGGCGCAGAAGACTACAACCCAGAAGCTGGGAATGTAACCAAACATATCGGCAACCTTTGCTTGGATAAACATCATCACGGCGCAGCCGAATACCATCGTCATAAAGATACCGCTGGCGATAGCCGTGTACTTGCCGAGGCCCTCAACGGCCATGTTGAAGATGCCGCCCCACATAACGCTGGTGCAAAGGCCGACGAGCAGGAAGGAGAAGATGCCGAGGGGTACGGGCTGCCAAATCATTTCGAGCTTGCCCCAGTCAACGCCCGGGAAGTTTACGGTAACGTCCGTGGGAGCGAACATGCCGAAGAGCACGAGCACGAGGGTGGCGATGGAAACCGTGGTGATCATGGCGCGGCTGGAAACCTTGCTGCCGATGCTGGCGCCTACCAAACGGCCAATCAGCATCATGAACCAATATACGGCAACGAGCATGCCGACAGTGCCGGCGGGGATAGGTTCAAGACCTGTGGCGGGGTCGCCGGCCGTAAGGTAGAGGTTAACGAAGTTGGGCACACCTACTTCGATACCCATGTAAAGGAAGATGGCGAGCGTGCCGAGGGCGAAGTGGCTGTGGCCCATGGCACCTTTAATAAGGTCGAGCTGCACGGGAGCCTGCTCGGGTTCTTCGATCTTGGTGAAGATAATCACGATGAAAGCAATCACGAAGATGGCGAGGGCAATCATCAAAGCCGGCGTAGCGTCGGAAATCTTAGCCTTAGAGGCATCGGCAATCAGAGCACCCATAAGGATGTAGCAGGCCACGGCTGCGGAGCTGTTGAACACACCGCCGAGCTGGATAAGCTGGTTGCCCTTGTTGCCGCCACCGCCGAGGAGGTTGAGCATGGGGTTTACCACGCAGTTGAGGATACACATGCAGAAGCCTGCGATGAATGCGCCGATGAGGTAAACGGTGAACACGAGGCCGAGGTTCTCCTGTGCGTCGAGCTGACCGCTGTACCACTGGATGAGGATGCCGACGATACCGACAGCCAAGCCGATGAGGGCCGTTTTCTTGTAGCCGTACTTGGCAATCAGCATACCGGCGGGAATACCCATAATGAGATAGGCGAAGAAGTTGCCGTAGTTACCGATTTGCGCGAGTACGTTGGAAATCTCGCCCTGGTTCTTGATGATGGTTGCCATCGGCGTGCAGAGGTTCGTCACGAAGGCAATCATGGCGAAGAGCGCAATCATCACGATGATGGCTCCCCATTGTTTTTGTTGATTACTCATGGTTTTAGATTTTGTTTTTTAGAAATTAATATTGTGTTCTTAGAAAATTATAGGGTTTGCGCGTTGGTCGAATTGCTATTATGTACTCAGTGCCTGGAAGGCTGTACTGCCTTCCAGGCAGTACAGCCTTAGACATATTATATTCCAATTCTATCAACGAGAAGCATCTATAAATATATTGCCTCGAAAAAAACTATTGGTCCTACTTATGCTTCGACGCCAAACTTGTAGATCGTCTTTTGCGTATAGACCTCGCCTGGGCGCAGCACCACGCTGGGGAAGTGTGCGCGGTTGGGGCTGTCGGGGAAGTGCTGTGCCTCGAAGCAGAGCGCGCTGCGGCGGCCGAAGGTTGCTCCGTGCTGGCCTTTGTAGCCGTCTGCCCAGTTGTCGGAGTAGAATTGCACGCCCGGTTCGGTGGTATAGACCTCCATGGTGCGTCCGCTTTCAGGCTCCGTGATTTTGGCGGCGAAAGAAAGCTCGCCCGGCTCGCGCTTGTTGAGCACATAGCAATGGTCGTAGCCGGCGCCGTTCTTGATTTGCTGGCAGTCGGGGTCGTCGATGCGCTCGCCCACGGCGTGCGGCTCCGTGAAGTCAAAAGGTGTGCCCTTCACGCTGCGGATTTCGCCCGTCGGGATAGAGTTTTCGTCGATGGGCACGAAGAAATCGGCGTTGATTTGGCACACCACATTCATTGCAGAGGGCGTGGGGTTGGCGATACCTGCGAGGGAGAAGAAGCCGTGGCTCGTCATGTTCACCACCGTCTTCTTGTTGGTCGTTCCCTTATAGTCGATAACGAGTTCGTTGTCGTCGGTCAGCGTGTACATCACGGTCATCGACAACTCGCCGGGAAAGCCCTCCTCATAATAAGGCGACACGTAGCGCAGCACGAGCGCATGGCCGTTGATCTGCTCTGCGTCCCACACGCGGGCGTGGAATCCCGTGGGACCGCCGTGCAGGTGGTTCGGCCCGTTGTTCACGGCGAGGTGGTACTCCTTGCCGTTGAGCGTGAAGCGACCCTTGCAGATGCGGTTGCCGTAGCGGCCTACGAGCGTACTGAGGAAAGGTTCGGGCGAATTGAGGCAGTCGTCGATATTATCGTGTCCTTGGATAACGTTGGCATAGTTGCCGTTGCGGTCGGGCACCATGATAGCCACGAGCGAACCGCCGTAGTTGGTAACGGCTACTTCCATGCCGTTTTCATTAGTCAAGAAAAACAAATCTACGGCCTTGCCGTTGACTTCCTTTTGGAAATCCTCTCTTTTGAGCCCACACTTCGGGGCGGTATAGTTTTCCATAAGCGTAGTGTTTTGATAGATTAACTTTGCAAATTTGCATTAAAGATTTGAAAATACAAAAGTTTTTGGGAAATAATTGCGCCTTATCATATAAGAAACTTGGCAAAGCCGTGGCTTGAAATACTTATTTCTGTATATATTTGCAGTTGTAATAATCTTAGGCTGTATGAAATTGCTGGCAAAAATCTTATTCGGCACTATATTCCTGCTCGCCTCGCCTGCCGCAGCGCAGGAGGCGCGGGAGGTGCGCACGGTGCCCGACAGCGTGGCAGTGGCACAGGTTGCCGCGCCGGCCGACAGCATTGCGGCACAAAGCGAAAACTATTATCCCATCACGCCCCTGTTTGGCTATTCCTCGCCGCTCTTTTCGGAACTCTCGTTTATGGGCGGCGGCCCGGGCGGTTTGGCTTGGCCGTTGCACGAAGGCTTCAACGCCGCCTTTTCGGCAAGCGTCACGGCGGGACTGGGCAAGCACTCGCCGCGCGGCGCGGGGTGGGGGCAGACGGCTGCCTTTGCCTATATGATGCCCCTGGGCAAGAAGTTCTCCTTTGCCGGCGGCGTCTATGCCGACCACTTCACTTGGGGGCCGTTCGGCTTTACCGACGTGGGGCTGGCGGCGCAGCTGGGCTACCGCGTGAACGACCGCTTCGCGCTCTACGCCTATTTCAACAAATCGCTCTTGCCGCGCGATGCCTCTTCCCTGCGCAGCGACTGCCTGATGCCCGGGCTGCCTTGGCGCGGCCGCGACCGCCTCGGCGTGGCTGCCGACTTCAAGATTAGCGAAAAGGCCGCCGTGCAAATCAGCGTCAGCGTGGAGCGTGGCGACGACCGTCCCCTGCCGCCTGTACAGCATAGACCTTGATACTGAGTAACCTTCTCCAAATGAATCTTTCCAAACACGCCGAACTCCTGCGGCGGGAATACGAGTATGAAAAGGCGGCGTTCAAGCGCGACAGCCAGACGATGGGCATCGAGCGCAAGAAAAGGCGCGGCGACTGCTGGTTTCCCGTCACGACAGGCAGGGCACGCTATAACTCGCTCGACCGCTTCACGGTGGAAATCATTAAAACGGAAACAGACGACGCCGCCCATAACTTTGAGTATGGCCGCGCCGTCTGTTTCTTCTCTGCCGATGCCACCGGCCGCCAGACGTTCCTGCCCGTCACGGGCACGGTGTGCTTCGCCGAGGACGACCGCCTCACGGTGACGCTGCCCGGCGAGGCGGCGCTTGCCACGCTCCAAAGCCGGGAGCAGCTGGGCGTGCAGCTCTATTTCGACGAGACAACTTACCGCCTGATGTTCGATGCGCTGCGCCGCGTGGCAGAGGCCAAAGGCGACCGCACGGCCCTGCTGCGCGACATTATCCACGGCGGCACGCCGCTTTCGCCGCCCGCCGCCGTGGGGTGTGCCACGAGGTTGCCGTGGCTCAACGCGGCACAGGAGCAGGCGGTGCGCGATATCCTCAACACGCGTGAGGTGCTCGTGGTGCACGGCCCTCCGGGCACGGGCAAGACCACCACGCTGGTCGAGGCGGTGAGCGAGGTGTTGCGCCGAGAGCCGCAGGTGCTGGTGTGTGCCCAGAGCAACACGGCGGTCGACTGGATTTCATCGCAAATCGCTGCGCGGGGCATTCCCGTGCTGCGCATCGGCAACCCCACGCGCGTCACGCCGGAGATGCTTGCCAACACCTACGAGCGGCGTTTTGAGGAACACCCCGACTATCCCGCCCTGTGGCAGATACGCCGCACCCTGCGCACCCTGATGTCGCAGCCGAGGCGGCAGCGCAGCGCGGATTTCCACCAAAAGATTTATCGCCTGCGCGAGCGTGCTGACGAGTTGGAACTGCGTATTCGCCACGCGCTCTTCGACAATGCGCGGGTCATCGCTTCCACGCTCACCGGCGCGGGTAACCCCGTGATGACGGGCCGCCGCTTCCACACGCTCTTTATCGACGAGGCGGCGCAGGCGCTCGAAGCCGCGTGCTGGATTGCCATGCTCAAGGCCGACCGCGTGGTCTTCGCCGGCGACCACAAGCAGTTGCCGCCCACCGTGAAATGCCCCGAGGCGCTGCACGGCGGCTTGGGTATCACAATCCCCGAGCAACTGGCGGAGACCCACCCTGCGGCGGTGCGGTTGCTCACCATGCAGTATCGCA
>JALFJC010000090.1:0-4245 GCA_022775595.1 Bacteroidales bacterium | reverse complement strand
GCCATCGCAGTGCAGAAATGCATCTGCGTCGACACGGATGGTGAGGCTTCCCTTTTGGGGGGCAGCCTTGGGCTCCTCCTGAGGGGCAAGGCCGTTAAGGAAATCGTTATCAATAAGTCCCATATAATCTTATCTTTTGTTTAATGGGGTTAGAGGTTGAGTTTGTGCTGGTTGGCCATACGATTGAATTCGCACTGCTTCTTGGAGTAGACCGACAACTTCATCAGCGTTTCGCAAGTGCCTTGGACCTGCTTCATGATGACGTCGTTATAAATCTGGCGGAACTGCTGGAACTGCGAGTCCGACCAGTTCTCGCCAATTTCATCGGTCTTACGCTTCAGCCGTTTAAAAATGTCTAACACCTGTTTACTGATTGTGTCAAGTTCTCTTGCATATTGCTCCACCTGGGCAATATTCTTCATTGAGCTGTCTGCTGCCATAATGTTTTTGTTTTCTTTATAATTGATTTATTCTTTGTTCAGTATGTAAGGCGTGAAGAGTTGGGGCATGCCATTCTCCGGATAATAATAGGCGCGAAGGTGTTCTAATTCGTCGCTGAGCGTCTCCACGTCGATGTCTACGCTGAACCTCATGGGTGTTAGGTTCTTGTTTTCGGACTTGAGGATGATTTTGTGCTTGAACATGGCAACAGTTTGGTCGGGATAGTCTTCGAACAGAATGTTGGCAGGCTTGTCAGTCTGCAGTAGCACATGCACATCCTGCATGGGGCCTTCGTCGAGTATATACCTCATGGCCTCCTGGAAAGTTGCAACCCCCGCCTCTTCGGGATCTTCCTCTCCGTAGGCATCGGCCGCAAGGCTCATGGCGGCGTTCTTTTCGACCTCTGCCTGAATCTGTTGCTCGAAGCCCGATGTGTCGCCCTTGTCATCACAGAAGAAGTCCATGTTCACCACCTCCGTGGAGAGGTTGAAGCTGCCGGCACTGGCATGCCTTGGCGCAGCGGCACTGGGTACAAGTGGGACGTTTCGCTTCATTTCGGCAAAGCGCTCGCTCCCCAGCACAAGCAGCATGGTGGGCGTGGCCACCTGATGGTCAATATCGTCGGCCAGTTGCTTGAGCAAAGTGCCGCTTTGTGCCCTGTCCACAATTTCGCAAGCCCCCTGTTCACGCAGTGCTTCGAGGATGTGCCAGTAGCGGGCATCGTCGGCTTGGTAGCAGTCTATCACCACAAACCTGAAAGCCCGCCCCAACTTTTCGCTCGTCAGCATAAGGGTCTGAAGTGCCGAAATGGCAGCCCCCACAGCCTGCCACTCCTTGTTGGCTCCAAAGAAGAGGATATTCTCTGAGAAATCGCGCTTCATAGGTATAGCCGTGAGCGTGCCTTTGATGCCTATGTTGCGGCCCACAAAGGCTGAGGGGTGCTTCAGCGACCAGGTTTCCATCAGCGTACGCTCGCTCTCGTCGGTTATGGAGAACTGGGCTGAGCCTGAGAAATAATGCTCCCCATTGCCAGGCAACAGGCGGGCCTTGGCCTGAGCAGCGGCAATGGCGTCGCTCAACTCCTCGTTCGTCGCAAAGAATGTCTGCACCTGCCCCTGCAGTTCCTTTTTGTGATAGTAACACGCCATGCCCACCTTCTGCTTCAGAGTCTGTTCACTGCTACCGGGCACCAAGCGCTCGGAGTCGGCAGGAGCACACATGAGCAGGAAGCACTCAGTGAGGTTCTCCAATATGTCGTTGGGAATGTTGACCTCGCCCAACTGCTGAGTGGCCAGCAGCATGTGAATGCCCTGGCTTCGGCCAATCTTGGCAATGTGGGTCAGGATTTCCGACACTTCCCGCAAAATCACCCGTTCGGAATCGTTGGAAGCCTGCTTGAACATGACTTGGCACTCATCGGCCACAAACACAATTTGCGGCAGGCGGTTGTCGGGGTGCTTGCTGTTGTAGCCGTCGATACTCTTCACGCCCTCCATGCTCCAGAGTTTCCTTCTCTTCTTGTCCTCCTCGAAAAGTTCGCGTAGCACCTCGAGCGTCATTTGCGGGTCGCCGCTGTCCACCAGCACAGCCTTGGTGTGCTTCAGATGGCGGTAACTATTGAACTCCACACCCTTGAAGTCCATCAGATAGAGCATGAGGTCCTGTGGCGAATACTTCAAGACGGCACTGGTGATGATATTGTTGAGCAACACAGACTTACCCGAACCAGACTGGCCAAGAATGAAACCATGGATGCAGTCCTTGGAGTTGAAGCCAAATGAGATGATATGCTTGTCGTGCGTGTCCACACCGACGGTGACGTCGATGCCTTTCATGGCCGGCACATACGCTTGCGCCTCGAGACTGGCAAAATCCTGCTTCACAGCCTTCGGTTTCGCACTGGTCTGTGCCTTCTCTACAAGGGTCTCTATGGCTGCAAGCAGGTTTTCGGTCTCCACATAGTCCAAGGGAGCGCTGTCGAGCGTGAGTTGGAGGCGGTTGAAGGCCTCATCGTTGTCAGAGTTCTTGAGACCACATTGCTTGCCCAGCAGCACCACCAGCTCCATCGAGGCAAGCATCTTGCCGGAGTTGAACTGGGTGTCGCTCTGCCCGCTGTTAGTGAAGTCGCCCGCCACATCCCAAGTCATCAGCACAAAGATGCCGGCACGCGGACCGGCTTCGATGATTTTGGAAAGCAGGATGCCGACGTCGGAGGGCAGGTTGCGGGGAAAGTCCGTCAGGAAGACAAACACATACTTCCACTGCGCTTCAGACCCGAGGCTCTCGTTCAGTTCGTAAAGGGTGGTTTTGCCTCCCATCCGTATGTCGGCCATTCTGTCCACAATAGATGCATACACCTTGCCCAAAAGTTTGGAAAACTCGGGAAGGTTGCCATCGAAGAAGAGTTTCTCGCTACGGTTGTTGAAGAGGAATTTGTTCATGCGTCCGTGTGTGGTGAACGCATCGCCGGCCACGCCGCCGTTGAAAAGGATGATGTCGCACAGATTTGACGGAACGGTTATAGCCGTACGCCATGCCAGGCGTTCCAGACAGCGGTTGGCGTTTTCGCGACCTCGCACATCGTCGTATAGAAAGCAGAGTCCCTTTTCAGCATGCAGGTCAAAGAGGGCAGGTAGTTCCATGCCGTTACCCTGCAGGCTACCAAAGTACAACCCCTCGGAAGGAAAATGCTGCTCTTCGCCTTCAGTAGGCAACATCCTTTTGGAATTAGCCGTGGTCGCCTTGTTCAATTCATAGTAGTCTGCCATTACTTTGTCAGTTTATTTCAATTCTTGAACAATCCAATTCCCTGCCCCGACATAACTTTCAGCGCGACCGTAAAAACCGGCGCGATGAAGTGCATCACGAACCTCGGAGGGGCTCGGCGTGCCCGTGCTGGATGTAATCACCTGCATTCTAAAACCTTTAGGAATTCCCGCATCTACAAAATCGCGGGGAGCTGTGAATAGTAATGTACGCATGTCAAGAAATAATTTTTATGAGCATTTATATAAACGTTTGTGCAAGGCGAGCGCAGAGACCGACAAACTTGTTTGGTCGGGCTATGCCGAGCCGCCGCCAAAGGTGCATTTATATGAAATATTTTAGATGATTTTCCTTTTTATGGTCTGATGTCGCAAAATAAGTAATTAAAATTTATCTGTTAAAATTATTTTTAATTCAATTTTGGTTCATTTTAAATGCACCTTTGGCGGCGGCTCGGCATAATCCAAGTTACTTGGCTTCTGCTCTCGCCTTGCGCAAACGTTCAAATTAAGTCTCCAACTTTTAGACAAAGTTTTCGGCTGCCTAAAAAATGCGATTTCAAGCCTGCGCTGCGATTCTCGCCAATGATTTTGGTATAAAAAAACGCTTTTTAGTAGGGGTTTTCAATGAAAAAATGCCTCTAAATTGAGCATGAACCAAAAATGGAAGCGTCGGTTAGGGGTTTTTATTGATCATTCTGAAACAGCCCATTTTTTCGCCACGCCCGAGGGTTTCGTTGGCGAAAATCTCTAATTCCCTATACGCATTTTTTTACCCCAAAAAACCCTTCAACCCTTCAGTATTGCATTTATCTATCTGTTTATTAAAAAGATACCACTGAACGGTTTGAGGTGCAAACCTTTCAGCAATGAAGGGTTTGTCTTGTCCTGAAATGGGTCTAATTATTTTTTATCCACGAGTTATTTTTTTTGCCCACTGATTTTTTTGTTGCCCACGAATCTCACGAATCTCACGAATCTACACGAAGCGTTTTCAATGAATTAAAAGGCGACCTGTCGGTCGCACGAATCTCACTAA
>JALFJC010000015.1:0-2386 GCA_022775595.1 Bacteroidales bacterium | reverse complement strand
ACAGTTTTTCCTTTCTCCTTGATATTTTTCACTATCCTATAAGAAATTTCTTGTTACAATGTTTGTAATACGTATTACAAACTTTGTAACATGTGTTAGAAACTTTGTAACGCTTGTTACAAAGTTTCTAACAAACTTTTTTAAGCAGATAGTAAAAAAAATCAGGCAGAAAGTAAAAACTATCTGCCTGAAAGTAAAAATTGGAAGGGGAAAGTCTGAGGCTTTATATAGAAGCCGTGGGTTTTGCAAAACGCCCCGTTCCTTGCGACGCGGGAAGAGGCCTTATTTCAGCAGTTGCTGCATTTCCTCCTGCAACTCGCGGGCCTTCTCGCCGGCCACCTTTGCAAAGTCCTCGGTAGAATCGGCGTAGATGATGCCGCGCGAGGAGTTTACCAAGAGTTCGCAGCGCGGGGTCATGCCGTAGCGGCACACTTCTTCGAGCGAGCCGCCCTGCGCCCCCACGCCGGGTACGAGGAGAAAGTGGCGCGGCGCAATGCGGCGGATGTCTTCAAAAAGTTTGCCCTGCGTGGCACCCACTACGTACATCATCTGTTCGTCTGTGCCCCATTGTTGCGACACGCGGAGCACGCGCTCGAAGAGACGCACGCCCTCCGTGTCGGCGGTGAGTTGGAAATCGTGCGAGCCCTTGTTGCTCGTCAGGGCGAGCAGCACCGCCCACTTGCCGGGGTAGGTGAGAAACGGCGTTACGCTGTCTTCGCCCATGTAGGGCGCAATGGTCAGCGCGTCCACCTGCGTGCCTTCGAAGAAGGTGCGGGCGTACATGGCGGAGGTGTTGCCGATGTCGCCGCGCTTCGCGTCGGCAATGATGAATTGGTCGGGATAGTTTGCCTTGATGTACTGCACCGTTTGCTCAAACGCCTGCCAGCCTTCAATGCCGAAGCATTCGTAGAAAGCGAGGTTGGGCTTGTAGGCCACGCAGTAGGGGGCGGTGGCGTCGATGATAGCTTTGTTGAACGTGAAGATGGCTTCTGCCGTCGTTGCGCTGTTGGCAATGATGTGCTGCGGCATCTTCTTCAAGTCGGTATCGAGGCCGACGCAGAGGAACGAGCCTTTGCGGGCGATGTTGTCGATGATTTGCTGTTTGTTCATAGGAGGGAGATTATGGTGTGAAGGGTTAGGCTGTCTTGTTGATAGCTGCTTAGAGTTCCGCCTCTTTGAGTCGTTCGGCGTTTTCGGCAATGATGAGGTGGTCGATGCAGTCTTGAATATCGCCGTCCATAAAAGCCGCGAGGTTATAGATGGTATAATTGATGCGGTGGTCGGTGATGCGGCCTTGCGGATAGTTGTAGGTGCGGATTTTAGCGGAGCGGTCGCCCGTAGACACGAGGGTCTTGCGTCGCGAGGCTATGTCGTCGGTGTACTTCTGGTGCTCGCGGTCGTAGATAAAGGTGCGCAGACGTGCGAGGGCGCGTTCCTTATTCTTAGGCTGGTCGCGCGTCTCGGTACATTCGATGAGGATTTCCTCCACTTCGCCCGTCACGGGGTTTTTCCAGTTGTAGCGCAGGCGCACGCCGCTCTCCACCTTGTTCACGTTCTGTCCGCCCGCGCCGGAGCTGCGGAACGTGTCCCATTTAATCTCGCCCTCGTTGATGACCACGTCGAACGCCTCGGCTTCGGGAAGCACCGCCACGGTGGCGGCGGAGGTGTGCACGCGGCCCTGCGTCTCGGTGGCCGGAACGCGCTGCACGCGGTGCACGCCGCTCTCGTATTTGAGCGTTCCGTAGACATCTGCGCCCGTCACGGAGCAGATGATTTCCTTGAAACCGCCCGCCGCGCCCTCGCTCGCGCTCGACACTTCGAGGTGCCAGCCTTTGCGCTCGCAGTATTTGGTGTACATGCGGAAGAGGTCGCCGGAAAAGAGTGCGGCTTCGTCGCCGCCCGTGCCGCCGCGTATTTCGAGAATGGCGTTTTTGCTGTCCTCGGGATCCTTAGGCACAAGCATGAGTTTTATTTCCTCTTCAAGTTGCGGCAGGCGTTGCTCTGCGGCGGCGAGTTCCTCGCGCGCCATCTCTTTAAGTTCTGGGTCTTGCTCGTTCACAATGAGCTGCTTGCACTCGTCAAGGCTCGTGAGCAGCGTGGCATATTCCTTTCGTGCCGCCATCAGGTCTTCGAGTTCTTTGTATTCTTTCGTGAGTCGCACGTATCGCTGCTGGTCGGCGATGACAGAGGGGTCGGTGATCAGCGTTGCCACCTCCTCAAAGCGTGCTTGCAGTCCTTCGAGTTTTTCTAATAGTGTGGTTGTTGCCATGTATAATATTGTATGGTATCGGTGTAATCGTTCAAAGTATCAAGTAGGGGCGTTTTGCAAACCGCCCGCCAAATGGTTTTTCGATGAGGCAATCATTCGCCGGGCGTTTTGCAAAAC
>JALFJC010000160.1:0-3242 GCA_022775595.1 Bacteroidales bacterium | reverse complement strand
ATGCGCGAGTTCATGTGGAGCATGATCCACGAACGGATGTAGTCGATGCTCAATGTGGCGATGAAGAACCCGAGCTGGGCAAAAAGAATCAATGTGATGATATTTAAATTACGCCCATTGATGCCTTGGTCGACCATCGCCTGGGAAAAGAAGGGCAATATCATTTGTATGACACTACCCGTGAGCATGGCCAGTACTAATTGGCCTATCATGCTGCGATAGGGCGTGAAATATCTGGCAAAAGACAGCATGCTACGGCTGTTCTTCCTGTATTCGTCCTCTATCTTGCCAAAATTATCTCCCGGCTCAAGCATCAAAGCCACGCCGTTGCCGTTCTCATGATCCTTAGGCCCTAACCAGCATCGTTCAAATTCTTCCTTGGTGTATGTCAGGCGTTGTGAGGCCGGGTCAGAGATATGTATTTTGAACCCTCCATGTTTACGTTTTTCTATGCCATAGCATACGACAAAGTGGTTTTGGTTCCAGTGTAGAATACAGGGAAATACACCATCTCGTACCAATTGCTCAAAAGACATCTTTACGCCCACGGTTTCGAATCCTATATAGCGTGCCCCTTCGCTAATGCTTAGTAGACTCACTCCACGCCGAGAAATGTGGCAATGACGGCGCAGCATCTCGGCAGAATATTCCCGGCCGTAGAATTTTGAGACCATTCGAAGAGTGGAAGGGCCACAGTCAAAGCTGTCAAGTTGCTTATAATGAGGAAATTTTTTAATCATTATTTTTTCTTCGGGTTCTTATTGAATTTCAGTTGCGCGGTGAACATGAGGTAGTTGGGCAGGCTGAGTTGCCAGGTCTCTGTGCGTGCCTGCGCGTTGACAGTGGTCACGGTGGAGGAGATCTTGTGCAGCAGGTCGAAGGCACGGGCAGCGATGAGCAGTCGGCCGTGGAAGAAGCTGCGGTCTACCTGCGCGTTCCACAACAGGTTGTTGGTGTTCATCGATGCGTCAGTATAGCCGCGCCGACTGTACATGCGGATGTCGGTAGAGAGGTGCATCTTCCACGGGAGATTCGTCTGGAGGTTCGCGCCGTAGTTGAAGTTTACATTATTTATATTGTCTACATCGGCAAGCCGCACGCCGTGCCACGAGATGCCGCTGAGCAGGGCTACGGTGAACTGCTCGTGCTTGTACTCCAGTTTCAGTTTCTCGCCGACGATGTGCTGGCGTACGATGCT
This sequence comes from Bacteroidales bacterium, assembly GCA_022775595.1. Taxonomy (GTDB): domain Bacteria; phylum Bacteroidota; class Bacteroidia; order Bacteroidales; family Bacteroidaceae; genus Alloprevotella. The sequence goes on along the minus strand of JALFJC010000160.1, from coordinate 2,044 downwards.
CCGCATGTCGTCCTTCATGTCCACGTTGCGGATGAAGTTGTACGACGTCTCGCTCTCGATGTTCAGCTTCTGGTCGTTGGTCAGGGCGCGCCTCATCTGCAGATTGTAGTTGCTATTCCAGTTGCCATTCACGTTGACGGGAATGTAGGTGTATGCTCCCGATTGCTGATTGTAGATGGAGTTCATTGCCACGAGGTTGCGCAGGATGGAGGCAGAGGAGCGCAGCATGAGGAACTGCCCGTGGTTGCCAAAGCGGGTGTAGAAGGTGAAGGAAAGGTTGTGCGACGTCGTGGGGCGCAGACCAGAGTTACCCATCCGTATGGCGAGTGGGTTGGAAGTGTCGGTGAGGTCGGCAAGCTGCGAGAGATTGGGAGCACGCATCTCCGTGTCGTAATGGAAGTTGTAGCCATCGTGCCAGTGGCGTGTCTGATACTCCACGTTAACGCTTGGCTTCAGCAGCCAGCGGTGGTCGGAAGGCTTTGCCACGGCATCGCCTCGCGAGAAGGTGCCGTCTTGCCAGGCGTAGCGTGCCGACAGGGCAGAGGTGAACGAGAAATATCTGCCTTCTTTAGGTTTGTAGTCGTGGCGGTGCAGCGAGGCGTTGAAATGCTCCTCACGTTGCATGGTGGTGCTGTGGGGACTGTTGGCAGCATCGCGCAGACGGTAGTAGTCGGTCATAGAGACCAGCGTTGTTGCTGGGTCATAGTCTTCCGCCCAGTCCAGTCGGTAGAGGTCATTCTTGGAGTTGTTGTATCGCTGCTCGTGCGCCATGCCGATATTGATATGCCATCCTGACAAAAGATGAATGGCATAGTTGGCACCGAACTGCATGTTGTAGCCGTGAGCCGTTCCCTTGGTCAGTCGTTCGCGGTTGTCCTCATTGCCGCCGTACCACAGACGGTAGTGGCTGTTGCCGTCATCGTGCGAGCCGTTCCATACGCCGCGTGCCGAAAGTGAAAGGTCGTCGCCCCAGGGCAATGACTTATGATAGTCGAACTTCTGCTCGGCAGTCCATCGGTGCCCATTGCGTGAGGCGGCATCGCGCACATTGTTGATCATGATGCCCAACAACTTGCTGCTCTGCACTGTCCCGAAGATACTGTCGATGACTTGCTCTACAGCACCCTGCGGCTTGTCGGAGAACTGGGCGCTGCGCGAGAGATTATCGTTGTCGTTCTTCGCATAGTCGAAGTGGGAATAGGAAACCAGACCAATACGTTTCAACGTCAGGTTGTTGCTGGCATTGACGGAGAAGTCGCGGTCGGTAGCGACGCTGTTGCCATAGTTGAAGCGGTCGCCCTCGTAGATGAACTGCTGCGAGGCGCTATGTCCCTCGTTCCGCGCCTTGGTCCACAGTGCCGTGGCGTTCAGCACCTCCTTGTATCGTCCCCGCTTGTCGTCGATGAGCCACTCGCCACCCACGTTATAAGTCTTCGTGTCGCCCACGGGGCTGCTATCCTGTCCCCAGTTGCCATCGCCGCCGGGCTGCCGTGTGTCGTTGGTGTTGTTGGCATTGCCGAAGAGGGAGATGCGGGAGTTGTCGGTGAAGCGCAGGGCAAAGCCACGGCCCAGCCAGCGGTCGTGCGTGCCTAAGCCGCCCTCAACGTTGCCGAGGTAGCCGATGTTGTACTCTTGCTTCAACTTCACATTCATCACATAGTCCGGTCGCTCCACGTCCTTGCCTATCAGCCGGCTGCGCTCGCTCTGCTGGTTGTAGAACTGCAACTTGTCCACGGTATAGTAAGGCAGGTTGTCGAGCATGATGCGGTTGTTGCCCTTGAAGAACTCCTTGCCGTTGAGCGTCAGGTAGTCCACCTTGCGCCCATTCATGTAGATGTCGCCATTGTCTCGGAGCTCGCAGCCGGGGATGTTCTTCACGAGCGACTCCAGCATCGAGCCCTCGGTGAGCTTGAAGGCTCGCGCATCAACCTCTATCGTGTCGCCCTTGTAGCAGAGCTTCACGCGGGTAGCCTTGACCGTAACGCCCTCAAGGTCCACCTCTGCCGCCTCAAGCTTGCGCTTCAGCATCATGTCGGGGAAGCGG
>JALFJC010000155.1:0-10907 GCA_022775595.1 Bacteroidales bacterium | reverse complement strand
TATCGTCGCTTCGCTCCGTACTGCCTTCCAGGCAGTTAATACCTTAATCATATTAGTTCTTAAAAGTGCATTTTATATGAGCACATTCAAAACTGCTCCGCAAGCCCTCGAATTATCCCCAAGATAATTTTTATTTTCAGCAAGATAGTTTTCACTATCCGCAAGATAATTTTTCCTATCCTATAAGAAAGTTTTTGTTACAAAGTTTGTAACACATGTTAGAAACTTTGTAACGCATATTACAAACTTTGTAATACATGTTACAAACTTTGTAACAAACTTTTTCTGCGCAGATAGTAAAAAATATCCAGGACTTAGGAAAAAATAGCTTGGGGATAGCAAAAAATATCTGCCTATGAATATGGGCGGAAGGGTAGGGGGAGAAAGAACAAACCTTTGGCAAAAAAACAATTCGAGGACAAAAACAATTAGCAGACAAATAATCCGTGCATTTATATAAACCCGTCGCAGTCCAATATTTTGTGACGGGTTGCTGAAAGGTTTGCGCGTCAAACCGTTCATTTTTAAACTACTTATACACAGGCAAATAAATGGTTGAATGAAGGGTTGAATGGTTTTTCGGGGTAAAAAAATACGTATATAGAATGAGGATTATTCAGGCTTGTGCGCAGTTTTTGCGTTAGTTCTCGTTTGCCCAAAAGTTTGCCCTATTCGCCAATAATTATGCCGTCTGCTTTGAACGTATAAAAAATATCAATAAATTTGCACTGCCAGCTTATGCTTGGCAGACATATTATTAGGAAAGCGTTTACTTCGCGCTTCTCCTGGCTATCAGAAATCTGGTAAATTTCCTTGGTAAAGTCAGGATGCAGCAAGCGGTAGATGCCTTGTGGAAATGTATATATCACCAAAGGCCCACATTTTGGAATCAGGCTCAGTGTATATCCATATTCTGCGTGAGGCTTCTGCAGTTTGCTCGTTCTACTTTACCGGGCAATACCAGAGCCTCTGATAGCGGGACGAGCAACTTGTACGGCTCTCACGCTTTCTTTTTATTACCCCCCCCTTAATGCCAAAGAGGAGAGTCCGGTGGCGCAAGGTATAATACTATGAATAAATTATCTCGCCTGGAATAAATTATCTCGCCTGCTCTTGGGTATCGCTGCTTTCTTCTGCATTTCTACTGTTTCGTTTGCTCAGGATATAAAAATGCCCCAAGAATTTTTTGGCATTGGACGTTTCATTTCCTGAAACCTGAATTATAATCCAGACAAAATATCGGGGGCTTTTCAAGCACAAGATGCAGGCGGTAGCCCGCTGTGCATGGATCAATGTGCGCCGACTCCTGCTGTTTGACCTCAAAATGCCTCTCCAGAGAGCATAAAATGTTTCAAAGACCGCATCAGACCTCCTATGAGGTCTATATATGAGCCTGTGAGCGGTTGTGTTGGCCTGTCAAGACCGATTCCCGACTCACGCCAGCTCCGAGAGTTAACGACCGATGCTGGGATACAAAGCCAGTCAGAGGTCAATGTCGAATCAATTTAATGCCACTTTACAAGTGGAGTCAACTATGTTTAACCAAAAAATGTTTGTACAATGAAAAGACTGTTGTTTCAACTGATGCTGCTGTGCGCGACTCTTCCGCTCGCGGCGCAGACCTTCTGGGACGGCACGGCGGACAAGAACCTGCCCGGTGAAGGCACCGAGGCAAGTCCCTTCCTCATCTCCACGCCTGAACAACTGGCGGGACTGGCTGCCCGCGTGAACGACGACAAGGAAGACTTTGCGGGCAAGTACATCCGGCTGACGCAGGACATCTACCTGACGGAACTGGCAGAGGGTAAGGACACCCTTGACTGGGAACCCATCGGACACTCTGTCTGGAAATGGGGTGAGGAAACTGAATATGCCTACGTTCGTGGCATCTTCGATGGTGCAGGACATACCATCTATAATCTTTATTACGGCAAGGGAGCAGACTTCGGCGACGGCTTCGACCCCACTGACTTTGACACCGAGTTGAGCGACCTTGACTTTTCTGTATGGGACAAAGGTCTGTTCTGCAATGTCGATGGCGGCACCATCAAGAACCTGACACTCTCAAATGCCATGATGAGCGGCGCGAGCCATGCTGCCATGATTGCCGTTTTCCTGACGGGTAACGGCACGGTGAGCAACTGCCATGTGCAGGGCAAGATGCACGGATTGCAAGTGAGCATGGGCGGCATCGTTTCCAAAAACGAGGGTTTGGTAGAGAACTGTACGGCAGAGATAGAGACTGATGTGGCAGGGATGGGCGGCATAGTCTATGAAAACCAGACGGCGGGCATTGTCCGTGACTGCTCTGCTTCGGGCTCCATCCGTTGCACGGCTGGTGGTGCCGGTGGCATAGTAGTTACCAACAGCGGACTCATCGAGCGTTGCTCTGCCTCGGTCGATATTCAGGCGCTCTATGGCACCAATGGCGCTCAGTACAATCCCCGTAGTGCAGGCGGTTTGGTCCACACGAACAATGAAAGCGGCATCATCCGCGAGTGTTCAGCCACAGGCAACCTCTGTGCCAATGGCAATGGTCAGATAGGTGGTTTCGCCGTCTATAATTACGGTCTCATCGAGTCATCGTATGCTACGGGCAGACTTAGCGACATCACCGACAAGAATACGCTGGCAGGCTCCGTAGGCATGGCCCAGTTTGTCCGCTACAATGGTGAACTGGCTCATCATTACGGCGATAATGCCTACCCCGGCAACTGCATCAACTGCTTTACCACCAGCGTGTGCGAACTGCGACGGGACGATGACCAGAGCGAAGACTTCTATATCAACAAATGCGCGGCTTTCCTCTACGAGTATAACCATGGACAGGCAGGCTTCAGCGACCCCTATCATGCCTACTCTCGTGAGATTGGTTGCTATTGGAACAAGGACGGCATACCACAGGCGGGCAGTATCAACAATCCTTACATCGGGAAGGACTGCACCATTGCATATATGCAGAGCCAAGCCTTTGTGGACGAACTGAACAAGACGGCTCGTTTCATTGGCACCAGCCAGTGGGAGTACCGTGTAGGGCAGTTGCCACGTGCCACGGGTGTATATACGAAAGATGTTTCCGACTTCTTCGATGGTGGCGACGGCTCGGAGGAGAATCCATACCTGATTGGCAACAAGGAGCAGTTGGAGAATGTTGGCTGGCTGGTGGATAATGGTTTTGACGTCTCAAAGACCTATCTGAAGCAGACGGCAGACAGTGATCTGAACATGCCGATGGCGAACTGGGGACAGGAGATGCCTACCGAATGGCAACCCATTGGCGGCACGCATGAGCATAGTCAATTGGTGAGGGTGGATTATGTATTCAAAGGCAACTACGACGGAGGTTTTCATCAGGTGAAAAACATGTACATAGACAATGTGAAGGACTTTCAGGGATTTTTCGGAATCGTTGGAGACAGTATCACTATACGAAACCTTGGCGTGACCGATGCTTATGCCCATGCTACAAAGGTGGGCATTCTGGTGGGAAAGGTGGGAACCGGCTATGGTCTTATCCAATGCTGGACTTCTGGCGATGTAGAGTCGCAGGGAGTTCCTAAGAACGGTTATGCCCAAGCCGGAGCCATCGCTGCGGAACTGGGTCGTCCGGGACGTGTGCTCAACTGCATGTCGACAGCCAGGGTTTCGAGTGGTCACGCAGGTGCCGTTTCTCCTGATACGAGGTCGTGGGCTGGCGACTCCATCGTCAACTGTATCTATGCTGGCATCATCAGCAGCAGTGCCTATCCGCCCAGTGCTTGGTTTCAATATCAGGAGAATGCGTTCCATGACAATGACGTGACAGGCATCACCTATAATGGGCAGTACGGCAGGACGACCGCATGGCTTCAGTCGAAAGAGTGTGTGAACACGCTGAACGATGCTGTCAGCCGCTGGAACGTCTCGCATGGCGAAGACCTGCAGTTGAACTACTGGCAGTGGCAGGAGGGGCAGTATCCTCATGTGTCCCCGACAGCAGATTATCAGCCTTCCGTCACCATTACTTTCGTCAGCAACGGAGGAACGGATGTCATCAATACTGTGCTGGAAGAGGGGAGTCAAGCGACGGCTCCCGGTCGCCCTGTTCGCGAAGGTTACTACTTTGCCGGATGGTACAAGGACGAGGCTCTCACGCAGTTCTTTGACTGGCAAAACACTACGCTCACGGAGAGCCTCACGCTCTATGCGAAATGGATAGAAGACCACAGCAATGATGTGGATGTGACACCATTCAACAACAAGTTCACCAAAGAGTACCATATCAAGACTGTGGCACAGCTGCGCGGCTTGGCACAGGTGGTTGCAGGCAAATGGGACTGGAGCAACTACGACGGTACAAACCTCGACCTCACGTCCTATCAGCCTATACAATTGGTTGCACCGCGCGATCTGGAGGGATGCACCATCTATCTCGACAACGACCTCGTGCTCAACGACACCACCGACTGGCGGTACTGGGGGCACGACTGCTATGCGGAGCCTTGGAAGCCAATAGGTATGACTGACTGGATGCCAACTGCTGGACGCAGCAAGTTCAATTGTACCTTTGATGGGCAGGGTCACACCATCAGCGGTATGTATATCGAAATGAGTGCCGTGAAAGCCTACGACTCGCAGCGCTACTACTGGGGACTCTTCGGCGACCTCGGCGAGGGTGCCGTCATCAAGAATCTCGGTATTGAAGCCTCGGTCATCAACGGAAAAGAATACGATGACATCGACCATTACATCGACCAGCACATGAATGCCGCCGGACTGTTGGCTGGTTATGCCTTTGGCTCCACGATTGAGAAATGCTATGCCCGTGGGCGCATTATAGAGGATGGTCGTCGCGACAAATTATGCCGGGACATTGGTGGTCTTATCGGCCAAAGTGATTACATGCGAAACATCACCATGTCCGATTGCTATGCACTTGTCGATATGGAGGCTGACCTCTCGGGAGAACTTTATTTGACAGGCTATGGACTCATCGGTCAGAACTCGCCGCGCGGCACCATCACCAACTGCTATAGCGGAGGTCAGTCATACGGAGGTCTCTCTTCATGGAATTCTTCGATGACTGTCAAAAACAGTTATTATGACAAGGAACAGCTTACAGTAGAAAACCGCAGCACGGGCACGGCCAAGTCCACCGCCGAGATGAAGCAGCAGTCCACCTACGAGGGCTGGGACTTTGAGACAGTTTGGGGCATCAGCGCCAGCATCAACGACGGCTATCCCTTCCTGCGTCAGTTCCATCCCGACTTCAAGGAGGATGCTGTTCTGACAACTACTCCTACTGCCGTAGCCGGCCTCGTCTATACGGGCGAACCCTTGACGCTCGTCACATCAGGCGCTGCCGAAGGCGGTGAAGTGCAGTATGCACTCAGTGCCGACGGCGAGTTCTCGGTCACTTTGCCGACGGCAACCAATGCCGGTGACTACACCGTCTATTATAAGGTAGCGGGCGATGACAGCCACAACAGTCTGCCCATGACCGGTCCCATCATCGCGACCATCAATAAGGCTGCCGGTGTCATCAGTTTCGCAGAGTCCAGCATGAGCAAGACCTACGGTGATGCTGACTTCACCAACACACTCACGAACACGGGCGACGGCACTGTGACCTATACATCGAACAATATGAATGTAGCCATCGTGAACAGCGAGACTGGCGAAGTGACGATTAAAGGCGCTGGCACTGCTACCATCACCGCTACCGTGACCGATGGTACTAACTATGCCTATGCTACGACAACCGCCACATTCACCATTGGCGTGAATACCGCAGCTATCACCGTCAGCGCAGAAGGCTTCACTGGAACATACGATGGCGCGAACCACACCATCACTGTTACTGTGTCAGAGCCAGAAGGTACGACCGTGAAGTACGGCACCACGGCTGGTGAATACGCCCTCGACGCAGCACCCACCTACACTGATGCAGGTGAGTACACCATCTACTATCAGGTGACGAAGGCGAACTACACAACCGTTGAGAACAGTGCTGTGGTAAGTATCCTGAAGGCTGCTGCCTCCATTAGTTACGAGACGACGGCTGTTAGCAAGACTTTCGGCGACGAAGCATTTATCAATGCGCTGACTATGACCGGAGACGGCACAGTGACCTACAGCAGCGACAATATGAATGTAGCCATCGTGAACAGCGAGACTGGCGAAGTGACGATTACAGGCGCTGGCACTGCTACCATCAAGGCAACAGTTGTTGACGGCACCAACTACACTTATGCCACAAAGACGGCACAGTACACGATGACAGTTAAAACCGCTACAGGCATCAGCGACGTGAAGACAGACCCCGCCGAAAAGGCCAAATGGTATGACCTGAGCGGTCGCCCACTGAATGGCGAGCCAACCCAAGCCGGTGTTTACGTAAAGAATGGCAAAAAGGTCGTGATTAAGTAGTCATACACGCACCTAGTATCATTCGGGGACGGAGCAAACCAACATGCTTCATCCCCGATTTTTTTGCCCCTATTATTACATTTCGCTTTTCTTATGAGATAGCAAGCAAGAAAGGGCGTTTTGAAAACGCCTGCCGTGCGCGAGGGCAAATGGTTAGGGCGGGCTGAAATGTCGTGCAAACGAGGGCGATAGAGCTTGCTCATATTGCCGAGTGCAGCCACATTATGCAAAGCCCAAATGTGGCACATAGCCCAGGGCAACGCCCTGGGTTGGGCGTATGCATTATCCACATCGCCAGGTGTAACCATGAAGTTCAGCAATTCGCCTCTTTCGTTACAGATCAGGTGCAGTTTGAAACCGAAAAACCATCCCATCGAGCACTTGCTTGTTGACTCTATAGGCTTGTTTTTTTGTCCTTTCCTTATAAGAAACATTAACCCAAATAGGTCTGCTTTGAAAACTTTTGAGTAGCTTTGCTGTCGCTTTGAAGGCAGCAAAGCCAATATTCTCTCTTTTCCTGAATAATCCTAAAAAATCTAATATTACTCTGGTGGAACATCAAGCTACTATTTATTCTTACGACGAGGCGTTTAAGGCCTCGCTCGACTATTTCGCCGGCGATGAGTTGGCCGCGCGTGTGTGGGTGAACAAATATGCCATGAAGGACTCCTTCGGCAATATCTACGAGAAGTCGCCCGCCGATATGCACCATCGCATCGCCTCGGAACTGGCACGCATTGAGCGCAAGTATCCCAACCCCGTGCCCGAAGAAGAAATCTTCGGCCTCATCGACCACTTCCGCTACATCATTCCCGCAGGAAGCCCCATGACGGGCATCGGCAACGATTTCCAAATCGCCTCGCTCTCCAACTGTTTCGTGATCGGCATAGACGGCGACGCCGACTCTTACGGCGCGATTATGAAGGAAGACGAGGAGCAGGTGCAGCTCATGAAAAGGCGCGGCGGCGTGGGTCACGACCTCTCGCGCATTCGCCCGAAAGGGTCGCCCGTGAAAAACTCCGCGCTCACGTCCACGGGCCTCGTGCCGTTTATGGAACGCTTCAGCAACTCCACGCGCGAGGTGGCGCAGGACGGACGGCGCGGCGCGCTGATGCTCAGCGTGAGCATCAAGCACCCCGACGCTGAGGCGTTTATCGACGCCAAGATGACGGAGGGCCGCGTGACGGGTGCCAACGTGAGTGTACGCATCGACGACGAATTTATGCGTTGCGCCACGGAGGGCCAACCCTATCGCCAGCAATATCCCATCGACGCCGAAAAGCCGCAGATGGAGAAGGAAATAGATGCCGCCGCTCTGTGGAAGAAGATCGTGCACAACGCGTGGAAGAGCGCGGAGCCGGGCGTGCTCTTCTGGGACACGATTATCCGCGAAAGCCTGCCCGACTGCTACGCCGACCTCGGCTTTAAGACGATTTCGACAAACCCCTGCGGCGAAATTCCTCTCTGTCCCTACGACAGCTGCCGCCTGCTGGCCATCAACCTGTACTCTTACGTGAAAAATCCGTTCACGCCGGAGGCTGAGTTCGATTTCGAGCTTTTCCGCCGCCATGTGCAGTTGGCGCAGCGCCTCATGGACGACATCATCGACCTCGAGCAGGAGAAGATTGACCGCATTCTCGAAAAGATTGCCTCCGACCCGCAGAGCGACGAGGTGAAGGCCACGGAGCGCACGCTTTGGGAAAAGATACGCCGCCGCACGGGGCAGGGTCGCCGCACGGGCGTGGGCATCACCGCCGAGGGCGACATGCTCGCCGCCTTAGGGTTGCGCTACGGCACGCAGGAGGCGCTCGACTTTGCGGTGGAGGTGCAGAAAACGCTGGCACTCTCGGCCTACCGCTCGTCGGTGACGATGGCGCAGGAGCGCGGCGCGTTTGAGGTGTTCGACGCAGAGCGCGAGAAAAACAATCCCTTCATGCTCCGCATCAAGGAGGCCGACCCGCAACTTTATGCCGACATGGCGCAGCACGGTCGCCGCAACATTGCCTGCCTCACCATCGCCCCTACGGGTACCACGAGCCTGATGACGCAGACCACCTCGGGCATCGAGCCGGTGTTCCTGCCCGTATATACGCGCCGCCGCAAGGTGAATCCCAACGACCCCGAGGTGCGCGTGGACTTTACGGACGAGTCGGGCGACGCATTTGAAGAATATATCGTTTACCACCATAAGTTCCTCACGTGGATGCGTGCCAACGGCATCGACACGGAGAAGCATTACACGGCCGAGGAAATAGAAGACCTCGTGAGCCGCTCGCCTTACTACAAGGCCACGGCCAACGACGTGGACTGGCTGATGAAGGTGAAGATGCAGGGCGCAATCCAGAAATGGGTGGACCACAGCATCAGCGTGACTGTGAACCTGCCTGCTACGGTGGACGAGGAACTCGTGAACCGCCTTTACGTGGAGGCGTGGAAGTCGGGCTGCAAGGGCTGCACCATCTATCGCGACGGCTCGCGCTCGGGCGTGATGATCAGCGTGAAGAAGAAGGACGAGAAGCCCGAATTGCCCGAATGCCGTCCGCCGCAGGTGACGGAACGCCGCCCCGACGTGTTGGAATGCGACGTGGTGCGCTTCCAGAACAATAAGGACAAGTGGGTGGCATTCGTGGGTCTGCTCGACGGCGAGCCTTACGAAATCTTCACGGGCTTGCAGGACGACGACGAGGGCATCGTGCTCCCCAAGACGGTGACGAAGGGGCGCATCATCAAGAAAATCAACCCCGACGGCACGAAGCGCTACGACTTCCAGTTTGAGAACAAGCGCGGATACAAGACCACCGTGGAGGGCCTCTCGGAGAAGTTCAATAAGGAATATTGGAACTACGCCAAACTCATCTCGGGCGTGCTGCGCTACCGCATGCCGCTGCAAAACGTAATCCGCCTCGTGGGTTCGTTGCAATTGGAAAGCGAGAACATCAACACGTGGAAGGTGGGTGTGAGCCGCGCCTTGAAGAAGTACATCACCGACGGCACCGTGGCGCAAGGGCAGAAGTGCCCGAACTGCGGCAAGGAGGAACTCGTGTACCAGGAGGGCTGCCTCATCTGTAAGAACTGCGGCGCCAGCCGTTGCGGATAGTAGTAGGTAATTAAAAAAAACGACAACAAGGATGGCCTTTTTCGGCTGTCTTTGTTGCCGTTGTTATATAAATAAATGTCCGAAATAAAATTGACACAGGCGGCCATACGTTTGCGCCGCATGGCGTTTTATGCTTATCATGGCGTGCTGCAGCAAGAGCGTGCCGTGGGTGGGGAATATTGGGTGGACCTCACGCTCTATCCTGCCGACATCAGCGCAGCCGTGCAGGACGACCGCCTCGACGGCACCATCAACTACGCCGAAGCCTACGAAATAGTGCGGCGCGAAATGGCGCAGCCCTCCGCCCTGCTTGAACACGTGGGCGGACGCATCGCCCGCAGCCTTTTTGCTGCCTTCGGGTCTTTGCAGCACATCGAGGTGGAAGTGTGCAAAGTCAATCCGCCCATGGGCGCGGCCTGCCAAGGGGCATCGGTGAAACTGGTGTTTGAAAGCGCTTCTTGACCCCTCTACTAAATTACATCCTATGCTCTATATATTCGACTTCGACGGCACCATCGCCGACACGGCGGCGGGCATCGTGCGCACCATGCAGGCCACGTTTCTGGAATGCGGCTATCAAGAGCCGCAACCCGAGGCTATACGCGCCACGATAGGTCTGCCCCTTTCACGCGCCATTGCCCAACTCGCACACCTGCCCGAGGGCGAGGCACTCGACATCGCCACCGCCACATATCGCCGCCTCTTTGAAAGCATTGGCACAGTGGGCGTGACGCTGTTTCCCGGCGTGCGCGAAACGTTGCAGCAGCTTCATGACGCAGGGCATGTGCTGACGATTGCCACGGGGCGCGGGCACGTGTCGGCCGAGAACTTCTGCCGCGATATGGGCATCTTGCCGCTCCTTTCGGACATCGTGGCAGACGAGGACGTTGTGCACAAGAAACCCCACGCAGAACCGGTGCTGGTGCTGCTTGAACGGCATGGGGCAAAACCCGACAACGCCTTGGTGGTGGGCGACACCGACTACGACATCCTGATGGGCAAGGCGGCAGGCGTGAAAACCTGCGGCGTTACCTACGGCAACCACTCCCGCGAGCGGCTCTCGGCTGCGGGGGCAGACTTTATAATAGATGATTTCAGGGGACTTTTGTGCCGCTGCCAAAAGGTGCATTAAAAATGAACGTCTCCGTGCTGTTCAATCAGGAGACATTCTGGCTGTCGCAGCAACGTATGGCTGAGTTGTTTGGAGTGACCAATGCAGACATCAGCTATCATTTGATACAAATAGAGAATAACGGAGAACTCCATTTGTCCGACTGTATCAAAAAAATTTTGATTCCTTCGGAACAATGGGACGAGCAGGGCGTGACGCAGAGTTCAAGCTTGCTTGAATACTCTGCCATGGCGAGAATTTTCGTGCAAGTGAGTGCAATAGAGCTTGCTC
>JALFJC010000139.1:0-9843 GCA_022775595.1 Bacteroidales bacterium | reverse complement strand
GAGCTTTTAGCTCTTGTTCTCTTCATATCGAATACCGCCAAACATTCAGCAACAGAGAACAAGCAGTCTGAAAGTTCACGCTTGTAAAGCGTGAGCTGTTTCAATGCTTGTTAGTTGCAAGGCCACTTGGCGATAGCCTGATATGAAAGCAGGCATAAGAATGGTTCACGCCTTTTTTATTTTTATCTTTATCACTATGAAAAAAATATTTTTACTCTTAACCTTCCTCCTTTGCACACACGTGGCTTGGAGTTATAGTTCTGTTAAAGTTGTAGAGGTAGACGGAATATACTATCTCCTAGATGTATACGATATTACTGCGAGAGTTACATATAAAGGTGGTTCATATGATTCTAAGGAAAAGTATGAAGGAGACATTATCATCCCCGAGTCAATATCAGTAAATGGGATAACCTATCCTGTTACGAGTTTAGGACCTTTCTGTTTTAAGAACTGCGCAGCCTTGACTTCTATAAACATACCAAATTCAGTAACGTGGTTTCTTGATAATTGCTTTGAAGGTTGTACAGGCTTATCTTCTATTACTATTCCAAACTCGGTAAAAGTTTTAGGACAAAATTGCTTCTTAAATTGCACTGCTTTGACTACAGTCACCATTCCTAATTCTGTTACAAATTTTGGGCAGTCTTGTTTTGATGGTTGCACGAATTTAACTTCAATTATTATTCCTAATTCCGTGCAAAGTTTAGGTTCATTTTGCTTTCGATATTGCACAAGCTTAACTTCTGTGACCATTCCTAACTCAGTAACAAATGTGGGAAGCTGGTGCTTTGCTGGTTGCACAGGCTTGACCAATATTGACATCCCTAATTCTGTAACAAATCTAGGACAAAATTGTTTTCAAGGTTGCACAAGCTTAACTTCTGTGACCATTCCTAACTCAGTAACAAATGTGGAAAGCTGGTGCTTTGATGGGTGCACGGCTTTGGCCTCCATCACAATACCTAATTCTGTAACGAGTTTAGGCTATTATTGCTTTCAAAATTGTAAAAGCCTAACCTCCATTAACATTCCTAATTCCGTAACAAGTTTGGAGTTTATGTGTTTTAATGACTGTTCAGGTTTGGCATCTATCACCATTCCAAACTCTGTAACGAGTGTAGCAACATGGTGTTTCAATGGCGGCACTTATCCTATTTACTGCTACGAAAGCCTTTATGCTCAATTAAAGAGCGAATATGGCAAGCGTGTCATTCTGATAGATACCCCCTCAGGCATAGAAGAAATAGCCACCGATAATAACTCCCCGACAATCAACAGCTACTACGACCTTACCGGCCGCCGTCTCAATGGCAAGCAGTGCGGCGTGAACATCGTGCGCCACTCTGACGGCACTACCCGCAAAATTATGGTGAAGTAATCGGTATTGAAAAAGCGCATCAAGATAATAGAAAAAAAAGCGAATACACAGAAATCCCGAAGCCTTAAAACGGACTTCGGGATTTTTGTGTATTAAACTCTTGCTGCAACATGTCTGCAATCCCCCTTGCCTTTGGAAAGGGGAAGGATGTTGAAGTGGGAAGAACGGGGAATTTACAACTTGGGTTTATCTAATATTTGAGTATTAAGCAAATCAAGGAACATGTGGCGTGTATAGAGACGTTCAGCATCTTCTGCAACGTGCTGTTCTTCACATTCCTGTGCCTCGTTGGCATAAAGATATTTGAACTTGTTACGTTCGTAGAACTTTAATACCTTCTCTTTGTTATAGGCATCAACAACGAGGAAACGACAGCCTGTCTTATTGTCGTCTTCAATGAACCATGACTTTAAGTAGTTTATGACTTGTTGACCTACAAAAAATTCCTTGCCCTGAAACTCCTTTGCCACACCAAGACGGCCGAGCAGTACGGCTGGATAGGTGCGAAGGTGTTTCTGACCAGGAATCGTGCGCTGCACCTTATTCGTTGAACTTTTCGGGATAAATGTAGTCTTCACGCTGTCGTTAGACACGGTAAAGAACGCCACAATCTTTGTTTCCTCCCCAGAGTTGTCGATAAAACAGTACGTCTTACCTAATCGTTGCTTACCATAGAGTATAGCTTCATTGTGGAAGAAATCTTCAAGGTCTCTTTCGCCCTCGTCTTCCCCACAGCAGAATGGAAGTGAAGCCAGTTCATCTGTCAGAACAGTAAACTCACAACGTTCAAATATGTCGTAGTCATAACCTCCCATGAGCGATTATTGTACAGCGCGTTTGATGACTATATTGCGCGATCGCTCCATCATACGGCTAATGGAAGCCTTCATCTGGGCGGGAACGGAGGTCTGTTCACATCCATTGTTTGCTTCAGCCATCTCAACAAAACGCTGAGCCGTCTCGCCGCTAAGAACTGGTATCGTTCGTATTGTTAATGCCATATCATTATTTATACATTGAGTCATGCGACTCGTTTTTATTTTCGTTTACCAAGCAGACCTCCTATTTTTTTGTTAGTCGAGCTCCTTTGAGCGCAAAGATACGCATTTCTCTTCAAAAATACGCTTTTCTCCTACTTTTACACATCTCCATATATTGTTTCATAATGTTGTTTTTGCCGATATCGGCAAAAACGATACATTTTGCAGTAAAAACAACAAAAAACTTTGCCGATAAGGGAAAGAGGCGTATTTGATACAGAATGCCCGAAGTCCGTTTTGAGAACTTCGGGCATTCCTATTAGTAGGTTTTAGAATTTATGGATTACGAGCCCGCTGCGGAGTTTCGGTTCAAACCAGGTAGCCTTGGGCGGCATGATTTTGCCGCTGTCGGCTATGTTCATGATTTGCTCCATGGAAACGGGATAGAGGGCGAGGGCAAGTTTCATTTCGCCGCTGTCGACGCGCTGCTGCAACTCGCCGAGGCCGCGCAGGCCGCCAACGAAGTCGATGCGCTTGTCGCTGCGCAGGTCCTTGATGCCCAAGAGTTCGTCGAGGATAAGGCGCGAACTGATGTCAACGTCTAAAACGCCGATGGGGTCGGTGGCATCGAAAGTGCCGGGCTTGGCTTTGAGGCTGTACCACATGCCTTCGAGATAGAGCGAGAACTCATGCTGCTCCTGCGGGCGATAAGGCTCGGCGGTCTTGGCCTCCACGACGAAGTTTTTGGTCAGGGCTTCGAGAAACTCTGCCGCCGTGCGCCCGTTGAGGTCTTTGACGAGGCGGTTGTAATCGAGAATGGTGAGTTGGTCGGCGGGGAAGCATACAGCCATATAATAATTGTATTCCTCCGCGCCCGTGTTTTGCGGATTGGCTTTCGCCCGCTCCGCGCCCACGAGGGCTGCTGCCGCGCTGCGGTGGTGCCCGTCGGCAATGTAGAGGCTGTCCATACGGGCAAAGGCATCGGTGATAATTTGCTGGTCGGCCTTGTCGGCAATTACCCAGAACTGATGGCGGAAGCCGTCGCCAGGCGCCACGAAGTCGTATTCGGGCAGCGCGGCAATTACCTTATCGGTGAGGGCGGCAAGGGCGGCGTCGGGTTTGTAAGCAAGGAATACCGGCTCAATGTTGGCGCTAGTGCGGCGCACGTGCTTCATGCGGTCCTCTTCTTTGTCGCGGCGCGTGAGTTCGTGCTTCTTGATTACCCCCGAAAGGTAATCGTCCACATTGGCGCACACCACGAAACCGTATTGCGTGCGGCCATTCATCGTCTGGGCGTAGAGATAATAGTTTTCCTCGGCATCTTCCACGAGCCAGCCGTTATCCTGAAATTTCTGGAACTGCTCGGCACCGCTTTCGTAAACGCGCGGGTCGTATTCGTCCGTGCCTTCGGGGAAATTTATCTCGGGCTTAATGATGTGGTAAAGCGACATCGCGTTGTCGCCTGCCTCTTGGCGTGCTTCTTCGGAACTAAGCACGTCGTAGGGACGGCTTTGCACTTGTTCCACGAGTGCTTTGGGCGGGCGCACGCCACGGAATGGTTTTATTTTGGGCATGATATTTACTTATTTACCTGATATGTATGATTGCCGTCCTTGAAATAGTCCACGATTTGCTGCGCTGCGGCAAGTCCGGCGTTGATGTTGGCCTCTGCGGTCTGCGCACCCATTTTCTTGGGCGTGAATACATAGCGGTCGCCGAGTTTGGCAACGGCTTCGTCGTGTGCTTTGAGTTTGAGGTCGGTCACGTAGCGCAGGTCGGTGCGTTCTTCAAAGGCGCGAATCAATCCTTCCTCGTCGATAATGTCCTGCCGCGCGGTGTTGACGAGAATGCCGTTTTTGCGCATTTTCATCACGAGGTCGTAACCGATGCTGCCGCGCGTCTGCGGCGTGGAGGGCACGTGGAGGCTCACGATATGGTTGTGGATAAATAAGTCCTCGAGCGTGTCGGTCACGTGGAAGCCTGCGTCGATGATTTTCTGCGGGCGGTTGAGGGGCGAGAAGCTCGACACGTCCATACCCATGCCGTGGGCGATGCGGGCAAGGTTTTGCGCCACTGCGCCGAAGGCCAGCAGACCGAGTTTCTTGCCCATGAGTTCCGTGCCGCTCGTGCCGTTGAAGCGGTTGCGTATGGTGTAGATGAGCATGCCGATAACGAGTTCGGCCACGGCGTTGGCATTCTGTCCGGGCGTGTTTTCCACAATGATGCCGTGGCGCGTGGCGGCTTCGAGGTCGATATTATCATAACCTGCGCCGGCGCGAACGATTATTTTAAGTTCGGGCGCAGCCTGCATCACTTCTTCGTCGATGATGTCGGAGCGCACGATGAGGGCGTTGGCGGTCGCTACGGCTTCGAGCAGTTGTTTTTTCTCTGTATATTTCTCTAAAAGTTCAAGGTCCACGCTTGCCTCGTCGAGGATGTCCTTGATGCCTTTCACCGCCACGGGGGCAAAAGGCTTCTCTGTGGCAATCAGTACTTTCATGGTTGTTGTGAGATTTAGCGCGATGGTTGAATTAACTACAAATTATTTTATCCACGAGCAATTGTTTTGCCCACGTTTTTTTTGCCCACGAATCACACGAATCTACACGAATTCGTGTCCTATGTTTATTAAAGGCGACCTGTACGGTCGCACGAATCACACTAATGCAATCATGAATTGCCGAGTGCAGCCAAAAATATTGAATTCGTGAAAATTCGTGCGACCGATCAGGTCGCCATTTAATTCATTGAAAACGCTTCGTGTAGATTCGTGTGATTCGTGGGCAAAAATAATTCGTGGGCGAAAACATAATTCGCCCCAACTTTTAATGCTTTGCTTCAAATTCCTTCATGCAATTGACGAGTGCCTGCACGCCTTCGATGCTCATGGCGTTGTAGCAGGAGGCACGGAAACCGCCCACGGAGCGGTGCCCCTTGATGCCCTGCATACCGGCTACGGCGGCGTATTGCTGGAACTCGGCTTCGAGTTCTTTGTATTCCTCCTTCATCACGAAGCAGATATTCATCAGCGAGCGGTCTTCTTCCTTTGCCGTGCCGCAGAAGAGTTTGTTGCGGTCAATTTCGCCGTAAAGCAACTCGGCGCGAGCCTTGGCGCGGCGTTCCATTTCTTCCACACCTCCTTGCGCCTTGATCCATTTCAGATTTTGCAGAGCGCAGTAGATGGGCACTACGGGCGGGGTGTTGAACATCGAGCCTTTATCGACGTGCGTACGGTAGTCGAGCATCGTGGGAATGGGGCGGCTCACCTTGCCGAGCAAGTCCTCTTTGACAATCACGAAGGTAACACCAGCCATCGAGAGGTTCTTTTGCGCACCGCCGTAAATCAAGCCATATTTTGCCACGTCGAGGGGACGCGAGAAGATGTCGGACGACATGTCGGCCACGAGGGGCACAGGGCTATCGAGGTCGCGGCGGAGTTCTGTGCCGTAAATGGTGTTGTTGGTCGTGATGTGGAAATAATCCGCGTCGGCGGGGATTTCGTAGTCTTTGGGAATGAAGGTGTAGTTAGCGTCGGCGGAAGATGCCACTTCTACCACTTCACCGAAGAGTTTTGCCTCTTTGAGGGCTTTCTTGGCCCAGACGCCGGTGTTGAGATAAGCGGCTTTCTTTTCGAGCAGATTGAAGGGCACCATGCAGAATTGCGTGCTGGCACCGCCGCCGAGGAAGAGCACGGAATAGCCATCGGGTATGCCGAGGAGTTCCTTAAAGAGGTCTTGCGCCTCGTCGATCACTGCCTGAAATTCCTTTGTGCGATGGCTGATTTCCATAAGTGAAAGGCCCATGCCCTGAAATTCCACACAGGCATCAGCCGTTGCTTTCATCACTTCTTGCGGGAGAATTGACGGACCCGCGCCGAAATTGTACTTTTTCATAGTCTATGTATAAGGTATGTTTGAGAAATATTTATTGCTTTATTATAAGTAACGTTGCGAATATAGGGAAAATTGCGCTTATCTGCCAAGCAAAGCGGGAATATTTTGAAAATGACAGAAAAATAAGGGGAAATATGATCCCTATCGCCCGCTCTTTTCAATCAGCGCGCGGACTTTCTCGTTGAAATCGGTGGCTGCGGCGAGCTGCTCTATGGTGAGGTGCATGCGATATGTCCAATGCTGGTCGGGATTGGCTGGATCGTTGATTTGCTCTGCCTCGGGCTGCGGGTGGCGCAGGGAGGCGTCCATGGCCAGATAGTCTTGCAGGGCAATGAGGGCCAGCATGGAGGGACTGTCGAGGTGGGCGGCGATGATGCTTTCGCACTCTGCCGCGCCCAAGTCGGCGGGGGCTTCGCCTTCGCGGTGCATCGCCTCGTTCCAGTACGCCTGACGGCCGTCGGCATCGGTCTTCCACCACAGGCGGAGGGGCGGCATGTCGTGCGTACCGATGGTAGCCACTGAGAGATAGGGATTGGCGGAAAGGTCGGCAAAGCGGCGGCCGTAAGCCTTGGGCATACGCTGTATTTCGAGGCTCAACACGTCGAGTTGTCCCAACACGTCCTTCACACACTCGGGCACCATGCCGAGATCTTCGGCACAGGGCAGCATCGAGGCGGCATTGCCCGCACCGCTTTCCGCGTAACGAATCACGGCTGGCAGCTTTTTCATCGCCTCCTGTGCCCAGAAAGCATTGTGGCGGTGGTAAAAGAAATGCTCGTGCAAGCGGTCGAACGCCTCGCGGTCGGCTTTCGGGAGCAGGGCGTAGCGGTCGGTCTGCTGCCCAGCTATGCGCGGGTGGTACGTGCCCGGCGTGTCGGGATCTTCGATGAAGAGCACGTCGGCTATGAGGTCGCAGAGCGTGGTGCGCAACCGCTCATCTTGCACCCGCTCGCACACGCCGCGTTGCGTCTTCACCTCGTCGGCGAGTTCATACAGCCCGTCGTCGTTTTGATGGAAATAATGCTTGAAGCCCCAGCCTCCCGCAGCGTCGGAAAGTTCCTCGAGCCGCTCCTCCGTGAGCAGGGGTCGCGTCAGCGCGGCGGGGTTTTGCGTGAAGCCGAAGCCCTTGATTTCTTCCGGCGTAAGGGGCAAAGCGGGACGGAAACGCCCGAGCAGCCCGTAGATATGCCCGTAAGGGATTTCCCAAATACGGAAAAAGCCGAGCACATGGTCTATACGGTAGGCATCGAAATACAGCCCCGTGTGCGCGAACCGCCTGCGCCACCAGGCGTAGCCGTCTTTCGCCATCTCTTCCCAGTTGTAGGTCGGGAAGCCCCAGTTTTGACCGTGACGGGCAAAGGCATCGGGCGGTGCGCCTGCCTGTCCGTCGAAGTGGAAGAGGCGCGTGTCCTCGCGTGCCGGCACGCTGTCGCGATTGATGCCAATGGGAATGTCGCCTTTAAGTATAACGCCGTGTTCCATAGCCGTTTCGTGGGCGCGGCGCATTTGCGTGTGGGCAAGATATTGCACGAAGCGGTGCTTCATTCTGATGCGCTCAGCGGCGCGTTCCTCGCCGCTGCGGAGATTTTCCTCGGGCCAGAGGCGGAAGTTCGCCGTGCGGTATTCGTCGCGCTGGCGGCAGAAGTCGGCGTAGGGTTCGAGCCAGTGCGCCTGTTCTGCACAAAATTCCTTAAAGCCTTTCTTGCGCATTATGCTGCCTCCGATTTCGTCGAAAAGGTCGTCGAGGAAACGACTCTTGAGCTGCATCACCGCCTCGTAGTTCACCGCCGGCTCGGCGTTGAGCCGCAGGCCGCGCTGCGCGTGTCGGGCATAGGCTTTGGTGTGCTTCCACTCGCGCGCGTCTATATATATAGGATGGAGGGCGAAGACCGAGATGCCGTTGTAAGGATAGGAGTCGCGCCAGGTGCCGCCCGCCGTGGTGTCGTTGATGGGCAGTAGCTGCACGGCCTTCATGCCCACAGAGGCTGCCCAAAGCACGAACGACTGCAAATCGCCGAAGTCGCCGATGCCGAAACTGCCTGCGGAGCGCAGCGAGAACACGGGTATCACCACGCCTGCCCCGCGCCAGGGGGCGAGTTTTATGTCGGGCGCGTCGTCGCTCGCTATGACCGCTGCGCCCGCCTCGGGCGAGAGGGGCTGGAAACGGCGGTTGTCGCCTTCTTCCCAAAGGATAAATTCGGGGCGGCGCTCATCGGTCAATACATATTTATATTCAAATCCCGCCGCAGCCGTTTTCAGGTCGAGCGCAAAGGAGTATTCGTAGGTGTCGGTGCGCACGGCGTGGAGCGTGCGTTCGGGCTGCCATTCGCCCAGGGCGGGGATATTGCCAAGCACGCCCCAGCGCATTCCTTCGGGCGGCGGCGTGGCGCGGAGGCGCAGCGTGAGCGGCGCAGGGAGGTCCTCATGGGCGCGTTGCCGGTCGAAGTCGGAGAGGCGATAGATGCAGTCGGTGAAGGCCGTGGTGCGCAGGGCGGCCGGCAGGGGGCGCAACGTCCAGGCGTCGGCAAGGTGGAGCGCAGGCTGCTGACCTACGTTGGCATGCCTCACCGCGTTTTCTTCGCGGCGCACCACGTCGCCGCCATCGGCGCATACTTCGTAGAAATAACTGAACGCGGTACCGCCCGGCATTTGCAGCGTGGCTTGCCAATGCTCTCCGTCGTCCGTCTGCATGGGCGCGTGGGAGGTTTCGCCGTTTAGGTTAAGATGGATGCGGAGAAACGTCCCGCCGTCGGTTTTATAGGTGATGCTGAAATGTATATTGGCCATTTTCTTGGCAGATAAGTATGGTTTTCTGCAAAAATACAAGATATTTCTATGTAAAAGGGTTTATCGAGTGATTTTTTTAGGAAAAAGGGAAGAGAGGTTGGTAGGAAATTGAAATTTCAACGAATAAAACCCTTCGCAACACTTTTTCAGATTTGGCGCAACGGGAATAAATCGCTAAATTTGCCTTGCAAGCAGGAAGAGCGCGGCGCGGCGCACTTCCTGCTTTTTTCGTGCCCGCAACTTTCAGCAAGGTCGTGAAAATTTTAAGCAAGCTCGTAAAAATTATCTCCGAGATAGTGAGAATTATCTTATAAGATAGTTTTTGCGGGCTTATAGGATAGTTGAAACGAACTTACCAAATAGCCAAGATTTTCTACTTGAAAATTTTTCGCAAGTCCGTCAGCGTTATATTTTCCTAAACTTTCAAAATTTCCGAGAAAGTAGATGCGTAAAAATTGCAAACGGCAAAATTACGCTCTGCGCAGAAAGTCGAAATGCGATAACGTTTGTTTGCGATTGGGGAAACGGGAGCAGAATTTATATATCGCTGTGCGTTCCTTGTAACCTGTCCTTCGGCGTAGTGCCTTCCAGGCACATCGTACCGTCCTTGTTGAGCCGGACACTGCGTGCCCGGTTACCATCGCTACGCTCTGTAGTGCCTTCCAGGCACTTAGTATAAATCACGCGCTGGGCAAAGAGTGGTAAACCTATATCTTTTGTTTGCGATTTGTGACAATGCTTAGCGGGGCGCGAAACGGTCAACCGATCTCGTTTTTTGGTGAGGGTGCCTGGAAGGCACTAC
>JALFJC010000053.1:0-12485 GCA_022775595.1 Bacteroidales bacterium | reverse complement strand
GCAGCTCCTGCCCACCAATACGGGCATCGGCGGCACGGGCATCGAGGCGCTTATCGCTTCATACAACCAAGCCGTGCTGACACGCAACGACCTGCTCTCTAACAGCAGTGAGGACAATGCCCTCGTGCAGAAAATGGATCGCGACCTTGCCACACAGCAAACGGCTATCGTGCGCTCGCTCGAAAATCTCATTGCGCAAATCCGCAAGCAGATTTCAAATGCCGAAGCCAACGAAGCACTTAACAACCAAAAGATAGCTTCTGCACCGCGTCAGGCACAACAGCTGCTTAGCATCGACCGTCAGCAGAAGGTGAAGGAAGCCCTTTACATTTATCTCTTGCAGAAGCGCGAGGAGAATGAACTCTCCAAAACCTTCACGGCGTGGAACACGCGCATTATCCAGCCTCCTTATGGCGGCGGGCTCACGTCGCCGCGCAGTGCTTCGATTTTGCTTATCGCTTTTGCTCTCGGTTTGGCAATCCCTGGCGGCATTATCTTCCTCAGTGAGTTCCTCAACCGCACGGTGCGTGGGCGTAAAGACCTTGAAACTTTGCACGTGCCCTTCCTTGGCGAAATACCCTTGCTTAGCAGTAAGAAGCATTGGTGGCAGCACCGTCAGAACAATGTGGAGCGCAAGATTTATATCCGAGAGAATAGCCGTAACCTTATTAACGAATCGTTCAGACTGGTGCGCACAAAGCTCGACTATTTTGTTGAGAAGAAGGATACGGCAAATATCATTATGATTACCAGTTTCAACGCCGGCAGCGGCAAGAGCTTTATCTCAGGCAACCTTGCCAAGACGCTCTCACTCGGCGGAAAGCGCGTCCTGGCTATCGACTTAGACTTGCGCCACACCTCGCTTTCAAAACTTGTTGACAATCCCAAACAAGGTCTTACGTCGTTCCTTTGCGGTGCTACCGATGATATTCAAAGCGTAATCCTGCGCAATCAGTTCGATGGTAGTGTAGACGTTTTGCCTGTAGGCGTTGTTCCGCCCAATCCTACGGAACTGCTGCAAAGCGACGTGATGGGTAATTTGTTTGAGATGCTGAAAAAGGAATATGACGTTATCCTCGTTGACTGTCCGCCTATCGACATTGTGGCAGATACGAACATCGTAAAGAAATATGCCGATGTTTCGCTCTTTGTAGTGCGTGTGGGACTTATGGACCGCCGCCTGCTCAAAGAAGTCGACAAACTCTATCTGCGCCATACATACAACAAGATGGCTATCTTGCTCAACGGTTCGCAGTACGTCAGCACGCGCTATGGCCATTACCGTTACGGCTACACTTACGGCTATGGCTATGGTTACGGCTACGGATATCACGAAAAATAAGAACAGTTGTTTTACTGATACAAAGCAAAGAAGGCAGAGGAAAACCCTCCGCCTTCTTTTTTAATTGCTCTTGCTGATGATGCCCCGGCTGTGTCGCCCGTCCATCTTGATGAAGAGCGGGGCGGGAAACTTCACGAGGCGCAGGCTGTGCGACTCGTATTCGGCGGGCAGGGTGTTGAGGCCGCTTTCGTCGAACGTGCCGTCGCCTTGGAAGGGGCGAATGGTGAAATAGCCCACGCCAAACGACGTGAGGTTTTGGAAAAAGTGCGTGCCCTCGCTCGCATCTACGCGGAAGTCCTCGATCCCGCATTCCACCACCGCCTTGGCACCCGATATGTGCGACCATTTCACGGGAATGCCCAGCGCGGGGTCGCTGCTGCCCCAACGCCCCGGCCCTACAAGCACGTAACTTTCGCCGCGGGCCGTCAGTTGCTCGTTGAGATTGCCTATTTCGGCGGCGATGTCGCGGGAGCGCAACGCGTCGAAGCGGTCAGAGCGTACATATAATATATAATGTACATCTTCCACCATGCCGTTGCCCAGCACCGAGGTGCTGCTGATGAGCGCGGGGCGCGAAAGGTCGTCGGGCGTGAGTTCCGTTTCTTCAGAAACGTCCACAATGGGGCGTATCTGCAAGAGGTAGAAATAGGCCTTGCCCTCGCGGATGTCCATGGCGTATTCCAGTTCCACGGGTCTGCCCATGCCCCGGCTGCCAATGCGCAGCAGGTCGGAGATGACCCGCGCGAGGGGAAATGCATCGTATTCGAGAATGTTGGAGAACGTCACCACGCGCCGCCCCGCACCCGCGCCGCCCGGCGTGAGCCGTTGGTCTTCAAGGCTAAGCGTGGAAAACGCGTAGCGCAGCGTTTCCGGGTCGTCGGCAGCCGCTACTGGCAAGTGCCGGATATTATATTCCGTGTCCGTTTCGGGTGACTGCTGGAGCATGGAAAGGTCGAGGGCGAAAAATTCCTTCTGTCCCTCGCGCAGGACAGTGCGCAGTTCGCTCAGTTGCAATATGTTGTGCGGATAGGCGGGGCAGAAGCGGAGCGACTTGCCGCCGTCCACGATGTATGCGCCCAAACCTAATGCCACCTTTGCCACGCCATCGGCAGGCTTTTCTTCGCCAATGGGGTAAAAGTTAAGGGAACGCGCCACGCCCGAAAGGGTGGGGTAAAAGTATTGACCGTGCTCCGAGCCGACTACCTCTTGTAGCACAATCGCCATCTTCTCTTGGTCAATAAGGTTTTGCGTGGCGGTCATATAGGCCTTGCTGTCCTTGAAAAATACCGAGGCGTAAACGGCCTTTATCGCGGAGCGCAGCAGGGCGAGCATAGCCTGCTTGTCGCTCACACGCGGCACCATGTAAGTGGCATATACGCCGGCAAACGGCTGGTAGTGCGCGTCTTCCAGCACGCCCGAGGAGCGCACGGCGATGGGGTGGTCCACCACGTCGAAGAGCGCGAGGAGGTCGTCTAAAAGTGCTTCTGGCAACACGCCGCGCTCGAAAGCCGCGAGTATCTCCGCGTCGCTGCTGTCGCTAAGAGCCACGGGGTAAAGCCCGTTGCGCTCCATAAACTCGTCGAAGATGTCGGTGCAGATCACCACCGTGCGGGGAATATTCACGCAGATGCGGTCGTCGTCGAGGCGCGGGTGTCCGGCGACGAGAGTGCCCATGAACGCGAGGCCGCGCCCTTTGCCACCGAGCGAGCCGTTGCCGATGCGGGCGAAGTTGCTGTAAGCATCGAAGCGGTCCTTGCGGTATTCCGCCACCACGCCCGAGTTCTTGATGCGGCGGTATTCCACGATGATGTCAAAGATGAAGCGCCGCGCCTCGTCCATTTCAGCATATTCGCTCACGTCCACCCTTTTCAGCAATTCGGCGGGCGGAAACATGGCGCGCGAATAGAAGAAGCGCGAGAAGTGGTTGTGCGAAAGGTGATTGCGCAAAGCCTCGTCGGGAATGTTGTAGAGGTTTTGCTGGAGGTCTTTAAGGTTGGTGATGCGCAGTATTTCCTTGCCCGTCTGCGGGTCTCGGATAATGAAGTCGCCAAATCCGAATTGGTCCATGATGATTTGGCGCAAGTCCTGCGGGTAAGTCTTGGAGTTTTTATGGATAAACGGCACGCCGAGCCTTTCGGCGTATGCGGCGTTGCCCGCCTCGCTCGATTCGAGAATGAAGGGCAGGTGCGCGTCGCGCTCTTTTGCCATCTTGGCCAAGGCATAGCCCGCGAGCGCGTCTTTCTCTCCGTTTCTCATAAAACTCATGTCCGAAACGATGCCGAGGAGGTTGTCGCCGTAGCAGTCGAGTACCTGCATCGCTTCTTCGTAAGAGCGTGCCAGCATGATTTTGGGGCGGCCGCGCATACGCAGCGTTTTGAGGTGCTCGTTGAGGGCTTCTTTCGAAAACTCGCGGCTTTGTTCCAGCACGATGCGGTAGAGGTGGGGCAGGGCGGAGGAATAGAAGCGCACGGAGTCTTCCACGAGCAGAATGCTCTGCACGCCCACTTCGGCGAGGTCGTCGTCAGCGTTCCATTTGTCCTCGATGAGTTTGATGATGGCCAGCAGGAGTTCCGGGTTTCCGAGCCAGGCGAACACGTAGTCGATGGCCGTGAGGTCGGCTTTGGCGATGCGTTCCCGCACTTCTCGCGAAAAGGGCGTGAGCACCACGATGGGCAGGGCGGGGTAACGCTCCTTGATCGACGCGGCTGCGGCAAAGATGTCGCGCCCCGCCATGTTGGGCATCACGATGACCAACTCGTAGTTATGGTTTTCGAGTTCGGCGAGCGCAGCCTCCTCGTCCGTGACGCGTGTGAAGCGCGGCGGATAGCGCAGACTAAGGGAGGTGTATTCGTTGAAAATCAATTCGTCCACGCGCCCGTCGTCTTCAAGCGTAAACGCGTCGTAGCGTGTGGCGATGAGCAGCACGTTGTAGATGCGCTTCGTCATGAGGCGGGCAAATGGCGTGTCGCGCAACACGATTTCTCTAAGGTTGGGCAAGCGGGACATGGGAAGAGGATTTTATCTATAACTCATAAACTCCCGACGGCGTGAGCCTTGGCAGTGGTGTGATGGGCGGCAGTTCGGCGAGGTCGGGTCGTTCTCGGCGCAGGGTTTCGGCCACGGCGGCTTGCGCCAGTTCGGGTCGGTTGTTGTCGGCGCTGAGATGGCAGAGGAAGATGTGCTTCGTGGCGGGCGTGAGCGTTTTCACGAGGAAGGCGGCCGTGTCGGGGTTGGCCGAATGTCCTGTGCCCGAGGCAATACGCCGTTTCAGGCGTGCCGGATATTTGCCCGTGCGCAGCATATCGGGGTCATAGTTCGTTTCGATAACGATGTGCGTGGCTTGTGGCACGAATGCCTCCATGTCGGGCAGGAATTCGCCCACGTCGGTCAGTAGCAGCAGGCGCGTGCCGTCGCCGCAGTCGATAAAGTAGCCCACGTTGTCTGCGCTGTCGTGCGGCACATGTATCGGCGTGACGGTGAAAGGTTCGATGCAAATCGGCTTGCCCACTTCGATGCTGCGGCGCAAGGCTTCGGGCACGGGGCGCGTAACGTATTTTCTTTGAAACATTGCCTCGTAAACCTTATTCGTGGCATAGACGGGCAGGTGCATCACTTCGGCCGTCCTGCCCACGCCCCGCACGTGGTCGGCGTGCTCGTGGGTGAGCAGAATGGCGGCGATGTTTTTAGAAAGTCCGTATTTGGAAAAGAGCGGTTCGAGGTTGCGATATACAAGTCCGCAGTCGAGCAATAGCGCGCGGTCGGCCGAACGCAGGTAATAGGCGTTCCCGCTACTGCCACTGCCGAGACTGATGAATTGGGTCATGGTATTAGAGAGAGGATAGGAGGTTAGTTTAATGGAAATCGATAGCCAAGACGCGTAGGTTGCTTTTTTCAAATGGTATTAGATAAAAACCATGAAAAACCACTTGCTTCGTTTGAAGCCCCTTGGGCTACGCCGCTGGCCTTAACGCCAAGCCTGTGAGCCTAAACGGCTCACGCTTGTCCTTAATTCCTGCGGCTGCGGTCGGTGCCCGACCGCTTCAAACGCCGCAAGGAAAAAACCATCAAAAACCCGTGAGACCTTGTTATAGACTCCATAGAAACAGGAAGGTTTTCCATTGAAAACGGTTTTTACCGGTTTTTCCCTTGTTCTGTGTGGGGCGGGCGGAAACCGACCGCCGCCTTAGCGGATAAAGCACGAGGCGAAAACCGTCAGGTTTTCAGACTCGGGATTTATACGATAAGGCAAGCCGGTAGGCCCACAAAGAACAAGTTGTTTTTCTTGGTTTTTATCGTTAATCCCAAACGAGTAGTTTTATTATCATTATCAGAACGGCAGCCCCACGGCAAAGTGAAGCGTAAAGTCGCGGCTGAACTTCGGGTGGATTAAGGGATAGCGCTCTTCGCCCTCGGTGGGGTTTACCGCCTTCATGCCGCCGTCGAGGCGCAAGATAAAGTAGTCGAAGTTAAGGCGCAGACCCACGCCGTAGGCTGCGGCAATCTGCCGATAGAACTTGTTGAAACGGAACTCGCCGCCGGGCTGGTCGGCATATTTGCGCGTGTTCCAGATGTTGCCAGCGTCGAGGAAGAACGCGCCGTGCAGTTTCCAGAACAGTTGCGCGCGCCACTCCACGCTCAGGTCGAGTTTGAGGTTACCCGTCTGGTTGATGAAGTCGATTTTCCCGTCTTTACCCTTAAACGTGCCCGGTCCGAGCCCGCGCACGCTCCAACCGCGCACGCTGTTTGCACCGCCGGCGAAATAGCGCCGTTCGTAGGGCAGGATTGTGGAGTTGCCATAAGGCTGCGCAATGCCGAAGGCGGCGTGAATGGCCATAGAGGCGCGGTCGGTGAAGACGATGCTTTTGCTGAAATCAAAGTCTAAACGGGCATATTGCGAGTAGGCGATGCCGAGGAACGTGTAGGCATCTTTCGTTGCGCTGCGGTGTGCGTGGGTGAGTTTGGAAATGCCGTAGAGCAGGTTGCCCGCCGTTTCCACGTTCACCTTAATCTGATAGCCGTTGGTTTGATAAAGTCCTGCCGTCGAGTTGCTGCGGAGTGAGTTGAACGTAAAGCCGTAGCCCATCTTCATGATAAAGAGGTCCTCATAACTGTAACGCAGAATGCCATAGCGCGGGTCGTCGCCGGAGAGATATTCGTTGCGGAACGTTTCAGAGATGACCGGCATGAAGATATAGTTGAGGTTGAGCAGGTCGAAGCGATGGCGCACGCGCGGCTTGGTGATCTTGCTCCACTGATACGCCCACGAGCCGGTAAGCACGCGGCGGTGGAACTCCGGGCGGTTTTGCGAGGAAAAAACCACGGTTACTTCCGAAGAGGCCTTGATGCGCTTGCCGCGCTGTATGGGCAGGAAGGGCACGAGCAATGAGGGGAATTTGAGGCTTGCCTCGGCGTTCCACTCTAAATAATTGCGCCCGTCGTAGCCTTCCAGTCCCGTGATGGCCTCGTATGCGCCGCGCAGTTTCAGAGAAAGCACCTCCGCACCACGAAATAGGTTGCGGTTGGCATAGTTCACCGATGCCGCAACGCCGAAGTCGCCTGCCGTGTTCGTTCCTTCCAGTTCCATGCCCACGGTGTGCGGTTTGTTGAATTTCACGGATATATCAGCGTCGAGCGTAGAGTCGGGTGCGGCGTTTTCGCGTATCCTGATATTTGAGGAAGCAATGCAGGGCAGGCTGCCGAGCGCGGCGTATGTGCCTTGTATCATCGTTTCCTTATAAAGGCTGTCGCGTGCGGGAAGAATATGGTTGAAGTAGACGCGCTTGTTCATCGTCTTGCGCCGCCCGAGGTGGAAGGTCAGGCCGCGATAGAACACGGCTTCGTCCTCGTCCTCCTCATTTCCTTCGTAAATGTTCACATTAGAGAAGTGCCGTTCCTTGTAAGCGCGTTCGTCCGTGCCGGCAGGTTTCTTGAAGCGCAGCGTAAGCACCGCGCCCGTGCTGCCCGTGAGCGTGTCGGCGCGATAACTGATGTACTCCTTGTGCAGTCCGTAGCGGCCCTTTTCGCCCAAGAGCGAGATGATGCGGTCGCGCTCAGCAGAGAGCAGGGAAAGGTCGAGCGGCAGGCCGCGATGCAACTTGAACGCCTGCGAGTCGGCGCGGACGATGCGCTCTATTTCGGCGTTGTCAAATTCGTACGACAGCGAGTCAATGTAATGCCTCGGACCGGGCAGCAGCGTGTAGGTGACGCGCTTTTTCTTCTTGCCCGTCACTTCGGTTGTGGAAGTTGCCCGCGCGTGCAGGTAACCCTTGCTTTGCAGCGCCTGCTCCAAGGCACGCACGGACAGTTCCGTCTGCACGGAGTCGTAAATCACGGGTGCTTCGCCCAGGCGCCGAAGCATACGGTTCCAGCGGCGGTGGCGCGTGGTGTCGCGGCGCGAGAGCGAGTAGATGTGCAGGGGTGCTTTGTAGAGGTTAAACCAACGCGAGTTGGGCTTCTGCCGCAGCACGCCTTTCAGCGAAGACGCTTTCACGGTTTTGTCTTCGGTCTTAACTTTCGCGTCGGCAAGCAGGTATTCGTCCTCGCCCACAAACTTCGTGGACGAGCAGGCGGAAAGAAAAAACAGGGAAATCAGCAAGGCGCACACAAAGCCCCAAAGCCCGCCGGGGGACTTGCTCAGACAAATAATATATGGCTTTATGTGGAATATCCTGTGCATTTAACCGCAAAGGTACGCGTTTATTGGAAATTACTTTGTAGTTTTGCTTTCAAAAATCAAGGTATCTTATAAGATAATGCCTGTTGCTTGCATCAACTGCTTATGCTTTATGGCCCGCGAATTGCACTTAATTCACTCATATGATTAGTGTGATTAGTGCGACCGATAAGGTCGCCATTAAAAAGCCAATGCAATGTATTCGTGTCAATGCGTGAAATTCGTGGGTAAATAAAAAAGCAATTGGTGGACTATAATCAACTCGTTATAATCTTATTGCAGTAAGGACGTATTGCCCGCGCCCGCCTTATTCTCCGCAAGGTATCTCCTATTAATAAGCAATCATGCTCAGCAAGAACGAACTCAAAAAACTCAAATCCTTTGCCCGCAAGAAGCAGCGCGATGAGGCCGGCGTGTTTATTGCCGAAGGGCCGAAACTTGTGGCGGAACTCATGCCCGCCTTCCAGTGCCGCACGCTCGTGGGCACTGCCGAATATTTCCGCTCCGCGCCGCCCGCGCCCGCATCTGCCTCCTGCCTTACCGCCACGCCCGACGAACTGCGGCAAATCTCGCTCCTCACCACGCCCCATCAGGTTTGGGCGCTTTTCGAGCGCCCCGCCGATGCGCCGCTCTCGGCTTTCTCGCCGAAAGAAGACCTGATACTGGCTCTCGACGCCGTGCAAGACCCCGGCAATATGGGCACAATCTTGCGCATAGCGGACTGGTTCGGCATTCGCAGTGTCTTCCTTTCCGAGGGGTGCGTAGATGCTTTTTCGCCCAAGGTGGTGCAGGCCACGATGGGTGCACTCACGCGGGTCAGTCTGCGCAGAGGCAATTTGGCAGAATGGTTGTCGGGCTTTTCTGATGCCGGTGTGAATATCTACGGCACCTTCCTCGACGGCGCAGACCTTTATCAAAACCAAAACTTGCAGTCCTGCGGCATCATCGTGATGGGCAACGAAGGCAATGGCATCTCGCCCGAGGTGGCGCGGTGCGTCAACAGCCGCCTGCTCATACCGCCCTTCCCCGCCGATGCGGCAACCGTGGAAAGCCTTAACGTGGCAGTCGCCACGGCCGTGGTATGCGCCGAGTTCCGCCGCCGGCAATCTTTATAATTATCCAAAACCATGTCATTCCCTTCTTGCTTATTCGCCAGTCTGTTCGCCTGCCCCTTTGGCATCCATGCCTTATGGTTCTTCCCCGCCTTGCTCGTCCTTTTGCTCGTCCTGCTCTTTCTGTTGCGCTGGATCGACTGGGTGGCGGCGCGGCGCGTCATGGCCGCTCCGACCGCCGACGCAGCCGAATTGCCCCGCATCAGCATCATCGTGCCCTGCTTCAACGCGGCGCGTGCGCTCGAAACCAGCATTCCCCAAATGCTACAGCAGGATTATCCCGATTTCCAAATTATCCTTGTCAACGAAAATTCGGAGGACGACACCGCCGACGTAATCAAGCGGCTGGCGCAGAGCGACCCGCGCGTGCGACATACTTATGTTCCCGATACTTCGCGCAGCATCGAGCCGCGCAAACTCGCGCTGACGCTCGGCATCAAGGCGGCGCGCAGCGAGTGGGTGGTAATCGCCGACCCCGATGCGCAGCCCGTTTCCCGCAGTTGGTTGCGCACATTGGCAGCACGCTGCACAGAGACCGCCGATACCGTTCTAAGTCTCTGCCTTGTTCGCGAAAACGACGACGAGCCTCGCGCCGCCCTGCGCCGCGCCTCCTATGAATGTCTTGCCGAACAGTTGCGCCTCGTCGCCGCCGCCCGTCGCGGCAACCCCATCGGCTGGTTGCCCGCCAACGTCTGCATGAGAAAAACCTGGTTCCTGGCAAACGATGGCTTTACCGACAGCCTCACCCTGCCCTTTGGCGAGGAAACCCTCCTCCTTGCTGCGCACGCCACGCGGGAGCGCACCGCCGTTTGCCTCGACCGCGCTGCCGCCCTCACCCTGCCTGCGCCCAGCCGCCGCGCTTTGGCAATGGAGCACGTCAAAGCCTGTGAAACTGGGCGCCGTGCCGGCCGCCGCGCCCGCCTTTACCGCCAGCGCGAAACTGCCGCCGCTTGGACGCATTTCCTCGCACTGCTCGTGCCCGTGGTTTACCTTGCCCTGCGCCTTGCAGTAGACCTTTCCCAAAACGCATACACCGCCGCCGCTCTTGTACCCGACATCATCGTCTTCCTGCTCGCCGCCGCGCTGCTCCTGTTGCCGCCCCTTTTGCTCCGCCCCGTTTTCAAGCGGCTGCAACAGCCCGTGCCCTGGCTATATGCCACCGCCCACGCCCTGCTTAACCCATGGCGTCGCACCGCCGCTGCCGTGCGCTGCAAATGGTTGCACAAAACGTTTGTCCGCAGATTTTAGATTTTTCGTAACTTCTATTGCGAATTATCTCCGAGGAATTTTTTATTTCCTTGGAGATATTTTTTCCTTTCTCCCTGATATTTTTCACTATCCTATAAGAAATTTTTTGTTACAAAGTTTGTAACACGTATTACAAACTTTGTAACATGTGTTAGAAACTTTGTAACGGCCGTTACAAACTTTGTTACAAACTTTTTCTGGCAGATAGTAAAAAATATCAGGCAGAAAGTGAAAACTTTCTCCTGGCAACAAACAAATATCAGGCAGGAAATCGCCGCTTCCAACTGACGGCGGGAAATACGAACCTTGTTTAAATGTATGCGCGCGCAGAACGGATTTTATAGTCTGATGATTGGATGTTGGAGAAATTCGGCAAATAAAACGTAGTCTGTAAGAGCACGAACCTTCAGACACGAAAAAGAGGATGGGCCGTAAAATAGATATTACGACACACCCTCTCGTTTTATATGTTTTGGGGCTAATGCCTTATTGCAGATGTCCTAAGAAGTCGGCGACGACGAAACAACTGCCGCCCACGAAAACAACGTCGTCGGGCGCGGCGGCAGCGCGGGCGGCGGCATAGGCGGCAGGAACGTCGGGGAAGGCAGTGCCGCCTGTCAGCCCGCACGCGTCGGCAATGGCTTTCAGCCGGTCGGCGGGCAAGGCGCGGCGCACGGAGGCCTGCGTCCAATAATAATATATATGGTGCTCTGGGGCAGGGTGGGGCAGTAGGCCGAGCACGGTGCTGATGTCTTTATCCTCTGCCATGCCGAAAACGAGATGCAACCGCTTGCCCGCAGCCAGCACGTCGCTCAGGCGTGCCGCCGTCAATGTCAGACCGCCCGGGTTGTGCCCCACATCGCAAATCGTGAGCGGCCGGTGCGCCACGGTTTGCCAGCGGCCGCGCAAGCCCGTGAGGCGTTCCACGTCGCGGAAACCTTGCGCCACGGCAGCGGGCGTGATGCCCTCGAAAGGCAGTCGGCGCAGGGCGCAGAGCACGGTGCGGGCGTTGAGTCTTTGACAGCGTCCCGTGAGCAGGCAACTGATTTGCCCGAAGCGGCTCGTGGCGTAAGTTTCCATTTCTTCGCCGAAGCTGTCGCCGGAAGTCTGGACAGCCTTGTCGAAGTCAAGAATTTCGTCGTCTTCGTCCGCCCAGAAGAGCGGTGCGCCCTTTTCCTCGGCAATGCGGCGGAACACGGCGGCAGTTTCGGGCGTACGCTCGCCGATGACAACTGGCGTAGCGGGCTTGATGATGCCGCCTTTCTCGGCGGCAATCTCGGCGAGTGTGTTGCCGAGCAGCGCGGTGTGCTCGAGGCTGATGTTGGTGATGACGGAGAGCAAGGGGCTGATGATGTTGGTGCAGTCGAGCCGTCCGCCAAGCCCCACTTCAATCACCGCCACGTCTACCCGGGCGTCGGCAAAGTAGCGCAGTGCCATGGCGGTTGTGATTTCAAAAAACGAGGGACGGAGCGGCTCGAAAAAACTGCGCTCCCGTTCCACGAAGTCCACCACGTATTCCTCGCTCACCGGCTCGCCGTTCACGCGGATACGCTCGCGGAAGTCCACGAGATGGGGCGAGGTGTAAAGTCCCACACGCAACCCCGCGCTTTGCAGCGTGGCGGCGATGAGGTGCGCCGTGCTGCCCTTGCCGTTCGTGCCTGCCACGTGTATGGTGGCGTAGTTGCGGTGCGGGTGGCCCAAGTGCGCGTCGAGCTTTTCGGTGACTTGCAGCCCGGGCTTGTATGCCTTTGCCCCGACTTGCTGGAACATCGGCGTTTTCACGAAAAGATATTGTAGCGTTTCTTGGTAGGTCATAGGGGTCGCGAGAAGGGGCGTTTTGCCAAACGCTCGCTGTGTAGTTTAACAGTTTTATCCGAACGGGATAATGGTTGAGGCGGGCTGCAAGCCCAATTGTTGCCCACAGCCCAGGGCAACGCCCTGGGGGATGGCGGGTGCATTGATTAAAGTGTCGCGCTCTGTAAGAGCAACCTACTTTATGAGGGGCAGCGCCCCGTGGCATTGCGGGTTACGCGCTTTTGGCGCGGGGCATTTTTGTGCCGCGGCACAAAAATGCCCCGCGCCAAAAGCGCGTAACCCGCAATGCCACGGG
>JALFJC010000167.1:0-10230 GCA_022775595.1 Bacteroidales bacterium | reverse complement strand
TCGAGAATTTCCTGCCGCCGCGAACCCGGTAGGAGTGCCACTGTGCGCCCGTCGGGCTGCGGCTGTCCGTGCTTGGCACAAAAGGTGGTCACCTCGTCCACCGTGGGGTTGCCCACGTAAGAAATGGGATAATGGTGCTTCTTCTCAAAGAAATCTATCTCGAAAGGCAGAATGGAGAACAGGCGGTCTACGTTGCGCCTGATGTCCTTGATGCGCCGCTCTTTCCATGCCCATATCTTCGGGGAAATATAATAGAACACGGGGCAGAGGGCGCGGTCGTGCACGAAACGCGCCATCTTCAAGTTGAAGCCGGGATAGTCCACGAGTATCAGCGCGTCGGGCTGCCATTCGGCAATTTGCCGCTTGCAGTCTGACATGCCCCGCAAAATAG
Source organism: Bacteroidales bacterium (assembly GCA_022775595.1). Lineage (GTDB taxonomy): Bacteria > Bacteroidota > Bacteroidia > Bacteroidales > Bacteroidaceae > Alloprevotella. The sequence continues at coordinate 9,839 of JALFJC010000167.1, read as the reverse complement.
TGCGCAGGTGCAGCAGCACGGGAATGAAACCCATGTAGGCAAGGTCCTTGTAGTGGCGCAGCAGAGTGCCGCCCACGGCTGCCATGCAGTCGCCGCCGTAAAAGGCAAAGTCTGCTTCGGGGTCGGCTGCCTTTAATGCTTTCATCAGTTCCGAGGCGTGGAGGTCGCCGCTCGCTTCGCCGGCAATCAGGAAATAGCGCATTTTGTTCGTTTTGCTTGTTGGTTGAGGCGTTGCAATTTGCCTGTTTTCTTTTACCGAAAAATATCTTTCAGATTTTCTTTCAGCTTATAATCAGTCACGTCCAGCTGCGTAGGCGTGATGGCGATATAGCCGTGCGCCAGGGCGTAGCGGTCGGTGTCGTCAGCCTCTGGTTCCAGTTCGCGGCAGTCGCCCACCAGCCAAAAGTACGTGCCGCCCCAAGGGTGCTCGCGGCGTGCCAGTTCGTGCTCCCAGCGGCTATGCGCCATGCGGCAAAGGCGAATGCCCTTAAATGAGGCGGCTTTGGGGAAGTTCACGTTGAGGCAGGTAAATGGGGGCAGGTTGGCGGCGAGCGTTTTCAGCGCGATGTCTGCCAAGTAGGGCAGGACGGGCGTGAAGTCGGCGTTTGCGCTGTGGTCGCAGAGCGAGAACGCCACGGACGGAATGCCTTGCAGCGCGCCCTCCGTCACTACGCCCATTGTGCCGGAATAGTGCGTGTTGACCGAAGAATTGTCGCCGTGGTTGATGCCGCCCACCACGAGGTTGGGGCGTCGGTCGGCAAACTCGTTGAGTGCCACCTTCACGCAGTCGACCGGTGTGCCCGAGCAGGCGCAGAGCGTCAGCCCCGGTTCTTGGCGCACGATGCGGTAGCGCAGCGGCGTGGCAGCCGAAATGCTGCACCCCGCGCCCGAGCGTCCGTCCTCGGGAGCCATTACGAGCAAGTCAGCCACGGGGCGGAGTGCCTCGATGAGGCATTGCAGGCCTTTGGCTTCGTAGCCGTCGTCGTTTGAAAGGAGAAAAAGAGGGCGTTGATGGGTCATTATATATCTTTTAGGGTAAAATTACTGCTTTCCGTATGCAAATTTATAATTGTTTCTTGGTTGCTTAAAGAGAAATGCCGCTAAAAAACTTGTTTGCTTATAAGAAAATACGTAATTTTGCACCCGCGTTGCCGTAAGGCCGCTGTCGGGATGAGTGTTCCCCGTTATGCACTACGGCGCGACAGACAATTTCTAAAAGCTTTATTTAAAAATGGCTGATTTAATCAAAATTGCTGAGCAAGCATTTGCCACAGGTAAGTCTTTCCCCTCTTTCAAGGCCGGTGACACGATTACCGTAGCTTACAAAATCATTGAGGGTAACAAGGAGCGTATCCAGTTGTATCGTGGCGTTGTAATCAAAATCTGTGGTCACGGCGAAAAGAAGCGCTTCACTGTTCGCAAAATGTCGGGTACCGTTGGTGTTGAACGTATCTTCCCCATGGATTCTCCCAACATCGACAGCATCGAAGTGAACAAGATCGGTAAGGTACGCCGCGCTAAGCTCTACTACCTGCGCAAGCTCACAGGTAAGAAGGCACGCATCAAAGAAAAGCGTACTAATGTGCAGAAAGCCGATTAATGTGGCTAAGCTAAACGCCTATCAAAGAACAAACGCGGAGGTCTTTCCCACTCGGGAAGTACCTCCGTTTTGTTTTTTCTAAAAAAGAAATACGATGACCGTAATTTATCCTTCGCCCATCTTCGGCCCCGTGCATAGCCGCCGTCTCGGCGTGTCGCTCGGCGTGAACCTCATGCCGGCCGACGGCAAGATTTGCACGTTCGACTGCATCTACTGCGAGTGCGGCTTAAACGCCGAGCGTCCCGTCCGCCTGCCGCGCCCCACGCGCGAGGAGGTGCGCACCGCCTTGCAGCACAAACTGGAAGAAATGCAGGCGACCGGCACTGCGCCCGATGTCATCACCTTTGCTGGCAACGGCGAGCCGACGGCGCACCCGCAGTTTCCCGAAATCATCGCCGACACGCTCTCGCTGCGCAACCGCTTCTTCCCCAACGCCAAGGTGAGCGTGCTGAGCAATGCCACGCGCACGCCGAACGAGGCGGTGCATCGCGCTTTGCTGTCGGTGGACAACAATATTCAGAAACTCGACACCGTTTGCCCCGACTATATTCAGCGCATCAACCGTCCGCAGGGACACTACGACGTGGCTGAAATCATCAAGGCGCTCGCGGCTTTCAAGGGGCACGTGATTGTGCAGACAATGTTCATGGCAGGCACAGATGCCGACGGCGCAGACGTTGATAATTGTGGCGACGAATATGTCTTGCCTTGGCTGGCGGCGGTGAAGCAAATCGCGCCTTCGGAGGTGATGATTTATACCATTGCCCGCGAAACGCCGGTGCAAAGCCTGCGCAAGGCCGCGCCCGAACAGCTCGACCGCATTGCGCGGCTGCTTGAAGCGGAAGGCATTAAAGTTTCAGTATCTTATTGATCGTAGGGGCGAAATAGTTTATATAGTTTCTATTGAACCCTATATCTTTATTGGTGGGCATGAATAGAACCCACCTAAAAATAAATCCTGCCAATGCACTTTCTTTCTCTCTCACATTCTTCCCGTTACCTTGTGGCTCTGAGCGGCGGCGCTGACTCCGTGGCGTTGCTGCTCTGTATGCTGCGCGAGGGTTACAAGATTGAGGCGGCGCACTGCAATTTCCAGTTGCGCGGCGAGGAGAGCGAGCGCGATGAGCGCTTCGTGAGAGAACTCTGCGAGCAGCGCGGCGTGCGCTTGCACACTGTGCGGTTCGACACACGGGCGGTTGCCGCAGAGCATCGCGAAAGCATAGAAATGGCGGCGCGGCGGCTGCGCTACGAATGGTTCGACGCGCTGAGGCGCGAGCGCAAACTCGACTATGTTGCCGTGGCGCACCACCGCGACGACAACGTCGAAACCTTCTTGCTCAACCTTCTGCGTGGCGCAGGCATTCACGGCCTGACGGGTATGCGCAGTGAGCGCGGCGGCGTGGTGCGTCCTTTGCTCGAAACCACGCGGGAGGAGATTTTGCAGTTTCTCGAAAGCGAGGGACAGGCTTTCGTAACCGACAGCACAAATGCCGACACGCTATTTCGCCGCAACAAAATCCGTCATGAACTTTTGCCCTTACTCCGCACCGTCAACCCCTCGGCCGATGCCACGATTGCCGGAACCGTGCGCCGCCTCTCCGATGCCGAGCGGTTGCTCGATTATGCCGTCTCTGCCCTCTCCAAGCAGGTGATGCGTTTCAGCGGCGATGTTTTGACGATAGACGTTGCCGCGCTTACGGCCACGCCTGCGCCCCGCCTCTTGCTCTTTGAACTGCTTTCGCCCTACGGCTTCAACGGTGCGGAAACCGAAGAAATCCTCACGGCCAAGACGGGCGGCTGCTGGCAGTCTGCCACGCATATTGCCACACGTACCGGCACGGCGATAGAGGTTGCCCAAATCCCACAGCTCGTTCCCGAAACCGCCTTGCCGCAAGAGGGCATCCTTGCGCTGCCTGGCGGTCGCACGATAGCCGTGGAGCGTATGCCGCGCGAAAGGCTCGGCGACATTCCGCGTGACCGGAACATTGCAGTCCTTGATGCCGATGCGGCGGATACATATATATATATAAGGAGTGTGCGGACGGGCGACCGTTTTTCGCCTTTCGGAATGCGCGGCACGCAGCTCGTGAGCGACTATCTCACCAACCGCCGCCGCTCGCGCATCGACAAACTCCGCGCGCTTGCCGTGTGCGATGCGCGGGGCATCTTGTGGCTTGCCGGCGAGCGTCCCGACAACCGCGCTGCCGTGAAACCCGAAACCAAAAACATTGTGAAACTTGTGCTTTCCTACGTAGAAAAGCCATAAAAAACAGCCCGAAACCTTGCTGAAACAAGATTATAAATATAATTTTGCAAAGAAAAAAACGGACATCGCGTCCCTCTAAAAACAAACAATCTAAAAACTTACTCAAAATGAAAAAGAAATTCATCTGCACCGTTTGCGGTTACATCTACGAAGGTACCGAAGCTCCCGAAAAATGCCCCATGTGCGGCGTTCCCGCTTCTAAGTTCAAAGAACTCAGCGAAGAGGGCTCGCTCTCTTTCGTTGCAGAGCACGAAATCGGCGTTGCCAAAGGTTGCGACGAGCAAATGATTAAGGACCTCAACAATCACTTCATGGGCGAATGCACCGAAGTGGGCATGTACCTCGCTATGAGCCGCCAGGCAGACCGCGAAGGCTATCCCGAAGTGGCTGAGGCTTTCAAGCGTTACGCTTGGGAAGAGGCTGAACACGCTTCTAAGTTTGCTGAACTCCTTGGCGACTGCGTTTGGGACACCAAGACCAACCTCGAAAAGCGCATGAATGCTGAAGCAGGTGCTTGCGAAGACAAGACCCGCATTGCCAAGCGTGCCAAGGAACTCAACCTCGACGCTATCCACGACACGGTTCACGAAATGGCTCGCGACGAAGCCCGTCACGGCCGTGGCTTCGAAGGTCTTTACAACCGTTATTTCAAGAAGTAATTCGGAACTTGTTATAACGCAACAAAAAAGCGTGCTGCCCGGCATCGGGTGGCACGCTTTTTTGTTTTTCGACGCATTGTTCCTAATGGGAAGAACTTGAACTTTTCTCTCACTCCACCCTCACGGCTTCCGTGATGTTTTCAATAGACATAAGGGCGTTGCAAACCTGCTGAACATCGGCGGTGTCGAAGACCGACATGTAGAGTTTGCCCTCGAAGATGCCGTCGGTGGTGGAGAGCGTGATGCTCTTCACTTGGAACTGCGTGAGTTTGTGCAGCACGTCGGCAATGGCATAGAGCACGCCCTGCGAGTCCATGCCGCGCAGGAAAATGGTAACGTCGAAGAGCAACTGCTTGTGCGTGTCCCAACGGCAGGCCACGATGTCGTTGCCGTAGCGCGTCTTGAGTTTCACGGCATCGGCGCACTTGCGCTTATGGATCACGAACACATGCTCCGGCGAGAGGTAGCCGATGACATCGTCGCCCGGTATGGGGCGGCAGCAGTCGGCGAAGCGGCAGAGCGGGAGGTTGTCATCGTTGAGCACGAGCACCTGCTTGCGGTTGATACCGTTGAAGAAACTCTCGGCATCGGTGGGGAAAAGGTCGGCAGCGGGCGCGTCGGCCTTTTTGTCGTCTTTACCCATGAAGGGAATATAGCGCCGCCAGCCCTTCTTCTCCTTTTTCTTCTTGCCTTTCAGCAGGTCGAGGTCGTCCTCGCCGAGTTTAAGCTTGCGCTCTCCGATGGCAAGGAAAAGGGCATCGCGCGAGCGGAAATGATGGAAGAGGGCAAGACGCTCGTAAATGGCAGTGGTGGGTTCGAACGCCGCCTGCGTGAGGAACTGACGCACCACTTCCTCACCCATCTTCTGCAACTCTCGGCGTTCTCGGCGCAGGGCAGCCTGTATCTTGCCGCGCGCCTTGGCCGTGGTGGCGAAGTTGAGCCATTCGTCCTTGACGTGCTGCTTGTTGGAAGTGAGGATTTCCACTTGGTCGCCACTCTTGAGCTTATAGCTAAGCGGCACGAGTTTGTGGTTCACCTTAGCACCGAGGCAATGCGAGCCGAGGAAGGTGTGGACGGAGAAAGCAAAGTCCACCACCGTGGCTCCTGCCGGCATCTTGCGCAGTTCGCCCTTGGGCGTGAACACCATGATCTCGTTGGTAAAGAGGTTGAGTTTGATGGTGTCGAGGAGGTCGAGCGTGTCGGGCTGCGGGTCGTCGAGGATTTCCTTGATAGAGTCGAGCCACTTGTTCAGTTCGTTCTCGTCGTAAGCGGCATTCTTGTCTTTATATTTCCAGTGCGCGGCAAAGCCCTGCTCGGCGATATCGTCCATGCGGTCGGAGCGGATTTGCACCTCGATCCACTGCCCGTCCTTGCTCATAAACGTGTTGTGGAGCGCCTGATAGCCGTTGGCCTTGGGGTTGGACACCCAATCGCGGAAGCGCGTGGGGTGCGGCTTGTAGATGTCGGTCAGCGCAGAATAGATATTGAAACATTCGCCGCGCTCCATGGCTCGGTCTTTGGGCGTGAAGATGATGCGGATAGCCAGGAGGTCGAAGATTTCATCGAAGGGCACGTGCTTGTTTTGCATCTTCATCCAAATGGAATAGGGACTTTTGATGCGTTCCTTTATCGTGTAGCTCGTGCCCATCTTGTCGAGCGCGGCGCAGATGGGCGGGGTAAATTTGGCAATGATGTCGTCGAGCTTCACCTTTGAGCTGGCGAGTTTGTTCTGTATGTCGATGTATTCCTCCGGGTGCTCGTATTTGAAACTGAGGTCTTCGAGTTCCGTCTTAATCTTGTTCAACCCAAGGCGGTCGGCGATGGGCGCGAAGATATAGAGCGTTTCGCCCGCGATTTTGTACTGCTTGCTCGGCAGCATGCTCGAGAGGGTGCGCATGTTGTGCAGGCGGTCGGAAATCTTGATGAGGATAACCCGTATGTCGTCGCTCATCGTGAGCAGGAGTTTCTTGAACGTTTCGGCTTGCAGCGAAGCGCGGTCGCCGAAGATGCCGCCTGATATTTTCGTGACGCCCTCCACGATGTTGGCGATTTTCGGACCGAAGAGGTTGCTGAGGTCTTCGTTCGTGTAGTCGGTGTCTTCCTCCACGTCGTGCAGGAGCGCGGCGCAGATAGAGGTAGACCCGAGCCCTATTTCTCCGCAGGCGATTTGCGCCACGGCGATGGGGTGCAGGATATACGGCTCGCCGGAGCGTCGGCGCACGCCTTTGTGCGCCTGCTTGGCAAAGTTGAAAGCCTTGGTGATGAGTTCCACCTTGCGGCGGTGGTTAGTAGCGAGGTACGTGTCGAGCAAATGCTGGAAAGCCGCTTGTATCATTTGCTCGTCTAATTCTTCCTGTGAGGAAAGGACCATTTTGTTTTTCGTGTCTTCCATAGCGTTGTCCTCCTGCGGTGATGCGTTGCGGGCGTATGCAGTGATTGGTTCATTTACATGCACCTTTGGCTGCGGCTCGGCATAGTCCAAGCAAGCTTGGCCTCTGCGCTCGCCTTGCACAAACGTTCTGTTAATGCAATCAACTATCTTCCGGGCGTTTTGCAAAACGCCCCTACTTTCGTCCTATATATATTATATTAATGTATGGCAGGTTACTTCACCTTGATTTTCTGCCCGGGGCGCAGGTTATTGCCTTTGATGCCGTTGAGCTTGCGCAGCTTGGCCACGGTGGTGTGGTTGCGGCGTGCGATGTGGCTGAGCGTGTCGCCGCTGCGCACGGTGACCAACTTGCCTCTGGCCTTAGCCTTCGAGCGGCTTGCCGAGCGGCTCGCCGTGGGGCGTGCGGGTTGCACCGCCTCGGGCACGATGACCGTGTTGCGGCGCGTGAGCAGTTCGTCGGCGCGATAGTTGTACACGCTGTCTTTCAGGTCGATAAACGTGTGCAGGTTCTCCTGCGGCAGGCAGAGCGTGGCGTTGGTGCGCCCGCCGGGGATAATGTCGGTGCGGTATTGCGGGTTGAGCGCCTTGATGACCTCGCGCTCCACGTTGCACAGTTCTGCCACCTGGTCGATGTGCAGGTCGCGCGTCACGAGCACCGTGTCCGTGGCAATGGGGTAAGAGGTCTTATAGGGGCAGATGTTGTGCTCGCAATAATAGTTCATGATATAGTTCGCCGCGATGAATGCCGGCACGTAGCCGCGCGTCTCTTGCGGCAGGTAGGGATAAATCGTCCAATAATCCTTCGCCCCGTCGGCGCGGTGGATGGCTTTCGTCACGTTGCCCGGCCCGCAGTTGTAGGCTGCGATGACAAGGCTCCAATCGTTGAAAATCTTATAAAGGTCGCTCAGATATTTCGCGGCGGCGTGCGTGGCTTTGTAGGGGTCGCGGCGCTCGTCGACGAGGCTGTTCACCGTCAGTCCGTAGCGCTTGGCTGTGGGCAGCATGAACTGCCACAGGCCCACGGCGCCGGCGCGCGACACCGCCGTGGGGTTGAGCGCCGACTCAATGACGGGCAGGTATTTCAGTTCGAGCGGCAGGCCGTAGAGGTCGAGGGCTTCCTCAAAAATGGGGATATACATATTGCCTGCGCCGAGCATCACCGACACCGAACTGCGCAGGCGGCCGCTGTAGCGGTCAATGAACTGCTGCACAATATTATTATAGGGCATCTCCATCACCACGGGCAGGCGGCGCAGGCGTTCCTGATACACCTCCGGGGCATACTCTGGGTTGATGTTGGGGTCTTTGCACGTAGTGTCGGGAAAGAGATATTTCTTCAGTTTCCACTGGCTAAGCAGCGAGTCCGTATTGACGGTCATGCCCTCGGGCAGTTCAATAACCTCGTCCGCGCCCGAGCGGCTGTCGTGCACGGTGATTTGCGCCTGCGGCTCTTGTGCGTAGGCGGCATTCAGGCTTAAAAATAAAGATACAAGAAGATATTTTATGTTTTTCATAAGCAAGATTGTGTTTCTTCAAAAATTAAAACTGCACCCCACGCCGTACGCGCCGTTCTTCTTCGTGCCAGGCGTTTCGATGACGGCAGGTTCGATGCGCAGGCTGAGGTCGGGCGTGATGTCGAACACGCTCAACTGCGCGTCCACATAGGCATCGATAACCGAAAGCAGATAAACGCCGGCGAAGCAAAAGATGCTTAGGTCGCGGTTGCGGCGGTAGAAATCTTTCTTGCGCTTGAAGATGCTTTTGAAATGCTCCTCGCGTCCCGAGATGTCGTAGCGCGGCGGCAGCATCTCCATATAGCTGCGCGTGTTGGGGTCGTCGTCCATGATGTCGAGATATGCCTGCGAATAGTCGCGATACATCTGCTGGTTCCAGAGCAGCGCGTAAGTGCAGCCGAGAAAGCCGCCGTAAATGAACGGGAGTTTCCAGTATTTGCGGTTATAGATTTGCCCCGCGCCAGGCAGCACGAGCGAGAGCCACAGGGCGCGCTTGGGGTCGGGCACAAACTGGCGCTGCTTCATGAATTTGTTGGCGCGCTTCATCGCCCTTGCCGCCGCCTTTGACAGCGCGGCGGTGTCGGCAGGCGTTTGGCTGAGCGAATCGATGGCCGTGAGGCGCAGCGTGTCGCGGGCGGCAGTGTCGGCTTTGGCCTCCAGTTTCTTGGACTGTCGCACCTCCTTCAATGCCGGTGCCTTCCTGAGCGAGTCGGGCGGCAGAACGAGGGAATCGCACCTTGCCCCATATAACGCCGAACGGCCGAAACAATTTCCGGCCATAACGGTAAGCAGCAGCGCCAGCAAGAGGCGCGTGCAAGAAGGGCAGATGCTTTTCATGCTTAAATATGTGTCGGGCACGGATTTTATATGCCCTACTTCATTTTATCGAATAGTGCGATAATTCTTTCAAGTTCGGCTTCCGAGGCGAAAGGAATCGTGATTTTGCCTTTGCCCTGCGGCGAGCAGGTCATTTGCACCTTGGTGCGGAAGAAACCCGAGAGCGTGGCGCGCAGTTCGTCGTATTCTTCGGGCAGGCGTTTCGCCTTGCGATCCTTCAGCGTGTGCCGCCCGCTTTTCACGGTCTCGCCGCTGTTGATGCTTTTCACCATCTCCTCCACCTGCCGAACGGAATAGCCCTTTTCCTTAATCTCGTTGAAGAGTTTCACTTGCAGTTCGGGCCGTCCCAGAGAGAGCAGGGCGCGGGCGTGGCCTTGGTCCACGTCTTTGTTGCGCAGCGCCATTTGCACCTGTGCCGGCAACTTGAGCAGGCGCAGATAGTTGGCAATCGTGGCGCGGTTCTTGCCCACCTTCTCCGAGAGCTGGTCCTGCGTGAGGCTGTATTGCTCGATGAGGTTCTGATAGGCGAGGGCTATTTCGATGGCGTTGAGGTCTTCGCGCTGAATGTTCT
>JALFJC010000159.1:0-9886 GCA_022775595.1 Bacteroidales bacterium | reverse complement strand
TGCCGTCCTTGTTGAGCAGCAGGTAACTCGGTATGCCCGGGATATTGAGGCTTTGGCAAAGCGTACTCCACTGCTCCTCGGTGAGGCGGATGTGGTCGCCGGCAATGTTTTTAATCATGTCCGACCACGTATCGAACGGAGAGCTTTCGCCCGTGACGTAAAGGAATACACAGCCTTTTTCCTGCAAGTCGCCCTTGATTTCATCAATCTGCGTCATGGCACGGCGGCAGGGACCACACCAGGTTGCCCAGAAATCCACGAGCACCACCTTGCCGGCATACAACTTCTTTATTTCATCCATTACCTTTGTGCCAGGAATGCTTGTGGAGATAGCCACCACCTTATAGTTGTCTGCACTTGCTTCAACGGCTGCTGCCTGTTCGGCGGGTTCTGCCTGCTTGGGGGCATTTTTTGCACAGCTCGTGGCGAAAAAAACGAGCGTTGCCATGCTGGCTAAAATAATCTTTTTCATTGTCGTCTTACATTAATAATTAATAGTCCGTATTGTGGAACGTTGCAAATGTACGAAGTTTTTTGAGAATTGCGCTTTTCTGCCCGGTAAAAAGCATTTTCTTAGCAGAAAAAGGGGCTTTATAATCATGAATTTCCGCAAAAACTTCGTAAGTTTGCCTCCGATGTGCGTGGCAATGGTCTTTCGGACTGCCCGTGCGGCGCAAACATCATGATTTTTATGGAAAAATTTGAAGTAAATATACTCGGCTGTGGCAGTGCCGTGCCCACTATCCAGCATTTCCCGGCGGCGCAGGTGGTGAACGTGCGGGAAAAGCTGTTTATGATAGACTGCGGCGAGGGTGCGCAGCATCAGTTCCGCAAGATGCGCCTGAAATTCCAAAGTCTTGGGCACATCTTCATCTCGCACCTGCACGGCGACCACTTTTTCGGCCTTCCGGGACTGATTTCCACCTTCGGAATGCTCGGGCGCACGGCCGACATGCACATACATGCGCACCGCGACCTCGAAGCCTTGCTCAAACCCGTGCTTGACTACTGCTGCAAGGGAATGGCCTACAAGGTAATCTTCGACCCTCTGCCAGAAGAGGTGTACCAACAGCCGTGCCTCATTTACGAAGACCGCTCTCTGACGGTGCACACCATACCCCTGCGCCACCGTATGCCGAGCTGCGGTTTCCTCTTTCGCGAAAAGCCCTTGCTGCCGCATATCCGCCGCGACATGGTAGACTTCCTGAACATCCCTTCCACGCGCATCGCGGCGATTAAAGCCGGCGAGGGTTGGACTACGAAGGAGGGCGACTTTTATCCGAACGAGCGGCTCGTCACGCCCGCCGACCCGCCCCGCGCCTACGCCTATTGTTCCGACACGTGCCAGTTGCTGCAAAACGCGGAGCAGTTGCGCGGCGTGGATTTGCTTTACCACGAGGCCACTTTCTCGGAAGAACTCGCGCCCCGCGCCGAGCAAACGCAGCACTCCACCGCGCGGCAGGCAGCCGAAGTGGCCAAAGCCGCCGGCGCGAAGCGGTTGCTCATCGGCCATTATTCTAAGAGATATACCGACAGCACCGTGCTGCTCAATGAGGCCCGCGCCGTGTTTCCCGGCACCCTGGCCGCCAACGAGGGCCTCTGCATTCAGGTGTAAGGAAACGGCAATAAAAACTATCATATCCTTAGACAATATAGTCTTTGCCAATTCGTTGAATTAAGATAAAAACCAGAAAAAACAACTTGTTCTGTGTGGGCTATCGCTTGCCTTATCGGATAGTCCACGAGCCTGAAAGTCTTTCGACTTTCGTCTCGCGTTCTCTCCGCTAAGGCGGCGGTCGGTGCCCGCCCGCCCCACACAGAACAAGGGAAAAACCATGAAAAACCCCTTTTCAAGGGGCAACTTTCTCATTGACTTTAAGGCTGCATCATGGTCTCACGGTTTTTTTATGTTGTTTTCCTTGCGGCGTTTGAAGCGGGCGGGAACCGACCGCAGCCGAAGGGATTAAGGGCGAGCGTGAGCCGTTTAGGCTCACAAGCTCGGCGTTAAGACCGGCGGCGTGCCCTTGGGCTTCAAACGAAGCAAGCGGTTTTTCAAGGTTTTTATCTTAAAAGCCGTGAATAATCAAGGTAAAAAGGTAACCTCTCTCTATATATATCCGAACCATGAACAAGAAACATATTTCTTCAAAAGACATCGCAGCCGACCTGCGCTATCTGCGCCTTCTGGCCCGCGACTTCCCCACCATTTCCTCGGTCACCACAGAGATTATCAACCTCGAAGCCATCTTGCACCTACCGAAGCCTACGGAGCATTTTCTGGCAGACCTGCACGGTGAGAATGAAGCGTTCCAGCACGTGCTGCGTAATGCCTCTGGTAACATTAAACGAAAAGTGCGCGATATCTTTGGCAACACGCTCCGAGAGCAGGAAATCAGAGACCTCTGCACCTTAATCTATTATCCCAAGCAGAAACTCGAACTCGTGAGGCAGACCGACAAAAACCTGTCGGACTACTATCAGGCAACCCTCAACCAACTCATCGCCGTGTGCCGCAACGTATCGTCGAAATACACGCGCTCAAAGGTGCGAAAGAGCCTGCCCGAGGAATTCGCCTACATTATCGAGGAACTCCTGCACGAGAGTTCCGACGACCGCAACAAGCAGGCCTATGTGAGCGTGATTATCCAGACCATCATCGGCACGGGACGCGCCGCCGGCTTTGTCGAAGCCCTTTGCCTGCTGATCCAGCGCCTCGCCATCGACCGCCTGCATATCCTCGGCGATATCTTCGACCGCGGCACAGGGGCGCATCTTATCCTCGACACGCTCTCGGGCTATCATCATTGGGACTTGCAATGGGGCAACCACGACATTTTGTGGATGGGTGCGGCAGCGGGCAACTTAGCGTGCATCGCCGGAGTGCTGCGCGTGTCCCTGCGCTACGCCAATACGCAGACGCTCGAAGAGGGTTACGGCATCAACATGCTGCCGCTTGCCACCTTTGCCATGGAGACCTATCCCGACGCCGATGCCTGCGGCATATTCATGCCCAAACTCGAAGATCCCGAGCGCAGTCCCAACGAAAAGACCTGCCGCTACCTCTCGCAGATGCACAAGGCCATGGCAGTCATACAGTTCAAACTGGAAGGCCAGCTCTATAAAGCACACCCGGAATGGGGTATGGACGACCGCGCCCTGCTGGAACGCATGGATTTGGAAAAGGGTACCATTACGCTCGAAGGAAAAGAGTACCCCCTGCGCGACACCTTCTTCCCCACCATCGACCCCTCCGACCCCTATCGCCTTTCGCCCGAGGAAGAAGACCTCATGCAGCGTCTCCAGCATTCCTTCCTCATCAGCGAACACCTGCAAAACCATGTGCGCAAAATGCTCCGCCACGGCAGCATGTACGGCATATACAACGAAAACCTATTGTTCCATGCCTCCGTGCCGCTAGACGAGCATGGCGAACTCTTGGCCGTTGACATCGACGGCACGCCGCTTAAAGGCCGCGAATTACTCAATGCTGTGGACATGACGGTACGCACGGCCTACGACGCTGCTGCCGATGATGAGGAACGCCGCAAGGCAACGGATTTCTTCTGGTACTTGTGGTGCGGCCCGCATTCGCCGTTGTTTGATAAGTCGAAGATGGCAACGTTTGAACGCTACTTTATCGCCGACAAGGAGACGCATAAAGAGCACAAGGGCTATTATTACTCGCTCCGCGACAACGCTGCCGTGTGCGACCGCATCATGGACAGTTTCGGCGTGAAAGGCAAGCACCGCCATATTATCAACGGTCACGTGCCCGTCCGCGCCGCCAACGGCGAAAATCCCATTAAGGCAGACGGCAAACTCATGGTGATCGACGGCGGTTTCGCCAAGGCCTACCACGACACAACGGGTATCGCAGGCTACACGCTCGTTTACCATAGCCGGGGTTTCCAGCTTGTGCAGCACGCGCCCTTTACCTCTACCGAAGAGGCCATTCTCAACGGCACGGATATCCGTTCCACCACGCAGATTGTCGAAATGATGGGACAGCGTGCCATGGTGAACGACACCGACAAGGGCGCAGAACTGCGCGAGCAAATAGCTGACCTCGAAAAACTCCTCGTTGCCTATCGCCGGGGCTTTATCAAGGAATAGCGTGATACCGAATGACAATATGATGCAGGTATTATCTGCCTGGAAGGCAGTACGGAGCGAAGCGACGATAACCGGGGACGAAGTCCTCGGCGGCGGCTATTGCAATGATTCTGCCTGGAAGGCAGTACGCCTGTGGAATTGTTTTAGAGCCTATCCTGTGGCGTAGTGCCTTCCAGGCACATCGTCCGTGCATCGTCCTACCGGGCACTTCGTACCCGGTTATCGTCGCTTCGCTCCGTAGTGCCTTCCAGGCACTTAATACTTAATTCAACCAACGTTTATTATATAAATCCATCTCATCTCCCTAAATAACATGAAATCTCTCCGCGAACTCTACCGCATCGGCCAAGGCCCATCGTCCAGCCATACCATGGGACCGCGCCGCGCCGCCGAACAATATGCCGAGCGCCACCCCGAAGCACGCCAATTCCGCGTCACGCTCTACGGCAGCCTTGCCGCGACGGGCAAGGGCCACCTTACCGACTACGCCATCCTGCAAGTACTGGGTGAGGATCGCACTGAAATTGTGTGGCATCCCGAAATTGTGTTCCCCTTCCACCCTAACGGCATGAAGTTTGAGGCGATTGGCGGCGACACGGGCGAGGCATACGACCCCTGGACGGTGTTCAGCGTGGGCGGCGGCGCATTGGCAGAAGAGGGCGTCAGTCCCCTCGACACGCCCGACGTTTATCCGCTCAATTCTCTTACCGACATCAAGCACTGGTGCGAGGTGAACGGCAAAGCTTATTGGGAATACGTGGAAGAATGTGAGGGTCCCGCGATATGGGAATACCTTTCGGAGGTGTGGCGCGTGATGTGCGCCGCCGTGGAACGCGGACTGGAACACGAGGGTGTGCTGCCCGGCTGCCTCAAACTGCGCCGCAAAGCCCCCGACTACTATATCCGTGCCATGGGCTACAATTCTAATCTCCAGACGCGCGGACTTGTGTTTGCCTATGCCCTTGCGGTGAGCGAGGAGAATGCCTCCGGCGGACAAATCGTCACGGCGCCGACGTGCGGCGCATCGGGCGTAGTACCCGCTGTGCTCTACCACATACAGAAGAGCCGCCGTTTCCCCGAGCGGCGCATCTTGCACGCCTTGGCTACCGCCGGTCTGATTGGCAACGTGGCCAAGACCCGCGCCAGTATCTCGGGCGCAGAAGCCGGTTGCCAGGCGGAAGTGGGCGTGGCATGCGCCATGGCGGCTGCCGCAGCCAATTACGTGTTCGGCGGCACACTGGCCACGATTGAATATTCCGCAGAAATGGGCCTCGAACATCATCTCGGCATGACCTGCGACCCCGTGTGCGGTCTCGTGCAAATACCCTGCATCGAGCGCAACGCCCACGCTGCCGCCCGCGCCCTTGATGCCAACATCTACGCCACTTATGCCGACGGCATACACCGCATCTCTTTCGACAAGACGGTAGAGGTGATGAAGCAGACGGGGCACGACCTGCCCTCGCTTTATCGCGAAACGAGCGAAGGCGGACTTGCCGCCGAATATGGCAAATAAAATCTGATGAACCAGGAAGTAAAAGATTTCACCCTCGCCCTGTCGCGCTTCGTGGCGGCATTGCTGCGGGAGCGCGGCGAAATGGCGGAATACTGTCACGCGGCTATTCGCGTGGCCGATGCCCGCAATCATCTGTTCACCGTTTCAGAGAATTGCGGCACGGACGAGGAGCAAAACCTCTATGCCGTGAGCGACCTCTGCCGCGTGGACGAAACTTCCTTTGAAAGCGTGCCCGACGATGGCAGGCTGCTCGCCGTGGCACGCAATTACTTTGATATGTAAGCGCGTTAGTTTAATAAAGTATTAACTACGCCGCACAGAAAGACAACTGTAAGTTGTCAAAAAGTTGTCCCAGTTGTCGTCAAAATAAAACGACAATACAAGGAATTAATGTTGTCAAAAGTTGTCCCGGTTGTCGTCAAAATAAAAACGACAACACAGACAACAAGAGACAACTCCGGGTCGAAGAATTATGCGCTTAATATGACGACAACAGAGACAACTGGGCGTATTTTATACGCCCGCAGTGCAAGATAACCTATCAACTAATTTAACACACAATTTTATTTGCCGTTCATTCCAACAATACGATAAAAAAGACTATGCATACTCAAATTGACACTACTCCCGATGCCCTGTTCCGGCACCGCGTGCCTATCCAAATCCGCTTCAACGACGTGGACCGCTACGGGCATGTAAACAATAATGCCTACTTTTCATATTACGACCTCGGCAAGGAAGACTATCTTTCCACCGTTTTGCATCTCGACTACCGCTATTGCACGGTTGCGCCCGTTATAGCAAATATCAACGCCGACTTCATCAAGCCGATATTCTACGGCGACAAAATTGTGGTGGAAACGCGCATCTCGCACCTCGGCCAAAAGAGTTTCACGCTGCATCAGCGGGCAGTGAACGAGGAAACGGGCGACATTCATTGCGAGTGCCGCACAGTAATGGTTTGCTTCTCGCTCAAAGAGCAGGTCTCGGCAGACATTCCCGAGGAGTTCCGCAAGGCAATCGAAGAATTTGAGCAATAATGGACGCGACACACAATATTATATATACGTCACAGCCCGCAGAAGCGGCGGCAAAGTTGGCGGCAGAAATTTCGCCCGACCGCGTTGCCCTGCTCTTCGACGAAGAAACGGCACGGCTCTTTGCCGACGACTTCAAAAGCATTGCGCCGGGCTTGCCCACCCTGCAAATCGTGATTGGCAGGGGCGACGCGCACAAGCATTTGGACACCCTCGCAGCAGTATGGCAGCAACTCTCCACGGGCGGCATGACGCGCCACTCGCTCCTGCTTTGCATCGGCGGCGGCATGGTGACCGACCTCGGCGGCTTCGCAGCGGCGACGTTCAAGCGCGGCATTCGTTTTGTCAATGTACCGACCACGTTGCTCGCTATGGTAGACGCGGCGGTAGGAGGAAAGACGGGCATCAACTTCAATGGCTTAAAAAACGAAATAGGTGCGTTTGCCGAAAGCCGCGCCGTGGTGATCAGCACCGAACTCTTGCGGACACTCGACAGCGAAAACCTACTTTCGGGCTACGCCGAAATGATTAAGCACGCCTTACTCGGCAGCGAGGAAATGCTGGCACGCCATCTGAATTTCTCGTGGCAGGAGCCCGACTTTCAGGAGTTGCAGGAAATGGTGCGCGAGAGCGTTTCGCTCAAGCAGCGCATCGTTGCCGAAGACCCTCGCGAGCAGGGCATTCGCAAAGCCCTCAACCTCGGCCATACCTTCGGGCACGCCTTCGAGAGTTTCGCACTCGAATCGCCCACGCCCCTACTCCACGGCCACGCCGTAGCCCTCGGACTGATTTGCGAACTATGGCTGAGCGCCGCCTTGGCGGGTTTCCCCGTAGAGCGAATGAGGCAGACGGTGCGCTATATCCGCGACCACTACGCCCCGCTCCCGTTCAGTTGCAACGACTACGAAGGATTGTATGCCCTGATGCGGCACGACAAGAAGAACGCCGGCGACAACATCAACTTCACGCTGCTTGAAAGCGTCGGAAACTGCCGCATCGACTGCCACATCGAGAAAGACTTAATCTTTGAAGCCTTTGATTTCCTGCGCGAAGGGTGAGAAACTTTAATATTTTGATAAAATCCACGCTTTGGATATATTTGAAATTAAACTTAATGCAGGTAATAACTGCCTGGAAGGCAGTACAGAGCGAAGCGATAGTAACCGGGGACGAAGTCCTCGGGGAAGACTATTGAAATGGTTCTGCCTGGAAGGCAGTACGCCTGTGGAAATGTATTCAGAGCAAGTCCTGTGGCGTAGTGCCTTCCAGGCACATCGTCCTTTCCATGCATTTCCGGGCACTTCGTACCCGGTTACTGTCGCTACGCTCCGTAGTGCCTTCCAGGCACTTAGCAGTTATATCATCTAATGCGTAGAATCTATTAACTTCTTTGGGTTCCTATAAAACTATATTCTCCAATAATCACTCTTAAACTAAACCAATGACTCCTAAACAACAAAACTTGATTTACTTTCTCCAACGCCTGCTTTCGCTGCTCGTTGTCTTTCTGATGCTTGCAGCGGCTGCCGTTTGGACAGGACGGCTCTTCGGACGAGACATCGGACTGTCGGCAAATAAGGCCGAGGAAAAGAAACACGCGGTGCAAACTACGCTCACTGCCGACGCACGCTCCGCCCTAGGTCTGCCCACAGGCGTTTCGCTCACACCGAAGGATTCAGCCACTTGGCTCGTGGCAGCGGGCGACAGCGGCGTGATCGTTTCGAGCAAACCCTTTACAAAAGACATCAAAGGCTTTGCAGGCCCCGTGCCCGTATATGTGTGGTTTGATGCCGACGGTGTGATTTGCGGCATCGCCGCAGCCGACAATGCCGAGACGCCCGACTTTTTCAGGTCCGCCTTTGAAGGCATCGCCGCAGCGTGGAAAGGACAGGCGGCCGAAAGCGCATCGCCGCAAGTAGATGCCGTGACCGGCGCCACTTACACGAGCCGCGCACTGACGGCAAATATTCGCGCCGCCGTAGATGCCTACAACGCCTCCGCGTCCGCCAATGCCGTGCAGCCCGCCATTGGCTGGGCGAAAACCATCGCCGTAGGCGGGGTGCTGATAATCGGCATTGCGGTTTCGCTCATAAAGAAAAAGCATAAGTGGCTGCGCATCGCCCTGCTCTTGCTCAATGTCGGCGTGCTCGGCTTCTGGAGCGGGCAATTCCTGTCGCTCTCGCTGCTGAAAGGCTTCGTGGCAAACGGCTTCGACCCAATCATTGCCTTGCCCTCGCTACTGGTGCTCGCCGTGGCAGTACTGCTACCACTCTTTGGGCGCAAGAAGCACTATTGCACGTGGGTTTGTCCCTACGGCAGCCTGCAAGAGCTGGCAGCGATGCTCAGACTGCCGCACATCAAAATAGGACAAAAGGCATGGCGCGTTTTGGGTCAGGCGCGCATCTTTGTGCTCGCGCTCCTGCTGCTCCTGCTTTGGACGGGCTTCGGCGCGTGGCTGCTCGACTACGAACCCTTCTCGGCTTTCATTTTCACCACCGCCTCGCCTGCTGTCCTTATTCTTGCCGGCGCGTTCGTTGTGACAGGCCTGTTTGTACCGCGCCTGTGGTGCCACACCTTCTGCCCCGTGGGCGAACTGCTTGGCCTCGCTGAGATTTCCTCAAAGAAGAATAATCCTAAAAAATAATTACTTACATCTATGTTCAATAAATATAAAATTGTTTCCCTCGTGCTCGCCATTGCCCTGCTGGCAGCACTCGTACAACTCGTTGCCCTGCGCGGCACGGGCGAAGCAGCCGTCTCTGAAAGCCGAAAGGCTGACATCGTGCTTGAAAATATCTTTTCGCGCAAAAGCGTACGCAGTTACACCGACGAACCGGTACGCCGCTCTCAACTCGACACGTTGCTTCGTGCCGCAATGGCTGCGCCCACAGGGCGGGATATGCGTCCGTGGAAGTTTGTGGTTATCGACGATAAGGCGGCTATGGCGGCTTTGGCCGATAGCCTGCCCTACGCCAAAATGCTCCGCGAGGCGCAAGCCGCCGTTGCCGTCTGCGGCGACCTTTCGGTGACCGATGATAAGGGCAATCCCTCGAAAAACTGGACGTTCGACTGCTCCGCAGCCACGGAAAACCTGCTCCTTGCCGCCGAAGCCCTCGGACTGGGTGCCGTGTGGACGGGCGTTTATCCGTATGAAGAGCGCGTGGCGGCGGTGAAAAGCGCCCTCGGCCTGCCCGAAGAAATTATCCCCCTCGCGCTCATT
>JALFJC010000109.1:0-4824 GCA_022775595.1 Bacteroidales bacterium | reverse complement strand
CCTCGAGGCCATTCGCCAGCTTAAATGGGAGTTGGGCAAAAATGCCGTGTGCGTACACCTCACTTACGTGCCTTACCTCTCCGCTGCCGGCGAACTGAAAACGAAACCCACGCAGCACTCTGTAAAGGAATTGCAGAGCCTCGGCATTCAGCCCGACATCCTCGTGCTCCGCACCGAGCACGAACTCTCTGCCGGCTTGCGCAAGAAGGTGGCAAACTTCTGCAACGTGTCGCCCGACGCTGTGGTGCAGAGCATCGACCAGCCCACGATTTACGAAGTGCCCCTCCGTATGCAGGAGCAGGAACTCGACGCCACGATTTTGCGCAAACTCGATATGCCCGTCGGCGAAACGCCGGGACTGGGTCCGTGGCGCAACTTTCTGGACCGCCGCCACAAGGCCACGAAGGTGATTAACATTGGGCTTGTGGGCAAATACGACTTGCAGGACGCCTATAAGAGTATCCTCGAATCGCTCTCGCAGGCAGGCACTTACAACGACCGCAAGGTGAAGTGCCACTTCATCAACAGCGAACACCTCACCGCCGAGAACGTGGCGGACGAGATTAAGGCGATGGACGGCATCGTGGTGTGCCCGGGCTTCGGACAGCGCGGCATTGAGGGCAAACTCATCGCAGCCCGCTATTGCCGTGAGCACGATGTGCCGACCTTCGGTATCTGTCTCGGTATGCAGATGATGGTCATCGAGTTCGGGCGCAACGTGCTCGGCTTTGCCGACGCCAACAGTGTGGAGATGGATTCCAAGACTACCCACAACGTGATCGACATCATGGAGGACCAGAAGAACATCACGAACATGGGCGGCACGATGCGCCTCGGCGGTTACGAATGTGCCCTGAAAGAGGGCAGCCGCGTGCGCGAAATCTACGGCAAGAACGTAATCCGTGAGCGCCACCGCCACCGCTACGAGTTCAACAACGATTATCGCGCCCAGTATGAGCAGGCCGGCATGCAGTGCGTCGGCACTAACCCCGACACGGAACTAGTGGAAATCGTGGAAATCCCCAACCTGCGCTGGTACATCGGCACGCAGTTCCACCCCGAATACTCCAGCACCGTGCTGCATCCGCACCCCCTCTTCCTCGACTTCGTGAAGGCGGCGATTGCGGCGCATAAGGATAATGAGAAATAAATAATCGACGAGCGCAAAAGCAAGCGTGTACCCGCTTGCCGATGTCAATCATCGGACGTGGGACAGCGTGCTTTTGCGCCTCTGCTTTGTAGTTGGGCGTATGGTATCGCCCTTTCTAAATAATATATTATATAATGGATAAAAACACAATTATCGGGCTTGTGCTGATGGCAGCCGTGCTTATCGGTTTCAGCTACTACAACACCCAGCAGCAGCCCGTGCAGCAACCTGCGCCTGAACAGACCGCACAACCCAAGCAAGCGGCAACGCTTACGCCCACTACGGCAGCGGCAGCCATGCTGCCCGACAGCACCGACCGCTTCTACACCGCCGAACAAAAGGCAGAATACATCACGCTCCGCAACAACAAGGTGAGCGTGAAGATTTCCACAAAGGGCGCCACCGTTGCAGAGGTGAAACTCAACGAATACAAAAGCTACAGCGACTTTGCAGAAGGCAAGGAAAACCCGCTCTTGCTCTACTCCGAGAAAGATGCCGGCCTCGACCTCGTGCTCGAAACAAAAGAGCGCAATATGCGCCTCGCCGATTATTGCTTTACACCCGAGAACGTGACCGACTCCACCGTCACGCTCACGCTGGCCTCGAAGGATAACGCGCAGCGCATCAGCCTCGTGTACAAGCTCCTGACCGACAACTACCTGCTCAACTGCTCGCTGCACACTTCCGGCATGGGCAATCTGTGTAAGGCAGGCGGCGCACCGCTTTACATGGCCTGGCACGACCGCGTGGCACGCCACGAAAAGGGTTTCTATTTTGAAAACATGTATTCCACGCTCACCTATAAAACTACGGATGACGACGTGGAAAAGCTCGCCGAGCAACAGACCGAGGAGGAAAGCGTGACGGCGGGCGTGAACTGGATAGCCTTCAAAAACCAGTATTTCAGTTCCGTGCTCATCGCCGCCGCGCCGATGAAGAACGTGGAGGTCAAAAGCGAGCAGCTCGACGAGAAGTCGGGTTACCTGAAAGCCTACAACGCGCAGATGGAAACGACCGTAGACCCCACGGGCGCAAAGGCCACGGACTTCCAATATTATTTCGGTCCGAACAACTACCGCCTCCTGCAGTCGATGGACGACTTCCGCATCACGGCAGAAGAATATGAGTTGCAGGACCTCGTTTATCTCGGCTGGCCGCTCTTCAAATGGATCAACCGCTACTTCACGCTCTACGTCTTCGACTTCTTCACCCGCATGAACCTGCCCATGGGCATCGTGCTCCTGCTCATCACGCTCCTCCTGCGCGTCATCGTGTATGCCCCCACCCGCAAGAGCTATATGAGTAGCGCCAAGATGCGCGTGCTGAAACCGAAAGTGGACGAGATTTCTAAGAAATACCCCAAGCAGGAAGATGCCATGAAGCGCCAGCAGGAAATCATGACGCTCTACTCGCAGTATGGCGTTAGCCCCATGGGCGGCTGCCTGCCGATGCTCATTCAGATGCCTATTTGGATTGCGATGTTCAACTTCGTGCCGAATGCCATTGAGTTGCGCCAGCAGAGTTTCCTGTGGGCAGACGACCTCAGCACCTACGACGACCTCATTTCCTGGAACTTCGAGATTTGGGGCTTGGGCAACCACCTCAGCCTCTTCTGCCTCCTCTTCTGTGCCTGCAACCTGCTGTACAGTTATCTGATGATGCGCCAGCAGAAAGAGACGATGTCGGGCGAACAGGCGCAGCAGATGAAACTCATGCAGTGGATGATGATGCTCATGCCCTTGTTCTTCTTCTTCATGTTCAACAAGTATTCGGCAGGCCTTAACTACTACTATTTCATCTCGCTCCTCTTCTCCGCGCTCACCATGTGGTATCTGCGCAAGACGACCGACGACGCCAAGCTCCTCGCCAAACTCGAAGAGAACTATAAGGCCAATAAGAACAATCCCAACAAGAAACCCACCGGCCTCGCCGCCCGCCTCGAAGCCCTGCAAAAACAGCAGCAGGAAATGCTCGAGCAGCAGCGGAAAAGGAACGGGAGATAACGAGTACCAAATAACATCAACCATGCACTTCCTTAAACTTTTTATGGCACTCACTATCGCCGGTCTCGGCATGAACGCCGCCGCGCAAACGGCGGACGAGCCGATTATCGGCAAGCAGCAGCCCGCTCCCGGCACGGAGCTGATGACACCCGAGAACCTTTGGGCAATGGGGCGCATAGGCAGCGTGGCGCAGTCGCCCGACGGCAAAGCGCTGGCCTACACCGTGACCTATTATAGCGTGAAGCAAAACCGCAGCCATACGACCATTCACCTGATCGACATGGAGACCCGCGCCGACAAACAGCTTACCGTGGGCGCAGGCAGCGAGAGCAGTCCCGTTTTCATCAAGAACGGCACGCGCATCGCCTATCTCGCCGCCGCCGACGGCAAGAGCCAAGTGTGGGAAATGAATCTCGACGGCAGCGGTCGCAGGCAACTCTCGTTTTCCGAGACAGACGTAATCGACTTCCTCTTTTCGCCCGACGGCAAGCAGGTAATCCTTATTCACGAAGTGCCGCAGCATACCGCTATTCAGCAAAACGACGAGGACCTGCCCAAGGCAACGGGCATGGTCATCAACGACCTGATGTATAAGCACTGGGACACGTACGTCACCACCGCACCGCATCCCTTCGTGGCTGCGTTTGACGGCGAAAGAGTAGGGCAGGAGACGGATTTGCTCGCCGGCGAGCCGTTTGAGTGCCCGATGATGCCCTTCGGTGGCATAGAGCAGTTGGCGTGGAGCCCCGATTCGAAAACCATAGCCTATACCTGCCGCAAAAAGACCGGGCGCGACTACGCCATCAGCACCGACAGCGACATATTTATATACAGTACCGAAGACGGCACCACGCGCAACGTGTGCAAGCCCGAGGGCTGGAAAGCCCCCGACTGCGACCCGCTGCGCAGCCTCGAGCAGCAAGAGGTGAACAATCAGAAAGACGCGCTCGTGGGCTACGACCAAAATCCGCAGTTCTCGCCCGACGGCCGCTACCTATCGTGGCTCAGCATGGAGCGCGACGGATATGAGAGCGACCGCACGCGGCTCTGTGTCATGGAACTTGCCACGGGCAAGAAGCAATTCGTGACAGAGGCGTTCCAAAGCGGCGTGAACGAATTTTGCTGGGACGCGAAATCGCAGAAGATTTACTTCACCGGCGTTTGGTATGGGCGCACCAATATCTACGTGACCGACCTCAAAGGCACTGTGAAGCAGCTTACCGACGAGGTCTGCGATTACAGCCTCGTGGGCATTGCGCCCAATGGCAAGCAGCTTATAGCCAAACGCCACAGCATGAGCAGTGCGGACGAAATCTATGCCGTATCGCTCGGCAAAAACATCGTGGCAGAGGCTTTGACCAAGGAGAACGAGGCTTTTTACAAGCAGCTCGCCTTTGGAGAAGTGAAGGAACGCCGCGTGAAAACCGTGGACGGACAGGAAGAACTCTGCTGGGTGGTCTATCCCCCCAAGTTCGACCCCGCTAAGAAATATCCCGTGCTCCTCTTCTGCGAGGGCGGTCCGCAGTCGCCCGTCAGCCAGTTCTGGAGCTACCGTTGGAATTTCCAAATCATGGCAGCCAATGGTTACATTGTGATAGCCCCGAACCGCCGAGGCTTGCCCGGCTTCGGCATGGAATGGCTGGAAGAAATCAGCGGCGACTACAACGGCCT
>JALFJC010000024.1:0-13742 GCA_022775595.1 Bacteroidales bacterium | reverse complement strand
CTTGGACGTATAGTCGGAGCAGCGGTAGATTTCACGCCCGTCGGAGGTGGTGACGTAAAAATGATAGTCGATGTCGATGCCGTTCCTTTTGAGGGAGGTGCGCAGGTCGTGGTCCATGAGCGAAAAGTCGATGCGCTCAGCGAGAGGCTTCTCGTTGGTTTGATAGAGAATGTCGTAAACCACCTCGTCGAGCAGTCCGCGCTGGTAGATGTACCGCTGGCGCACGCTGTCGCGGAAGGCCTCGTCGACGGGCAGGCGGCGGCGCTTGGCGAAGAAGAATTTCTGCGGCACGGTCACGTTGGAGTCGGCGGGCAGCGGCAGGTCGTCTGCGCCTTGGTGCATGGCGGCGGGTTCCGATTGCGCCTTGCCGAGCGCCTCGCCTGCGGCATGGCCTTGAGCTTTCAGTTCCGCCTCAAGTCCGGCACGCGTTTCACGGAGCTCGAGATTGCGGGCCACGAGATAGAGACTATGGCGCACGGACTCGTCAAACTGCTCTTTGCGTATTTCTATCACTTCCGCGAGATAGCGGGTCTGCATGTAGAGCAACGCTAAAAACGATGCGCCCATCACGAAAGCGATTAACCAGATTGTGGACTTCTTCATGTGGGCAAAGTTAGGCGTTACTTATAGGCAAAGCCTCTTTGAGGAGCAAATTTATTAAACGATGCCCGCGTTTTTAACATAAAAAGGTTGCGTTAGTTGATGTTTTAATAAGTTTCTCATATATTCAGGTGTCATAAACTTGCTTTATTGTTGTTGCGGTGTGCCAAGAATATTGTTTTTCCAAAGCAGTTGCTCGTTTTTTACCCCTTTGTTCTCATCGCCCCACGGGCGCGGGGCGGTCGCGTCTTGGTCGCGGTGCGAACGCGCCACGGGCGTGGAGCGAACGCACCACTGGTGTGAGACGATTGAGCCATATGCATGGGGCGATGCAAATAAAGGAGGGAGAAACGACTGTGGCGGTTCGCGGGCCGCAGGAAAAGCATCAAATTAAAAGCCTGCGGCTTTCGCTAGCCTTGCACTAACTTTATATAACTTAGGCCGCGGCTCGGAAGAGCAAAAGGAAAAGCATCAAATTAAAAGCCTGCGGCTTTCATTTTCTGCCTTTTCTTTTTGCTCTTCGCTCGCCTTGCACTAACTTTGCGGGGCAAAACGAAATTATCTTATAATGAAGCACCTTTTTAAGACGTCCTTAATAGCCGCCGCGCTGATGCTCGCCGCCTGCGGCGGAAAGCAAGAAGCGAAAACTGAAACGCAAGACAATGCTGCCGTGGAAGCGCCCGCAGGTCCGCATGCCGATAACGAACTCAACCGCGACTACGTAGCCACGCTCGGCGGACACCGATTTGAAATCAATATCAAGCGCACGGCAGACACAGAACTGCCCACCGTGAGCGACGAACTGGGCGGCACGTTCTACGACAACCGCGTAGAAATCACTGCCACGCGCGACGGAGAGGATTTGTTCTCAAAACAGTTCACCAAAAGCGATTTCGCCGACTTCGTCTCGGCGACCGACAGCAAGGGCTGCGTACTCCTCGGCATGGCGTTCGACCAAGAGAATTCCTCTGCCGCTACCCTCCGCTTCGGGGCGCAAATAGGGCAGCCCGGCATTGAGGAAGGACCCGCGTTCATCGTGGAGATACCCACGGGCGGCGGCGCGTGCAGCATTGTGCGCGATATGCGTCAGGACACCATGGGCGAAGAGGGCGGGCAATAAGGCCGCCAGACACACAATATTATATATATAGGGCCGCATCTGCGCCCACCGAGTGCTTGCCAAACCTCGTAAAAAACAAGAACAATGAAGACAGACAAAACGTTTGTAAGCCTCCCCTTTATGCTGCTGGGGGTAGTCTTTTGTGTATGCTTGATAGCAGCGAACATCCTCGAAACTAAGCAAGTGACGCTCGGCCCGCTGGAACTTACGGCGGGGCTGATTGTCTTTCCCGTGTCTTACATCATCAACGACTGCCTCGTCGAAGTGTGGGGCTACCGCAAGGCGCGCCTCGTCATTTGGCTGGGCTTCCTGATGAATTTTCTCTTCGTGGCGTTCGGCGTGGCGGCCGATGCCCTGCCCGGTGCAGCCTATTGGACGGGCGAGGCAGGCTTTCACTCCATCTTCGGACTTGCGCCGCGCATCACCGCCGCCTCCTTTGCCGCCTTTCTCGCCGGTTCGTTCGTCAATGCTTACGTGATGAGCCGCATGAAGCGCAACGCGCCGAAAGGTAAAGGTTTCTCGCTCCGCGCCATACTCTCCACTGTGGCGGGCGAGAGCGTGGACTCCCTGATTTTCTTCCCCTTGGCCTTAGGCGGCGTGGTGCCCTGGCAGGTGCTACCCGTGATTATGCTCACGCAGGTGCTGCTCAAGACGCTCTACGAAATCATCGTGCTGCCCCTCACAGTGCGCATCGTGCGGCTGCTCAAGCGCATCGAGGGCGAAGACGTTATCGACGACAACGTGCGCTACGGCTTTTGGCGCATCACGGATTTGTAAATACAATTCTCTATAATCATGATCGACCCTATCAAAAACATCCGCGACGAGGAAGCCCTCGTGGTGTTCAGCGGCGGGCAGGACTCAACGACTTGCCTCTTTTGGGCAAAGCGTCACTTTGCCCGCGTCACGGCCCTTAGTTTCGTGTACGGGCAGAAGCACGCCCTCGAAGTGGAACTGGCCGAAAAGATTGCGCGGGGCGCGGGCGTGCGCTTCGAGCGCATGGACATTCCCTTTATCGCCAAGTTGAGCCACAACTCGCTCACCGACCCTTCCGTCGTGATGGACAAGAAAAAGCCTGCCGGCACGCCGCCCAACACGTTCGTACCGGGGCGTAACCTCTTTTTCCTGAGCATCGCCGCCGTGTTTGCGCAGCAGCACGGCATTCGCCACATCGTAACGGGCGTATCACAGACGGACTTCTCGGGCTATCCCGACTGCCGCGACGCGTTTATCAAAAGCCTCAACGTGACGCTCAACCTCGCCCTCGAAGACCAATTTGTGCTCCACACGCCGCTGATGTGGCTCGACAAATGCGAGACGTGGGCGCTTGCCGACGAACTCGGCGTGCTCGACCTCGTGCGCCGCGATACGCTCACCTGCTACAACGGCATTCCCGGCGACGGCTGCGGCGAGTGCCCCGCCTGCCGCCTGCGCCGCGCTGGTTTGGAAAAGTATTTGGCTGAAAAATCAGGGACTCGCGAGTAGGGTCTTATGCTTCAAAATAACCGATTCACTATAACACAATCAAAATAAATATGCGCGAAGACCTTACCCTCAACGCCCTTGGCAAGAAAACGGAATACCGCAGCGACTATGCGCCGGAAGTTTTGGAAACCTTTGAAAACAAGCACCCCGACAACGACTATTGGGTGCGTTTCAACTGCCCCGAGTTCACCAGCCTCTGCCCCATCACTGGGCAGCCCGACTTTGCGGAAATCCGCATCAGTTACCTGCCCGATCGCCGCATGGTGGAAAGCAAAAGCCTGAAACTCTATCTGTTCAGTTTCCGCAACCACGGCGACTTCCACGAAGACTGCGTGAACATCATCATGAAAGACCTCATCCGCCTCATGGACCCGAAGTACATCGAGGTGACGGGCTTGTTCACCCCGCGCGGCGGCATCAGCATCCACCCTTACGCCAACTACGGTCGCCCCGACACGCCCTACGCCGAACTCGCCGCCTATCGGCTGAGGCAGCATGATTTGTAAAAGAAAAGGAGAGGCAAATAGATTGGGGCGGGCTGAAAGTACTTTCAGTCCGCCCCAATCTCTCGATTTAACCAAAGCAAGCATAAAACGCCGGCCAAGCATCAGCAAAGGCCTGCATCGAGGGGAAAAGTTGGTTGGCCCCCTCCCCTATCAGCGCGTGCTCGGGCAAAGGTCCGGTGTTTACCGCCACGGTGAAAATGCCGGCGGCCACGGCGGCACGCACGCCGAGCGGCGCGTTCTCCACCACGAGTGCCTCTTCGGCACACACGCCTGCCTTCTGCAAACCCATGAGATAAGGCTCGGGGTCGGGCTTGCCGCGGCTAACGTCCTTGCTCGACACGATAAGTTCGGGGCGGAAGAAACCGGGGTAATTGCTTTCGAGGCGCGAGAGCAGCGACTGCTGGCCGCTGCCCGTGACGACCACAATGGTCAGCCCCGCCGCCTTGACCTGCGTGAGCAACTCCATGGCTCCGGGCATACGCCCCGCCTCGGGGCAGGCGTTGAAGAGGCGGCACTTCTCGGCATAGATGTCATTGATTTCCTGTTCGGTGGCATCGCGGTGCCAGTAACGCTGCGCGAGGAGGTTG
Source organism: Bacteroidales bacterium (assembly GCA_022775595.1). Taxonomy (GTDB): domain Bacteria; phylum Bacteroidota; class Bacteroidia; order Bacteroidales; family Bacteroidaceae; genus Alloprevotella. Next base: position 9,444 of record JALFJC010000024.1, on the reverse strand, counting down.
ATGGTAGAAGCCCCGGTGCGACCCTCGTGCATGTAAGCCTCTTCGGGCGTCATCTCCAACCCGAACTCTGTGCACACCCTTGCCCATGAGCGGGCGTGATTGGGCATGGAGTCGAAGAGCACACCGTCCATGTCAAACAGCACAGCCTTGGGGCAAAACACCGCAAGGTTGTGCTGCTCTTTATATTTCTGTATCGCGTGTTCGTAATACATGTGCATTTAGATTTAACGGAATCGGGCAGGATTTATACCCTTTCCCGCGCTTTTCGGGCGGCATTTGACCCGATTTCCAAGGAAAAACGCGTATTTCTGACCCGATTCCAGCCAGAGCGCAACGCTATACGCCCTTACCCTACCCTTACAATCTTGCCTTGATGGCCTGGCTCTCGGCTTCGTAACCGGGCTTGCCGAGCAGGGCAAACATATTCTTCTTGTAAGCCTCAACGCCCGGCTGATTGAAAGGATTGACACCGAGCAGCAGACCGCTGATGCCGCAACCGGTTTCAAAGAAGTAGAGCAACTGGCCTACGTTGTACTCGTCAAGCCGTTCGATGCTGATGCGGATGTTGGGCACACCGCCGTCCACATGCGCAAGTTGCGTGCCGAGTTCTGCCATTTTGTTCACCTCGTCCACGCGGCGGCCTTCAAGGAAGTTGAGTCCGTCGAGATTTTCCTCGTCGTGCGGGAAAAGGAGTTTGTGTGTGGGCTGTTCCACAGAGATGACCGTTTCAAAGATCGTGCGCTCGCCGTCCTGAATCCACTGGCCCATGGAGTGGAGGTCGGTGGTGAGGTCGACGGCGGCGGGGAAAATGCCCTTGCCGTCCTTACCCTCGCTCTCGCCATAGAGTTGCTTCCACCACTCGTTTACGTAATGGAGTTTCGGCTGATAGTTGGCAAGGATTTCAATCTTGCGGCCGCTCTGATAGAGGGCGTTGCGAATGGCGGCATACTGTGCGGCGGGGTTCTCGGCGAGGGGCACGTCGGCACCCGTGAGGCGTTCCATGTCGGTCGCACCTTTCAGCAGGGCCTCAATGTCGAAGCCGGCGCAGGCGATGGGCAGCAAACCTACCGGGGTGAGCACACTGAAACGGCCGCCCACGTTGTCGGGAATAATGAAAGAGGTATAGCCTTCCTTGTCTGCGGTGACGCGGGCCGCGCCCTTCTTGGCATCGGTGATGGCCACGATGACCTTACGCGCCACGTCCTTGCCGCGCTGCTCCTCGCACTGCTTCTTGAGGAGGCGGAAGGCGAGTGCGGTTTCGGTGGTGGTGCCGCTCTTGGAGATGTTGATGACACCGAAGCGGCGGCCTTTGAGATATTCGGTGAGTTCGTAGAGATAGTCCTCGCCGATATTGTTGCCGGCGAAGAGGATAACGGGGTTTTCGCCCTTGTTGCTCAGCCATTCGAAACTGTTGGAAAGCGTTTCGATGACGGCGCGCGCGCCAAGGTAACTGCCGCCGATGCCAGCCACGACGATGGTGTCGCAGTTTTCGCGCAGCGTCTGTGCGGCGGCCTTGATATCTGCCACGAGTTCGGGCGTAGTGGTTGAGGGCAGGTGCAGCCAGCCGAGGAAGTCGTTGCCTGCGCAAGTGCCGTTTTCAAGAGCGTCTTGGGCGGCCTTTACCTGCGGTTCGAGTTTTTCAATTGCGTTGGCGGCAAGGAACTGCGCCGCCTTGTTGAGTTGCAAAGAAATGGTTTTCATATTTATATTATTAATGTTTGGAATATTTATACCATGCCGGGTTTTGAACTAATCCACCGCCGTACTCAACGCCATTTACTTTCAACTCTTCGCTGTAAATAGGATTGTAGAAGGCATTGATAGAAGTTAAGCGGTTTTTCACAGAAGTCTTGAACGTTCCGAAGTCAGTAAGCGTAGCCTTGAAATCGCCAGAATATTCGGCCTGACGAACGAGGTCGAACCAACGCTTGGCCTCGCCTACTAACTCACGCTGACGCTCGCGGTAAACAAGGGGCAACAATTCTGCACAAGTAAGCTTGGCTGAATAGGTTGAAGAAAGTCTGTCTACCTTAAACTCGGTTGCGACATCAGAAGCATCGTCAGAACCGACCAGTTTAAGATTGTTACGCTTAAAGAGGGCATTGACAGAAGCAAAAGCCTCGGAAATATTGTAAGACGTAAGACTAAAAGGATATGAGGCTTCTTCTGTGAAGTCTTCACCTTTCTTGCCAGAATTAACGATATTCCAATAACGCGCACAGGCTTCGGCACGTATCAGCAAAAGGTCGGCAAGGCGATAGACAGGCCAGTTGGCATATTGTTCATTGCTGGTGCGATAGCTTGCGCTATAACCCAAAGATACATTCTCCATATCTGTAATATAAATACTGGTGGCAATGTTCTTGAGCATAGGTTTCTTTGTCTCCTTGTAGCGGATATCGCACGTCTCAACCATACGGAAGTCCGTCTTTCCAAATCCTACTTCGGGGTTAACCATCGAGGTATTGAGGAGAGAAGACGAAACCGTCATAATAGCGGGGTGCATCTCTTGGTTGGAATAATAGCCTAAGTAAGAAGTAATCGACGTATTCTTATTATTGTCGGCATTGCTGAATTGTATCTCAAAGATACTCTCGTCAGAGTTCTTGCGTCCGAAAATCTCGTTATAAGGATTATCTGCAATTGGAAACGTACTTGGCATGTTGAGCAACATGGGGTATTTCTGAGTTAGCTGCTCATTAGTGGCTGAATTGATGTTCTTTTCCAAATCTTCCTTATACTTTGCCATCATATCGTTCAGCACCTGGGTAGAATGCTGGTATGCTTTCTCGAAGCACTGACGGGCAGTATTTGCATCGGTACGCTTGCACAGACAACCCTGCCAAAGATAGATATCGGCCAAAAGGGTGCGCACGGCATTGCGTGTGAAGCGTCCCTTGTTGTCGGAAGGTTGCGAGTAACGCACTTGTGCCAAATTCACCGCGCTTTCGAGGTCGTTGATTAAAGAAGCAAGAATTGCTTGACCCGACGTAGCGGTTACACGGCTGTTAAGCGCTTCCTCATCAGTGTGTACGGGAGCAGTTACAAAAGGCACGTTTCTGTATGCACGCACAAGGTAGAAATAATAGAGTGCGCGAAGAGAGAGCATTTCTGCCTTAATGGGACACCAGTCTGAATTAGAGAAATTGGATTCTGTGCCGTTGGCAACAATTTCCTCACCCTTTTTAAGCACGAGGTTGCAATAGTTGATGCCGGAATAGAAATCTGACCAACTGAACATGTTGTCGGTAGGTTGAAGTACACCGTCCTGCAAATACATGATAGATGTATTCTCCAACTTGTTGAGGTCGAGGTTGTCGCCTCTGAACTCACCCCAGTAGAGCATTCTGCTGGTGATGGAAGCCTGCGTTATCTTCTGATAGGCTGCTGCGCGAACTCCTTCGATGTCGTTTTTATCTTCCCATAAGTTTTCTTCGGGAATTATAGGGGTTGATAGAACTATAGTGTCTCGAACTATAGGTTCATCTAGCGCAACAGGCTCATTTTCTTTGCAACTAACTAAGATAGTATTACAGAAAACATTCCCGAATAAAAGGATCAACAATGCAAAAAGGGATTCGACACGTTTCTTCATATATACATTATTTCTCTTCTTTCATTCTGAACGCCGGCACAATTTCAAAGATTGCGCCAATGATGAGGGCAATCTGCCACTCGCGCCCACGGAAAGGCGGGATGTGGTAAAGACTGAAAAACATCAGCGCGCCCGCCACGAGCAGGGCAAAACTACCAAACAGTTGCTGGCGGCGCAAGCGGCGCATAACGGGGTTGCTACCCTCGTAGCGGTCAAGCATCTGCATGGGACAGAAAAGCAACGCGCCAAGCGTGTAGACATAGGGCGCGACGGCAGGCACGAAGAGCGGCAGCACCGCGCCGATGATCATCAGCACGCCACCTATGCGAAAGAGTAAGGTTTGGAGATGGCTCATTTCGATGATTGAGACTATATATAATATTGTATGGTCTACTCAATAACGTAAACGTCCTCATCGGGCGTTTTCATCAACAAGTCCATACGCGCCACGCGCTCCACGGCATCAGGACTGTTTTGCATTTCCTGCAAATCGCGCTGGTCGCGCATATATTGAGCCTCGTACTTCCTGATTTCAGCGCGCGTGGCCTCATTGCGTGCGTGCAACTGATAGCGATAGATAAGGCTATTCTCGTCGAGCACGCCGATGATAAGGAGGAAGACGAGCGTGGTCCAAAGGTATTTGTGGCGGCGCAGGTGACCTACCACGGCATTCAATTTCTTTCCCATAAAGCAAAAGGGCTTTTTCTGCCGGCAAAGTTACGCATTTTTTGCAAATGTCTTATAAGAGGCACGTATCTGTTGGCGGGATAATGCTTAGTTTTTTGCATTTTAACGGCAACCGGGACAAGCAGAAATTCTATTAAACAAAAGTATCACGGGCTCAGCCGTGAACTCCTTGGGCAAAATCAGTCGGGAACGCAGTTTATTTGTCTCACCACAACTGTGGTGAGACTTCCCCACAATTGTGGTGAGCCTTCCCCGCAACTGTGGTGTGCCTTCCCCACAATTGTGGTGTAATGGCTTTGAAGGGGCAAAGAACGGGTTTGCCTTTGGAAAAAACACTTTTCTTATAACGCCATGACGCAATAGTCGCAGAAGCGACTGCTTAAAACCGCAAAATTATGTTTAACTTTGCACTTTCTTAGAAGAAAGAAGCCATATTAGGACAAGTAGAACAAAGCAATTATGAAGAACTCTGTATTTGCGCCGCGCCTTTTCAAAGACCTGCGGCATTACAACAAAGAGAAGTTCATGGCCGACCTCATGTCGGGCCTGATTGTCGGCATTGTGGCACTGCCCCTTGCCATCGCCTTCGGTATTGCCTCGGGCGTGTCGCCCTCGCAGGGCATTCTCACCGCCATTATCGGCGGTTTCCTCGTGTCCGCCCTCGGCGGCAGCCGCGTGCAAATCGGCGGTCCTACGGGCGCATTCATAGTTATCATCTACGGCATCGTAAGTAATCCGCAACTCGGTCTGTCGGGCTTGATGATAGCCACGATGCTCGCCGGCGTGTTCCTTATCCTGCTGGGACTCTTCCGCCTCGGCACCATCATTAAGTTTATCCCCTATCCCATCGTGGTGGGCTTCACGAGCGGTATCGCCCTCACCATTTTCACCACGCAGGTGAAAGACCTCCTCGGGCTGGCGATACCGGGCAAGATGCCAGGCGACTTCCTCGCCAAATGGGCACTCTATTTCGAGCATATCGGCACCATCGACTGGCTCACTGCGGGCATCGGCGTGCTGAGCATACTCATCATCGCCCTCACCCCGAAGGTGTCGAAAAAGATACCCGGATCGCTCCTGGCGATTATCCTGATGACGGTGGGCGTGTATTTCATCAACGCCTATGCCGACGGCATGCACATCACGACCATCGGCGACAGCTTCGGCGAAATCAAGGCCGTTATCCCGCCGCTCACGGTGCCCGACATCTCTTGGGAGGGCGTTAAGTCGCTGCTGCCCACGGCTATGGTGATTGCCGTGCTGGGCGCCATCGAGTCGCTGCTCTCCGCCACGGTGGCCGACGGTGTGTGCGGCGACCACCACAACAGCAACCAGGAACTCATCGGCCAGGGCGTTGCCAATATCTGCACGCCGCTCTTCGGCGGCATTCCCTGCACGGGTGCCATTGCCCGCACGATGACGAACATCAACAACGGCGGCCGCACGCCCGTGGCCGGCATTATCCACGCCGCGGTGCTGCTGCTCATCTTCTTGCTGCTGATGCCGCTCGCCGCCTATATTCCCATGGCGTGCCTCGCCGGCGTGCTGGTGGTTGTTTCGTACAACATGAGCGGCTGGCGAACGTTCCTCCAACTGATGAAAAACCCGAAGAGCGACATCACGGTGCTCATCATCACCTTCCTGCTCACCGTTATCTTCGACCTCACGATTGCCATCGAGGTGGGTCTGCTCATCGCCTGCCTGCTCTTCATGCGCCGCATGGCTGAGACAACGCAGATTAAGGTGATAGCCGATGAAATCGACCCGAACGAGGAGACCGACGCGGAGGTGCACGAGGAGCACCTCATTATCCCCGAAGGCGTGGAGGTTTACGAAATCAACGGCCCGTACTTCTTCGGCATCGCCAATAAGTTTGAGGACCTGATGACGAGCTTCAACCGCCACCCGAAGGTGCGCATCATTCGCATGCGCCGCGTACCGTTCATCGACTCCACGGGTATCCACAACCTGCAAAACCTCTGCGAGATGAGCCACCGCGAAGGCACGCACATCGTGCTTTCGGGCGTGCAGCCTAAGGTGCACGAGGTGCTGGAGCACGCAGGCTTCTACCATCTGCTCGGCAAGGACCATATCTGTCCCAATATCAACGTGGCACTGGAACGCGCCTCTGCCATTCTCAAACGCAAATTAGCATAAATGCTCCCTGCCTCTCCCGACTCTTCCGCCCTGCGCCTTGACCGCCTCGCCGTGGGCTACGGCACGGGGCGGCATCGGCACACGGTGGGCTCTAACCTCAGCGCCGCCCTGCCGCCCGCAAGCCTCACGTGCCTTATCGGCGTGAACGGCGCGGGCAAGAGCACGCTGCTGCGCACGCTCTCGGGACTGCTGCCGCCGCTCTCGGGCAGCATAGAGATTATGGGCGAAAGCATTGCGAGCCTTTCCGTAAGGCAGATGTCCATGAGGCTGTCTGTGGTGCTGACGGCACGCCCCGACACGGGGCATCTCACGGCAGAGGAAACGGTGGCGGCGGGGCGTATGCCCTACACGCCGCTCTCGGGCCGCCTCTCCGAGGCCGACCAACGCCTGGTGGACGAGGCCATGCGCCTCACTGGCACGGCGCACCTGCGCAGCCGCGCCCTCGCCTCGCTCTCCGACGGCGAGCGGCAAAGGGTGATGATTGCCAAGTCGCTGGCGCAGGACACGCCGCTCATTCTCCTCGACGAGCCGACGGCCTTCCTCGACTTTCCCGGCAAAATCGGCACGCTGCGCCTGCTGCAAAGCCTCGCGCACGACCGTGGCAAGACTATTCTGCTCTCGACCCACGACCTCGAGCCTGCCTTCCGCCTCGCCGACCGTCTCTGGCTGCTCACGCCCCACGGCTTGCAGACGGGCACGCCCCGAGCCCTGGCCGCCGACGGCACGCTCGCCCGCTATTTTGCCGCCGATGGCATCGCTTTCGACAGCGAACGGTTGCGGTTTGTATATTAGTATGGGCGTTATGCAAAACGCCCATACTCGTAAGACCTTAAATATTGGCGGCAAGCCTTATGTCTAAACATACTCCATATTAATATATATGATTGTCTGCATCGCAGAAAAGCAAAGCCAGGCGCAAAACATTGCGCAGGTGCTCGGGGCCACCGAGCCGAAGCAGGGTTACTATGAAGGCAACGGCTATCAGGTGACCTGGGCTATGGGACATTTCTGCGAGTTGAAATATCCCGAGGACTACTCGCCAGCATGGAAGCACTGGTCGCTCGGCCAGCTGCCCATGGTGCCCGAACGCTTCGGCATACGCCTTATTGACAGCGCATCGAAGCAGCGGCAGTTCGGCGTTATCAAGAAACTTATCGACCGCGCCGATAGCATCATCAACTGCGGCGATGCCGGCCAGGAGGGCGAACTCATACAGCGCTGGATCATGCAAAAGGCGGGCGCAAAGTGTCCCGTGCAAAGGCTTTGGGTGTCGTCGCTCACGGAGGAGGCCATCGCCGAGGGATTCAAGCACCTGCTGCCGCAAGAGGAAAAGCAGTCGCTCTACGAAGCCGGTCTCTGCCGCGCCATCGGCGACTGGCTGCTTGGCATGAACGCCACGCGCCTCTATACATTAAAATACGGCGGCTACCGCCGGCAAGGGCAGCAGCCGCTCTCCATTGGCCGCGTGCAAACGCCCACGCTCGCGCTCATCGTGAACCGCCAACAGGAGATTGAGAATTTCAAACCCGAGGATTACTGGGTGCTCGCCACGACCTACCGCGACACGCTCTTTACCGCTGTGCTCGACGACGAGGAAGAAGAAGCCGCCGCGCCGGGCGACAAAAAGGGCGCGCTGCGGCGCGGCTTCAAGACGGAGGAAGAGGGACGCGCCGCACTGGCTAAAATCGAGGGCACGCCGTTCACCGTGACCTCCGTGGCTAAGAAAAACGGCACGGAAGCACCGCCGCGCCTCTTCGACCTCACGGGGCTGCAAGTGGAATGCAACAAGAAGTTCGGCTATTCTGCCGAGCAGACGCTGCAAATCATCCAAGGCCTCTACGAGCGCAAGCTCACCACCTATCCGCGCGTGGACACAACGTATCTCACGGACGACATCTATCCTAAATGTAAAGGTATTCTCAACGGCATCGCACCAGTCTACGGCAACCTGCTCACGCCCTTGCGCGGCGCACCGCTGCGCAAGAGCAAAAAGGTGTTCGACAATTCTAAGGTGACCGACCACCACGCCATTATCCCCACGGGCGTGCCGGCTAACGCGCTGACCGACGTGGAGCGCAACGTGTACGACCTGATTTGCCGCCGTTTTATCCAAAACTTCTATCCCGACTGTAAATTCTCCACAACGACCGTCATGGGCGAGGCCGGCGGCGTGAATTTCCGCGCTTCGGGCAAGCAAATCCTCGAGGCGGGCTGGCGCGACGTGCCGGCATCGGGCGCGGCGGGCGTGCCGGCTAATGAGCCCGACGATGAGGCAGCCGCAAAAAACTCTGCCGCCGACAACGCCGAGGAGCGCACGCTCCCCGCTTTCGCGAAAGGGGAAAGCGGCCCACACAAGCCGGGGCTCACGAAGAAGACGACGCAACCGCCCAAGCCCTACACCGAGGCCACGCTGCTCCGCGCTATGGAGACGGCGGGCAAGATGGTGGACGACGAGAGCCTGCGCGAGGCATTGAAGCAAAACGGCATCGGCCGCCCCTCTACCCGCGCCGCCATTATCGAGACGCTCTTCAAGCGGCAGTATATCCGCAAGCAGCGCAAGTCGCTCATCGCCACGCCGACGGGCGTAGAGTTGATTGGACTGATTAAGGAGGATTTGCTCAAAAGCGTGGAGCTGACGGGCATTTGGGAGCACCGCCTGCGCCTCATAGAGCAGCGGGAGTACAGCCCGGCGCAGTTTATCGGCGAGTTGAAGCAAATGGTCTCGGACGTGGTCGTGCAAGTGCTCTCGGACAACTCCAATCGCCGCGTCACGTTCGAAGCGCCTGCCGCCACCCCGCCCCAAGCTGCCGCGAGCCAGGACGAGCTACCGAAGCAGCGCAAGCGCGTGATACGCGCCGGCAGCATTTGCCCACAATGCGGCATCGGCAAAGTCATCAAAGGAAAAACGGCCTACGGCTGCTCGCGCTGGAAAGAAGGCTGCGACTGGCGCAAACCGTTTAAGTAATAATTAGTAAACACGAGTAGGGGCGGTTTGGAAAACGCCC
>JALFJC010000077.1:0-18494 GCA_022775595.1 Bacteroidales bacterium | reverse complement strand
CGGTTGCGGTAGTCCTCGGAGTGGAGCAGGCCGTAGATATAATAGAAGATGTCTTCCTTAGTCAGGTTTTTTGCCCCGCTGAATCGCTGGCGCACTTCCTTTAAGAACCAGTCCGTGATGCCGTCGCGCCGCGTCCAGCGCCCCTTGTTCTCTTCGTCAAACAAGGTGCGCTTATTCGCATGCTTGTTTTCTTCGTACCAATATAAGGGGAAGCATTGAGATTTTTCAAGTAAATCCAAAATAGGATAGTTATCTGTTATTAAGCAAGAAAAGTCTTTTGATGCGCCAATGCCATTAACTACTATAACTTGATTGTTTCCTTTGAAAATGCAATTAAATAAACCAGGACTTTCAATAAATGGTCTATCATAATATAGGTGCATTTCTTGGAATGGTCTGTATGAGGTAGGAACAAAGGCCTCTTCGTTGAACTTATGCTCTGTGCCTTTATCCAAATCTCTTCTAAGTGCCCTTGTCCAACTTATTCTCTGTGGGTTTTCTTCAACAACGTCTTTCCCGATTTGCGCATTATACACATCAATCATATCTCGCATATTTTGAGCAACATCGGCTTTTGAAAAACCTGACACCCATGCATCCCTATTTGTTGCGACACCAATCGCATAAGTGAGGAACGCGCTTTGCGCTTTCAAGTCAAACTTCTTATCGGGGGCAAGGGGCAAAAGCGTGTCAAACACGCCGTCGCGCTGGTTAATCCAGTCGTTTTTCTCGTTAGGCTGAATAAGCGTCCAGGGGATATTTTTGTAGGAGCGGAAGTCCTTGATGATTTTCAGTTTCGCGTTGCGGTCGAGATAGTCGCCGATGTCGTGGTAGTGGATTTCGCAGTGGTCCGTGGCGCGTGCCTTGGGATATTTCACGAGTATCGTGATGGCGATTGGGGTACGGCTGCCGCCGCCAAAGATTTTACCACCTTCTCTGCGCGAAAGTTCCCCGCTGGTTCGCTGATTGCCGCGCAAATTGAAAACAAAGATTTTATCAAATTCCTGCGCAAGCGAATGGCGGAAGCCATCGTGCGCATTGCCATCAATCCATGCACCATTGCTGATAAAGGCAATCACGCCGCCTTCGTTAGAGTCTATTCTGTCGGTTGCCCAGCGGAAGGCTTTGATATAACTGTCATAAAGGCCTTTGGAAAGAGCGGCATTGGAACTTTCCACATAAGTGTCTGCCAATCTCTTTTCGAGTTTGGGATATCTTTGGTTTTGCGCGTTGTCGTTGGCGTATTTCTGACCGATTGAGTAGGGCGGGTTGCCGATAATCACGCGCACGGGCGTTCTTCTCTGCTCTTCCACCGCCTCGGAGTTTTCCTTGAAAAAGTCTTTGAAGATGTCGCCGTCGCTCTGCTCGCCGAGTTGGAAGGTGTCGGTGAGGCAGATGCCGTTGTAAGGCAGATACTCCGGCTGCGGGCATTGCTCCTGAAAGACCGACTCGATGTTGACGTCGGCAATGTAGTAGGCCAGCAGCACGATTTCGTTGCAATGTATCTCGCGGGTGTACTTGCGCACCATGTCCTGCGGGGCTATCACTCCCGTTTGCAACAGGCGGGTCACGAAGGTCCCCGTGCCCGTGAAGGGGTCGAGGATATGCACGTTCTCATTGGTGAGGGCGGTGCCAAACTCCGCTTTCAGCACGTCGTCGACGGAGCGGATAATGAAGTCCACACATTCCACGGGTGTATACACCGTGCCGAGCTTCTCCACCGTGAGCGGGAAGGCACGCTTGAAAAACTTCTCGTAGAGGTTTTTGATGATGGTCTGCTTGCCCTCGAGGTTGTCGATCTTGCCCACATTGACGCGCACCGATTCGTAGAACGATTGGAGCATGTCGAGGTCCTTGTCCACCGCCTTGCTTTCGAGCAACTCCACCATCGACTGCATGGAGGAGGAAATGGAGTTGTTCTTAATGAAGCCGTATTCCGCAAAGAGGGCTTCGAAGACGGGGCGGGTGATGAGGTGCTGCGCGAGCATCTCGATGCACTGGTCGGGCGTGATGCCCGGGTTGAGGTTTTGGCGGAGCGTCTCCACAAACTTGCGGAAGGCTTCTCTCATCTTGCTGTCCTCGCCATTGACGAGGCGGCTGATGCGCTCGATGTATTTGTGGGCAATGGCGCCCACCTCTGCCGCCCAGTTCTCCCAGTAGAGCCTGTCGCCGCACTTTTCGACCAGTTTGGCAAAGATGCCCTGCTGGAGGTCGCCGAACTGCAGTTGCAGCTGCTTAGCCACTTCGCCGTTGGAAATCTGCGCGGCATCTTTCCCGTCGTTGCTGTCGCCGCCGCCCTCCTGCCCGAGGCCGCTCTGCCCGAAGCCGGGCAGGCCGACCGTCACCTTGGAACCCTTGTCGCGGTTGAGCGCAATGGTGTTGACATGGGCGTTGAAATGGTCGTCGTGGGAGCGCAGGGCGTTGAGGATTTCCCACACCACGGAAAACGTGTTGTTGTCGTTGAGCGCCTCCTCGGGCTTGGTGTTCTCGGGCACCACGACGGGAATGATGATATATCCGTATTTCTTCTCGTCGGGGCAGCCCTTGCGGAAAGAGCGCATCACGCGCCCCACGGATTGCACCACGTCGACCTGCGAGTTGCGCGAGGAGAGAAACAGCACGGCGTCGAGGGCCGGCACGTCCACGCCCTCCGAGAGGCAGCGCACATTGGTGATGACGCGGCATTCCTGCGCATCGTCGGCCTCGGCGGCCAGCCAGGCGAGGGCATCGGTGCGCTCAGCCGCGCTCATGCCGCCGTCGACATGCTTGCACTGGATATGCACCACCTGGCTCTGCTCCTCCTCGCTCAATCCCTGCGCATAGAGTTCGGAGAGGCGCGGCAGGATATGCGCCACGTTGCGCGACGTGCCCGGCTCCTGCACGCTCCCAATCTTGTGGGTAAAGGCGAGGGCGCGTTTCATGATGCGGGGGTCGGCAGCCCAGGTAATCCCCTTGTCGCCCAGTATCTTCTTGGAGAGGCCGTTGATGACGCCAATGAGGCGGCCCGTGTCGTCGTAGTTGAGTTCCTTGGCGTTGTTGTTGCGGATTTCCGCCATGATGTGCGGGGGTATCATGTTTTCCGACACCGTAAGCACGAGCACCTTATAGTCGGTCAAGATGCCGTGGTCCACGGCGTAGGAGAAGTTCACGCGGAAGAACTCTTGCCCGTAAATCTCGGTATCGTCCATGGAGCAGAGCACGCAGTCGTTCTTGCTCGCCTTGATCTTGGCGCTTTCGCCGTAGAGGCGCGGGGTGGCGGTCATGTAGAGGCGTTTCTTGCCCGCCACGGCAGCGTTGTCGTGGATTTTGGTAAAGTTGCTCTCGTCCTTTGAGGAGAGTTTCACGCCCGTGGTGCGGTGCGCCTCGTCGCAGACGATGAAGTCGAAGGTGCCGTAGGCGTTGCCCGTGGCGCGGAGCAGTTCTTTCTGCGCCTCGCTGACCACGTCGATGCTCTGATAGGTGGAGAACACCACGACGAGCCCCTCGTAGTCCCTATACGATTGCAGTTGCCGGAGGATAGACTTCACATTGGTACAGGCCGGCAGCGCCAGGTCGACGATAGACTCCTCCGTGTCGTCGGCGGCGGCAGTGCTGCGCTGCGTCTTGCGCGAGGCCTTGCTGTCGGAGCAGATGCAGACGGCCTTGACGGGGCGGGCGGCATCGGCCATCCAGTCGTTGAGGGCCTGGTTGAGCAGGGCGATGCTGGGCACCATGAACAGCACGAGCCCCTTTTGCGGCACGAGGCGCTCGATAAGGCGCAGGGAGGTGAAGGTCTTGCCCGTGCCGCAGGCCATAATCAGCTTGCCCCGGTCGTTGCGGCTGAAATGTTCCTCCGCCTTGGCAATGGCTTGCAACTGATGGTCCTTAGGCTGCTTGCCCGGGGTGAGCGCGTTCTTGCCCTCGATGCCGTCGAGCAGTTTGCCCCAGTCGACGGGCGATATTTCGAGGTCGCTGAGGCTGATGCGCGTGACGGGCGGGTTCTGATTGTGTATGGCTTCCTCCGCGTTCGCGCCCCAATGGTTCGTGGTGGAAATCCAGAGCCTTTGGGCAAAGGCGGCTGAAAGAAAGGTGGTCTCGTCGGTGAAGGTGCGCGACGAGGTGGCGAGGAAAGAGTCGACGGCGGGCTTGTCGATCACCGCCTTGCTGCCGTAGCATTTGCACTGTATGGCCCAGTAGTCGCCGAGTTCGGTCTTGGCGACGAGGTCGATGCCCGTGTCCTTCCCGCCAAAGTCGTGCCTGCCGGGAAACTCTTCCCACAGCCATACGTTGGAGAAAAGATTGGCATATCTCGGGTCGGTCTTGAGCCACGCCTTCATGAGGCGTTCAAACTGCGTGCCCTTTTCTTTTTGGGTGAAGGACGTGGCGGAAAACTTGTCTAAAATGTCGCGGATGGTAAGCATATATGATGTGATGTGTTTTTCAGGAGATATTATATAATGTATATATTGCAAAAGTACATTATTCCGAAAATACTGCGAAACCTTTTGCTGGATATTTGGGCTGGTGGCAAGGTTGCCTCGCGCGCGTGCGCGTTACGCAAATTTTTCCCCGAAAAACCTTTCAACCCGTCACTATTGGCGTTATTCGTTTGTATGTGAGGAGTTTGCTTAGTGACGGGTTTGAGGCTCAAACCCGTCACTAAGCCTTCACCAACCCTTCATTGCGGGCGCAATGCCGAGCGGGGCTGCCTCACTATCCGCAAGATAGTTTTCATTATCTCCAAGCAAATTTTTCCTTTCTGCCTGATAGTTTTCATTATCTGCGCAGAAAAAGTTTGTTACAAAGTTTGTAACATGTATTACAAAGTTTGTAACATGTGTTAGCAAGTTTGTAACAAGCGTTACAAAGTTTGTAACAAAAACTTTCTTATAGGAAAGGAAAAAATATCAAGGAGAAAGGGAGAATTTAGTCCGAGAAAATAAAAAATATCTGCCTGAAAGCAGAAATTATCTGCGGAGCAAATTGGGTGATTAAGTGCCTTCCAGGCAGATTATACGCCCCTACTTTCTGCCCCGCTTCCTCGAATTTCTCAATTAAGGTTTGCCCATTCTGTTACAATAGTGTAGATTTGCAGAAAGAAACTCACTAAAATACTTTTTATATCCCATGAAGAAAATCATGATTCTCCTCTCGGCCGTGCTCTTCTGCCTCGCCCCCGCGGCGGCTGCCACGGCCGACTCGCTCGCGCTCAAAGACATCACGGCCGGCTGCTATTCGCCCAGTTACGTTTACGGCGTGACGCCAATGGCCGACGGCGAGAGCTATTCGCGACTCTCCGACGACCGCAAGCGCATCGTGCGCCACTCGTTCAAGACGGGTAAGGAAATCGGCACTGTGTTCGACGTGGAGCAGGCTAAGGGCGCTAAAATCAAATATTTCGACGGCTACGTGCTCTCGCCCGACGAGAACCGCATCCTGATCCAGACGCAGACGAAAGCCATCTACCGCAGATCGTTTACCGCCGTATATTATATATATGACGTGCGCACGGGCAAACTCGAGCCCCTCTCCGACGGCGGCCCGCAGCAGGTGCCCCTCTTCTCGCCCGACGGCAACCAGGTGGCATTTGTGCGCGGCGGTAACCTCTTCCTCGTCAAGCTGCTCTACGGCAACGCGGAGAGCCAGGTGACGAAGGACGGCAAGTTCAACGAAATCATAAACGGCATTCCCGACTGGGTGAACGAAGAGGAGTTTTCCACAAACCGCTCCTTCGACTTCAACGCCGACGGCACTATGCTCGCCTGGGTGCGCTACGACGAGAGCCAAGTGCCGATCTACGACATGCAGGAATTCAAGGGCTTGAGCCCCGAGCGCATGGAGTATGACGAATACCCCGGTTCGTACCGCTACAAATACCCCGTGGCAGGCGCGCGCAACGCCACCGTGTCGGTGTTGACATTCGACATCAAAAACCGTGTGACGCGCACCATGAAGGTGCCCATGGATAGCGACAGCTACGTGCCCCGCATCAAGTTTACCGACGATGCCGACAAACTCGCCATCGTGACCCTCAACCGCCTGCAAAACCAGATGGACATCTACATCGGCAACCCGCGCTCCACGGAGTGCACCCTCGCCGTGCGCGAAACCGCCAAGAAGTACATCGGAGAGTCGGCCTACGGCAGCCTCAAATTCTTCGGCAACAATTTCGCCTACCTCTCCGACCGCGACGGCTTCCGCCACCTCTATCTCTACAACCTCTCCGGGCAGCTGGTGAAGCAGGTGACGCGCGGCAGCTACGACGTGACCGATTTCTACGGCCGCGACCCCAAGACGGGCGCTTTCTACTACGCCTCGCGCCAGGAAAGTCCGTTGCGTAAGGCCGTGTATTGCACCGACAAGAACGGGCGCGAGAAGAAACTCTCCACCGAGACGGGCACCAACTCTGCCATCTTCTCGCAGGGCCTGCGCTACTTTATGAACGTCTATTCCTCCGCCGCCATGCCGCCCGTCACTACGCTGCGCTCCGCAGCCGACGGCAAGTTGCTCACGACGCTCGTGGACAACGCCGCCCTCAAGCAGCGCATTGAGCCGCTCCTCGCGCAGCACGAATTTTTCACCTTCACCACCTCGGAGGGCGTGCAGCTCAACGGCTGGATGGTGAAGCCGCGCGACTTCGACCCCGCGAAGCGCTATCCCGTCATCATGTACCAGTACAGCGGCCCAGGCTCGCAGGAAGTGACCGACTCGTGGAACCTCGGCTTCTTCGGCGGCGCGCTCTATGAAAGCTATATGGCAGGCAAGGGCTACATCTATGTCATTGTGGACGGACGCGGCACGGGCGGACGCGGTGCGGAGTTCGAGCAATGCACCTATTTGCAACTCGGCGGCAAAGAGTCGAAAGACCAAGTGGAAACGGCCCTCTACCTCGGCAAACTGCCTTACGTGGACAAAGGGCGCATCGCCATTTGGGGCTGGAGCTTCGGCGGTTTCAACACGCTGATGTCGATGAGCGAGGGTCGCCCCGCGTTCCGCGCCGGCGTGGCGGTGGCAGCGCCGAGCAACTGGAAATACTACGACACGGTCTACACCGAACGCTATATGCGCACGCCGCAGCAGAATGCCCAGGGCTATGCCGACTGCCCCATCAGCCGCGCCGCCCGGCTCTCCGGCAGCCTCCTGCTCATTCACGGCACGGCGGACGACAACGTGCACTTCCGCAACTTTGTGGAGGTGAGCGAGGCTTACGTGCAGGCCGACAAGCCCTTCGCCCAGCAGCTCTACACCAACCGCAACCACAACATCTACGGCGGCAACACCCGTTACCACCTCTTCAAAACCATCACCCGCTTCTTTGATGAGAAATTGAAAAAGTAGGGGCGTTTTGAATAATGTCGGCTGCACTCGGCAATTCAAGCAAGCTTGATTGCCCTCGTTTGCACGCCATTTGCAAAACGCCCGCCCCAAAGCGCCGCATGGCAAATGATTGGGGCGGGCTGTAAGCCCAATAGTTGCCCACAGCCCGGGGCAACGCCCTGGGTGGACGTAGACCGCGATTAATACATTTGGCATTTTTGCGCATGCAAAAATGCCACGCGCCGTAAGCGCGTAACCACATTAACGACATTCACGCCACACGGGGCGTTGCCCCTCATAAAGAAGGCTGCTCTTACAGAGCGCGACACTTTAATCAATGCAATATCGCATACCCAGGGCGTTGCCCTGGGCTCGGGGCAACAACTGGGCTTACAGCCCGCCCCAACCATTGCCTGCACCGCATGGGGTAAGGGGCGCACCATTTTCGGTGCGCCCTGATGCGTTTATTGGAATATGCGTGTATAACGAGATTCGCCGCTCGCGGCATTGCCGCCGCAATGAAGGGTTGGTGACGGGTTAGTGACGGGTTTGAGTTTCCAACCCGTCACTATGCAAACGCCTTACATTCAAACAAATAACGCCAAGTGTGACGGGTTGAAAGGTTTTTCGGGGGAAAAAATTGCGTAAAGCACGCACGCGCGTGGCAGTGCTTGCCCAAATATTCAGCAAAAGGTTTCGTGGTATTTTCGGAATAATGTACTTTTGCAATATATCTTCAAGTAACGGGACAGAAATGCGTGGCGAAGCCACTGAAAGGAGGAACGAAATGAAAAAGAAAGAAAAGGACATCGCTCTCTTCGTAGCATTCTGCATAGAGGAATATGGAGCAGCCAAGGGAATGGCAAGCGAGCAAGTTCTTGACTTGTTTGCCAAATATGGCCTTACAGCATATCTTAGCGAGTGTTACGAACCGCTTCACACACAAGGCCGCCAATGGCTGATAGAGGAAATTGACGAATATATAAACATAAGAAAGGATAAAGGCTTATGATGGTTTATCATGGCAGTTTGGAGATAGTGGCACACCCTGCAATACTCCGCCCCAACCGAAGGCTTGACTACGGAGAGGGGTTTTACACCACCACATCAGAGAAACAAGCCAAAGAATGGGTGGAAAGACGTATGTTTGAACAATACGCCAATGCCGGCTATATAAACGTATATGAGTTTGATGACTCCGCGATGCCGTCTCTCAAAACCCTCATCTTCCCAGAGCCGAGCAGGGAGTGGGCAGAGTTTGTCCTGGAAAATAGGACCAAAAGAAACTTTACCCACGACTACGACCTCGTATATGGACCAGTGGCCAACGACAGGGTATATCTGCAGTTCGGTCTGTATGAATCGGGAGTTATCAGCATAGAGACTCTGATTAGAGAACTAAAGACTTACAAGTTGGTCGATCAATATCTTTTCCATACAGAGAAGGCGCTGGTAAATCTGAAATTTATAGAATCAAAGAAAATCTTGAAGTGATATGATAGCGGTAAATCAAGACAATCTCCATTTACTCCTGCCGGGGAAAATACAATGGTTGGTGGAATACCTGCACGATGATTTCGGCTACTCCCTGCAGGAGTGCCTGACACGCATCTATCATTCAAAGTTGTACAAGAAACTTTCGTTGGAGAGTACCAAATATTGGCATTTGGGGCCGGTGGATTTGTATGAAGAATTAAAGAAGGAATTATGAAAAATTTGCCTTCCTATCGGAATTGAAGAACTTATATATTTGAGACAGATGATCAGGAGGAATAAACATAGCTTACTATTTGTATTCCTTGCCTTTTTCCTTGGCTTCATCCAGACTGCAGATGTGAAAGGTCAATCTTCGCATTTGTCATATGGGGCAAGCATTATGAAGGGGGATTCATATTGTGGTCATCAGGAGGATGGTGCGTTTGCTATGCACAGTGTCATGAAATTCCAACATGTTCTAAATGTGGCAGAGAACGTAGAACAAGGTTTGATGCGTATCCAGGCGGATGAATTTTTACAGAATATGCCGCCAGGCCTGCAACACAAACAGACCTTGGCCATACTCAAAGCTATAGATGGAGATAATACTGAGTTGATGGCCGTCAGGAATTCTCGGAACGCTCCACCCAAGTATTCTGACAATGTGGAAACAAAGATGATTTCCCAAACCATGCGCATTTATGAGCCCAAAGGCAGTCAAGATAGTTGCCTGCCGGTTTTATTGTATCTGCATGGGGGAGGCTGGACGTTTGGCAGTATCAACAGTTGTGGTAGATTCTGTAATGCCATGGCAGCATCAGGAGAAATGCGCGTCATAGCCCTTGACTATCGTTTGGCTCCGGAACACCCTTATCCCGAAGGCCTGAATGATTGTATTGCAGCTGTCAGTTATATAATAAATCATGCTACAGAGTTGCATGTCGATGTCAACCACATCACCATTGGCGGTGACAGTTCTGGAGGCAACCTTGCATTGGCGACTGCTTTGTCAGAAGCATGCCGCGGCAAAATAGAATCCTTGCTTCTGTTCTACCCTGTGACTAAGGCCTTTGACGATGGTTCGGAATCATGGAAACAATATGGTGAAGGCTTCGGACTGGACGCTGAAATCATGAACGCTTTCAATCGGGCGTACATCATTAATGCAAACAGCCGCAGTTCAGCCATCAGCGTAGGCCTGTGTGGCGATGATGAGTTGAATAGGCTTCCAAGAACCTTGCTCATTGCTGCAGAAAGAGATATTCTGCGTGATCAAGGATTGGAACTTGCAGATAGAATGCACGGAAAGATTCAAAGGATAGAATATCAAGGAGCCGTACATCTTTTCATCACGGTTCCCGGGCAGAGCGTCGCATTTGACAGAGCAGTAAAAGATGCCATAAGACATATCAGTAACAAATAATTAAACGAAATATTCCTGTTATGAGCAAGATAGAAGAACTTAAACAATTAATGTCTATTGATGCTTGTAATACTGTACCAGACATCCAACAGCATTTCGATCATATAGCAAAACTGCTGTTTGAATGTTTCGTCATTGAGTATGAAGGTTCACGTTATTTATTCAAAGATATTGAATTCTATTACTATAACAAGAACCATCGAGACATTATCACCCATCCTCGTTTCTCCAAGGCAATGCAATGGTATATAAACGATTTTGGCGGAATTGACTTGAATTTTGAAAGTTCTATAAAATTCAATATAATCATCAACGACAAGAAGAAATATTCAAAACGCTATTTGCTGGATAATAATGCTTCTTTTGGTGGAATTCTTCTACGCAAATTAGAGAAGGAAGATGGAAGTGAGATATTGGATGGTCCCCTGGCTTGCTCTGAACTATTTAGATCTATCAATGCAGTAAGTGTAGACAATGATTTCCCTCGCCTGATTCAACACGACAATGGCAATGTAGCATATGTAAGTGAGAAAAGAAAGAATCTGCGAACAAAGCAGCAAACCATTGAAAAAAAACTCGGCAGCATTATCACACAATTTGCGTCATACCCAGAATTTGAGTTACTCTGTAGCGACTTTGAAATATTCGAGAACAAAAGATATAGGTATGTTCGTTGTGAAAATCTGATGCACGATTCCGACACTAATGAAGTGTATTTCTCTACATGGTTAAAGGATAAACAGAAAGGCCATCCTGAGTTCTATCATAGACTCATTGACTTGCTGAATGGTATTGGTATAACGACAAAAGAGCTACATTGCACGGAGGATTACTGGGCTCGTGACTACATGCCCATTCAATTGGGGAAAGAAGAGTTTGTGAAGTATCGTTATTATCCAGATTATTTAGTAAACAGCAACAAGCCTGAAGACGCTGACACCATAACAGATTGCACAAAAGTGCTACGTGGGATGGGTATTAACTGTCGCAAAACAAACCTAATTATTGATGGTGGTAATATGGTTTGTTGTGGCCCCTATATAGTCATGACTGATAAGGTATATACAGAAAATCATTATGAAAAGGGGGATGAGAAGTTTAAGCAAAAATTAGAATCAGAACTTGGACATCCTGTGATAATCATTCCTTGGACTCTGCATGGAGATTTCAACGCTGATGACACAGATAAATATGGGCACTCTGATGGTTTTATCAAGTGGTGTGGAGATAATCGTATTCTAATGGGAAACCATGGTGATGAATATCCAGAAGAAGCAAAAGCGATAAAAGATATTCTGGTAGAATATGGATTCTCAGTGACAGAAATGCGTTTCAACGATATAGTCACCTCTCCCTGTAAAGGACTTAACTGGGCTTATATAAATTTTCTTCAGGTCGGAAAGCATATTATTATGCCATCTTTCAATATCGAAGAGGATGAAATAGCATACCAACATGTCAAAGATTCCTTTCCTGATTGTCACATACATTTGTTGGAAATGACGGAAATAGCGAAAGAAGGGGGAGCTTTGCATTGTATTAGTTGGAACATCCAAAGATGAGAACTGAAAAAAGCATGCAATCTTATATAGAATCAAATTCTGAAATCAGGAATTGTAAAGGACAACCTTGTGCCCACTAATCACACGGGTGTAATCAAGCATTGCATTCGTGTGTTTAGTGCGACCGTACGGGCAGCCATTTTCAAGGCTTTCTGAATTTGTGAAAATTTCTTGACATGCTTCTTATCGTCGCCGAAAAGCGTGGCAAGTTTTCCTATATTCTTGATAGCCCCCTCTCCGAGGTCTGCACCGAGTGCCACGTTGATTTGGTCGGCTGCCTGCACGAAGTCGAGCACGTCCTTCTTCCCGGATATGCCGAGGCGGCCTGCGTCGGCGGCAAGGTCGTTGAGGGCGGCGCGGCTGGTGCGCGTGTCCATTTTCTTGAACTCTTCGTTGAGTTCTGCCGCCGCCTCTGCGCCCATGCCGGTATACTTGATTACGCCGGAGATATGCTCCTGCAATTCGGCGTACTTATTGACGTACTCCGATGCTTTGCCCATAAAGCGGTCGTAAACATTTAGGCTTGCAGTAACAACTGCTGCAAGACCGCCCCACTTTGAACTAAAATTTGCTATTGCGTTTTTAGGCTTTTGAGCGCAATCTACCATTGATTGCTCCACTACCTTTGTCTCGCCTTTTACACGTTCTATCTCTTCTTTTGTGCTCCTTATTGCCTCCGTGAGTTCGTTCCACGCTTTCGAGCCTCTTGCTATCTGCCCTCCGTCGAGGGCTTTCTGCATAGTTTTAAGCGCGGCGTTAAGGTCTTTAAGGCTCTTTCCGCTCAGATTGTCGAGCGTGGCTTTCACGTATGTTGAAGTAGTGCCGTACTTCTTCAACTGCCTCTCTGCTGAAGCCATTTCCCTGTTCCACTTCTGCCAGTTCTTCCACTCCTGCTCCGTCCAGTCTTTTTGGTCGGGCTTTGCTTTTATAAGCTTATCTTTTTCTGCCGCGCAGTTCTTAATTGTCTGCTCCAGCCTCCTTACAGTCTGCTCCGAGTCTGCGCTGTTGATTTTAAGAAGTACCTCCTGTATGTATGTGCTGTTCATAAAAAAACCTTTTATTTGCGTTTACTGCGCAAATAAAAGGCTTTTATCTCGTATGGAAAAAGACAAATTATTATTCAAATATTGTCTATCGTTCCATCGTAATTTCCTCCGCTTTTTGGTGTGTTTCCGAAATGTGCAATTATTATTATAGTTAATATTGCGAGCGTCACGGCAAATTGGCCTATGCACGCCGCTCCTATTGCTATTATCCAAAGTATCGTCTTCATCTTTCCGAAAGGTTTTAGTTGTTCTTTCTGCAAAGATACGCCCCTTTTGCCTTCCGTGCAACTATTTCCCTAAATTATCCATTATCCCCACAAACTGGTCGCCTACAAACCGGGCGTAAACGTCCTTGATTACCTGCGTGGAGATATACCACGATTTGCTGAACCACGGGCGCGGCTCGCGGGCTTTGCCGAGGTTATGCTCCTTTCGGTAGTCTTTTCCGAGGAATTTAAGGTCGCCGCCGTTGCCGCGCTTGTAGCCCTTGCCCGTGCCGAGGTCTACGTAGATGCCGTACTGGAGAAACTTAAAGCGCATTTCGGCCTCCAGCGCGTCTGCCTGGTAGCCTGCGGGCGTGATGCTTTTGCGCAAATCGCCCGTACTGTTTTGCGGCGGGTGTATGCCGATTTCGAAGTCGTTGTAACGGTCGAGCCAAATCTTCACCATTTTCTCGTACCACGCCTTCGAGTACTCTTGCAGGCTGCGGTCGTCGTTGAAGTGCTTGCTCTCCTTGCTGCTTTGCCGTGTCATTGCTTTCCTCGTTTATCGTTTCCGGGTTATCCGGGTCTTCCGGGTTATCCGGGGCGGGCGTTTTGCAAAACGCCCCGACTTTATTTTCTATTTTGCACAAACGGGCGTGTCAAAAAAAACGCAGTCTTTCGGGACTGCGCTTTTTGCTTTTGTTTTGCTTTAAGGTGTTGTTTATTAGAATATTATTTGTTTGAAGGTGTGAAGACTTCAAAGGTTCCATCATCAAAAAAAACGCGAATTTCCTTTATTCTCCTTTCTTTTTTTTCGGGCTGCTGTGGAGTAGTCGGGGAAAATTGAAATCCTGCGGGCTTTGCATAAGCATTTTCCTGTCGTGGCGCTTGCTCTTGTGCGAATAAGGGATGCTGCGGCGCTGTTGCGGTGCGAATTGTCTGCGCATCAAGTGCAGGTTGGGCGGCGGCCGTTTCAAAGATGCCGCCGGCGGGGGCAGGGGAGACGGTACCGGGTTGCGGCGCACCAGTTTCAAGCGAAAAACCAAATTCGTCTGTTTCCGACGACGGCGCAGGAGCGGTGTGCATGTCGCCCGTTCCGCAGAAGAGCCAGTTGATGTTGATGTCGGGGAAGGCGCGGTGCACGGCCTGCACGTGGTAGTTGG
Organism: Bacteroidales bacterium; assembly: GCA_022775595.1. GTDB lineage: Bacteria > Bacteroidota > Bacteroidia > Bacteroidales > Bacteroidaceae > Alloprevotella. The sequence goes on along the minus strand of JALFJC010000077.1, from coordinate 4,325 downwards.
TGGGGTTGGTCTTGCCAAGCAAGATGTTTGAGAGTGAAGCGGGGGAGATGTTCAGACGCTCGGCAAATTCCTTTTGCGACATCCCTGCTTCTTCCATAATTTTACGGATGCGTTCTTTCATATTTTAACTTTTTGTTTTGTTTGCTTGTGGGCTGGTGTGCTTTGATGCTAATTTCTTACGTTTTGCAATATGTATGCAATATGCAGTTTGTTGTGTATACGAAGAAAGTGCGCGGCTGCTATATATATAATATGTATAGGGTGGGGCGCTGTTGCCGTCAGGCGGAAGCAAAGGGCGGGCTCGCGGGTTGGTGTCTGCGACAACAGCAACAACCAGAGGTAACTTTGGGGCGTTTCAGACGATCTCTGTCGTTAGCGTAAAAATAACGGCATCAGTGTCCGATCGTTTTTATGCTTATGACAAGACAAGATTGTTTTAATGTTGTCCCTGTGCCAACGTCCTTGGCGAGGAATGGGAGCGAGGGGTGTTTGGAAAAACGCGCCTGCTTCCCAGGGTGCTGCCGAAAAGTCGCAAAAACGCCCCTCCTCATTTGCTTTACAAAGGTAAAGATAAATTTTCTTATAAGCAAAGGAAGTAAATCACAAAAATCAAGCATAAATTCACATAGCAGCAAATCGTGAATTTACAGAAATAAACAAGAGAAATAAACAGAGCCGTAAATTCATAAATCAATATCATAAATCACCGCAGTGCGCCCTATAAATTACTGCAATAAAATAAGTGTATTCGCTGGTTTTTAGTGCAATAAATGCAGCAAAGTATGGGTTATCCCTACAAGTGGAGGCAATATGCAGTTAGTAAGACCGAGTTTGCGCTAAACCTAATAAAGAAAATGCTGTTAATGGGTGGTTTTGAGCAAGATAACCTGTAAATACATCACCCGTATAATAATGAATACAAAAACGTAAATCAATATTGGACAAACCGTGTAATTTACGCTTACATCAATAAATAGACAATAATAAACGAGTAAAAGGGTGAAATATTTAATAAGTGACGGCAAAGTTATCAAATAAATGTGATTTACAAAATCGGTGCAGTAAATTACCAAAGTAAACTTGCTGCTAATAAAAGGGCGCATTTTTTGATATTCCTGCTATTATCGTCCTATTTCGCGTATTTGCGCATCATTGTCCAGCAAATAGATTTTACGTAAATCTCAAAGGGGCAAATTCTTTCTAACTTACAGAAAATAAGGCGTAAAGGAGGAGTTTCGCGTCACGGTGACTTGTTCTCAAAAAATCGCTGCGCGGCGATTAGAGCTGCTTTTTGCCTGAAAAAGCCCTTGTTTCTGCCATGAATTTACGCTGATTTACGATAAACGGGCAAGAATTTACCCTAAAATTTATGTTTTTGAGTAGATGAGTAGAAAGAAAGAAGGTTCAATGGGCCGATGAGCGGACGAACCAGATCTGTTTTGCATCTATATATTGAGAGATGGTGATGCTGCTTTTTGAGTTTGGCTTAACGTAGCAAAGTCAAATGGGCTGTTCGGCTTAGCGTGGAGGCTATGCTTCTCTAACATGCTACGCATATAAGCTAACGCTGCAAAGAGCTGCAATGAGGCGCGGATTGAAAAGATAAAGGAAAGGCAAGAAAGACGTGTAGAAGTAAAGATTTTTCTCGAATGGATTAGGGCGGGCGTTTTGCAAAACGCCCCTACTCATGTCCTTTGAAGCATAAAAAAGATAATGAATATATGCAGATTTTTGGCTTTTGGGTGGATGCAAGGCGGGCGTTTTGCAAAACGCCCTACTCGCCCTCGGGAGCATAAGCAAGATAACTTTTGTGACAAATAAAGGCAAAAAAATAGGGTGCGCTTGCGGCGCACCCTATGGTGTTTTTTAGTTGAGAGGCTGCTTATTTGCTCTGTGCGTTGGCAGCTTCAATCATTTCCTTACTCGGGAGAATGTAAACTTCTACGCGGCGGTTCTGTTCCTGACCGGCGGCAGTTGCGTTGCTGGCAACGGGGTTGCTTTCGCCATAACCCTTAACGTGTACGATGCGTGCGGAGGGATAGCCGGCAGCGATGATTTGAGCGTTTACAGACTGTGCGCGCTGTTCAGAAAGCGTGAGGTTCTTGGCTACGCTCTGCTCAGCCGTGCTGTTTTTCCAGCCTTGGTTGTCCGTGAAACCGCAAACGGCGATGTTGTAGGTCGTGTCTTCGGCTTTGAGGTTGGTGATGAAGTTCTGAATGTCCTGAGCAGCCGTTGCGCTAAGCGTAGACTTGCCCGTCTGGAAGAGCAGGCCGGAGGAGAAAGTAGCCTTAACGTACTGCGTGCCCTGAGCGTCGGTGAGTACCTGTGCCTGAGCCTTGGCAGCCTCGGCTGCCTTCTTGGCCTTGTCCATCTTGTTGCCGATGAGTACGCCTGCGCCGCCGCCTACTACACCGCCTACGGCCGTGCCGATAGCAGCACCTTTGCCACCGCCGATGAGGCCGCCTACGAGTGCACCGAGTGCGCCGCCGCCTGCACCGCCAATCATACCGCCTTTGGCCTTGTTGGTCATGTCACAGCTCGAAACGAGGAAAATTGCGCAAAGAGCGCAAACCATGAGTTTGAGTCCTTTCATAATGTTGTTTGTTTTTAGGTTGGTAATAATTGAATAAATGGTTTTTTGCGCAGCAAAGATACAAAGATTTTCGTAATTTTGCAGGCAATATTTATATATACCTTATAAGAAAGTATGGCAAAAGAACTTAAGAACCTGACTAAGCGCAGTGTTGATTATTCAAAATGGTATAATGAACTTGTAGTGAAAGCCGACCTGGCCGAGCAGGCAGACGTGCGCGGCTGCATGGTGATAAAGCCTTATGGTTATGCCATTTGGGAAAAGTTGCAGCAGGCACTCGATGCGCGTTTCAAAGAGACTGGCGTGCAGAACGTTTATTTCCCCTTGCTCATTCCTAAAAGTTTCCTCTCGAAAGAAGCCGAACACGTGGAAGGCTTCGCCAAGGAGTGCGCCGTTGTGACGCACTATCGCCTGAAAGCCAACCCCGAAGGCGACGGCGTGGTGGTAGATCCCGCTGCAAAGCTCGAGGAAGAACTGATAATCCGCCCCACGAGCGAAACGACGATTTGGAACACTTACCGCAAATGGATACATTCGTGGCGCGACCTGCCCGTGCTCTGCAACCAGTGGTGCAACGTGATGCGCTGGGAAATGCGTACGCGCCTCTTCCTGCGCACCAGCGAGTTCCTTTGGCAAGAAGGCCACACCGCCCATGCCACGCGCGAGGAGGCAGAAGAGCGTGCCCGCCAGATGCTCGACGTTTATGCCGACTTTGCACGCGACGTGCTGGCCATTCCCGTGGTGCGCGGCGTGAAGAGCGAAACGGAACGCTTTGCCGGTGCGCTCGACACCTATACTATTGAAGCCATGATGCAGGACGGCAAGGCCTTGCAGAGCGGCACGAGCCACTTCCTCGGGCAAAACTTCGGCCGCGCCTTCAACGTGCAGTTTGTCGATAAGAACAATCAGCCCGACTACGCTTGGGCCACGAGCTGGGGCGTGAGCACGCGCCTTATGGGTGCGCTCATCATGACCCACTCCGACGACAACGGTCTTGTGCTGCCGCCGCACCTCGCCCCCATCCAGGTTGTGATTGTTCCTATCTATAAAGGCGATGACGAACTGGACGCTTTCAACGAAAAACTCGGCGCACTGGCCGACCGCCTGCGCAAAATGGGCATTCGCGTGAAGTACGACAACGCCGACAACAAGCGCCCCGGTTTCAAGTTCGCCGACTACGAGTTGAAAGGCGTGCCCGTGCGCCTCGTTATGGGCGGCCGCGACCTGAGCGAAGGCACGATTGAACTGATGCGCCGCGACACGCTCGAAAAGCAAACGCTGCCCTTCGAAGGCATTGAGGAATACGTTGCCAAACTCTTGGAGGAAATCCAGCAGAACATTTACACTAAGGCCAAGAACTTCCTCGACGAGCACATCTACGAGTGCAACGACTACAACGAGTTTAAGGAGCGCGTCAAGGACGGCGGTTTCTTCCTCTGCCCGTGGGACGGCACAGCCGAGACCGAGGCGCAAATTAAGGCCGAGACGCAGGCCACTATCCGCTGCGTGCCTTACGGTTACAGCCAGGAAAATCTCGGCAACGACATGGTGAGTGGCAAGCCCGCCAAGTATCGCGTCATCGTGGCAAGGAGCTATTGATGTGAAATCTGTTCTGTAAAGTAAATGAACCAATTTGCACAAACGCCCGGTAAATGATTGGGGCGGGCTGTAAGCCCAAATGTTTCCCATAGCCCAGGGCAACGCCCTGGGGAAACGTAGACCGCGATTGATA
>JALFJC010000072.1:0-27912 GCA_022775595.1 Bacteroidales bacterium | reverse complement strand
TGGTTGCGGTCGCGCAGCACCATGCGCTCCACGCGGTCCACGTAGGCTGCCTCCCAAGAGGCATCGTTGGAAAGGCCGAGATTGTCTTCCCAGTTCTTGTGACATTCAAGGTCGGCCTCGTCCATGCAATACAGGCCGTAGTAGTCGAACATGGCGTACATCTTTGCCTGGCGCGGGTAGTGGCTGGTGCGCACGGTGTTCATATTGGACTGCTTCATCAGGATAACGTCCTTGAGCATCGTGGGCACGTCTACGGCGCGGCCGTGCACGGGGTGCGTGTCTTGGAGGTTCGCGCCACGGAAGAACACGCGCTGGCCGTTGATGGTCATCTTGTTGTTCTTAATCTCCACGGTGCGGAAGCCGTATTTTGTGGCAAATGCCATTTCTTCCTTGCCGTCGGCGGAGAGCTGCGCCACTTCCACGGTGTAGAGGTTGGGCGTTTCGGCCGTCCAGGGCAGGAGGTTGGAGAGCGTGAAGGAGAAGTCCTGAGCGAGCGTCTTGTCGGCGGCGGCGAGGGCAAAGTCCTTAGTTTCCGTGGCCACCGTTTCGCCAGAGGGCGAGAGCAGGCTCACCTTGACTTTCTTGGCGGCGGCGAGGCCGTCGCGGTTGTCCATTTCAACGTTCACGTTCATCGTGCCGCCGGTGTAGGTCGTGTTGAGCGCGGCGGTGATGTAGTGGTCGCGCACGAAGGCCTTGGGCGTGGCGTAGAGATAAACGTCGCGGTGAATGCCGCTCATGTGGAACATGTCCTGCCCTTCGATATACGAGCCGTCACTCCAGCGGAACACCTGCACGCAGACATTGTTCTCGCCCGTGCGGGCTGCGGCGGTGACGTCAAACTCTGCATCGTTGTTGCTGCCTTGCGTGTAGCCCACGTACTTGCCGTTCATCCAAACGAAGGCTGCGCCGTAAATGCCGTCAAAATGCAGGAAGAGGCGCTTGCCGTCCCAGCCGGCGGGCAGTTCGAAGTTGCGGCGGTAAGAACCTACGGAGTTGTTCAGCCCCGGTTTCATCTGAATGTAGGGCGGGTTGTCGGCAAAGGCATATTCTACATTTATATATAAAGGTTCGCCATAGCCTTTCATTTCAAGGCAGGAGGGTACGGTGATGGTGTCCCACGCCGATACGTCTACATTGTCGCCCCAAAAGTCTTCTTCGCCGGGACGCTGCGCGGGCGAGGTGACGTAATTGAGTTTCCAAAGTCCGTTGAGCGAAAGCACCTCGGCCTTTTCAGGCGTGAGCCAAGGCTTCTCGTAATTGGCATCGCCGCGCATGTTGTCGGTAGAGGCGTAAGGAATGAAGGTGGCGTGCGCCGGCTCTTTATTTTCCTCAAAAAAGGCCTCGTTCTCCCAAGGATTAGGTTCGGGATCTTCGGGCGTGCCCACGCCGCGCAGGGTAAAGGCGGCAGTGGCGGCATTGGCGTCCTGCGTCAGGCCGGTGTTGCCGTTGGCAAGGGCGGTGATGTAATAAGAGGTCGTGCCTTTGGTGTATTTGAAACGGTAACTGCCGTCCTCGGTTGCCTCGATTTGTGCCAGTTGATTGTAGCTGTAAGAAGTGGCAAGCGTCCACTGCAAAGGATAGCGCTTGTTGTCGAGGGCAACGTCGATGGCAGAGTTGTAGGTCTTGTTGTAAAGGATATAGTAAGCGGGATAGCTGCTCAGTTGTTCGAGCTGCCACACCTGCGCATAGTCGCCCTCGGCGTAGTCGTCGGCATAGATGAGGGCGTTGTTGCTGCCGTCGCCCCGGTTGGTAAGCACCTTGCCCGTAGACGTGTTGGCAATGACGTAGTTCATGCCTGCCACGGGGTAGTTGATGCTGTGCGTGCGGCCGGTGTCGGAAAACTTGAACTTGGCAGCGACTGCCGTGAGGTCGCCCTGCATCTTTATCGCGCCGCTGCTCTGCACCGTGGCGGCTTTCGAGCCGTCGGCAGCGAGCAGGCGGTACGTATCGGCTTCGCCGTCGACAGCCTCAACGAGGAACTTCTGATTGGTATTCTTCAAATCCATCGTCCAGTGCAGGAGTTGGGAGGAAGAATCCAATGCCTGGTCAATGGCCAGTTCGGTCTCGGGGTTGTAAATAAGGTAAACGTTTTTCGTACCTGTGGAGAGCAGCACCCAGTCTTGCGCCGTAGCCGTGGCCGAGGCGACTTCCATGGTGAGGTTGTCGCCTTTCGTGTAACTGCCGCCCGTGGAAAGGGCTTGCCCCGATGAGGCCGAAAGGATGCGGTAGACGCTGCCGGAGACGAGCGTGGTTTCTGCCGTTGCGGTCAGCGTAAGGCAGTTAGCGACGAGCAGTGCCAACAGCGGGCGCAGCAGCGAAGCAAAGAGAGAATTACGGTTTTTCATGGAGAGATATTTTTGATTTTTATAGTAAACAAGTTGACGAGTAAACAAGTAAACGAGTTTTGGTAAAGAGCGCGCCTCTATATTTAGTCGGGCTTTTTATATCTTACTTTCTGGGCGGCATCATCGTCGTAAATCGCCTTTTTGAGTTCTTCGGGCGTTACGGGCACGGCGGTTTTGGTAAGTTCGGGCACGTTGTAGCTCTTTTCGAGCAGAATGTTGTGCTCCGGGTCTTCCTGCGGCAGGAGGAAAGCCTTATGGGCTTGCCCATCCTTATCGAAGTAAGCGATAAAAACGCGCGAATAGTTATTGTCCTCGCGGCGCGAAGCGACTACAATCCAGCGGCCGTTGCTGCTCCAGGTGTGGTAGCTGTCGGCATACTCGCTGTTGGCAGGCGTGAGCGGGCGCACCTCGCCCGTCTGCAAATCCTTGACGTAAAGGTCGGCATTCTTGTGCCAAATATGGAACTGCCCGTAGTCGGCCATTGTGAAGAGCACGTAGCGGCCGTCGGGGCTGACGCGGGGCACGGCGATACTCATGCCGAGGCTGTCGGCATCGACGAGGGTGCGGGGCGCGGAGAAACGGCGGGTCTGTTCGTCGAAGTCGATGATGCGCAGGCTGTAGTGCAGGCTGTCGTAGATGTCGCTCACGCGGTCGCGCCGCACAGAGTCGGGCATGCCAGCAAACTGCGGCACGCGGGCGGAGCAATACACCACGCTCTTGCCGTCGGGCGTCCAGCAGGGGAAGGTTTCCAGCTCGCTGTCCGTTTTGAGGATATTGGTCAGCGTGTTTTTGTCGGCATCGAAGAACACGAGGTCAGAGCCGTAGTCGACCACTTCAATCTTCTGGCGGTTCACCATGTGGAACGTCTGCCCCGTCTGGTTGGAAGAGAAGACCACCCAGTTGCGCTTGGGGTGCCACGCGGGGTAAACGGTAGACGACAGGATTGAGTCGCATTTCATATTCACCTTTCTCACCTTGCCGTTTTCCACGAACACCGTGCCGCCGTGCTGGGCACGCACGTGGAAGAGCATGTGCTGCGTGTCGTAAGCCTGATAATTGTGGCAGTTCACGCAGTGGTTGTTGTCGCGTTCGTAGGAACGGTTGTTTTCATAAATCACGCTTTCCGAAAAGTTTTCGAGATTGCGCTGGTAAAGACCGAGCTGGCGATAAAGTTCGTAGCTCGGTTCGATGAGGCGATAAGAAAGATAAGGGTCTATCGGCTCTTCTGCCACGCCGATGCCGTATTTGGGAAATTGCACCCAGTCCGCGCCGCGCTTGGCATAGACCGTAACGGCGAGTTCCTTGCCCTTGGCTTCAGCGAGCAACTGCCGCCACTCCGTAGAGTCGAACGCCAGTTTGCCGTCGGCGGCTGCGCCGGCTGTGACGGTGCGCTTGCCGTCGGTAACGGCTGCAACATATTCATCGCCCTCCGACTTCACCATGAAGTTGAGCGGCGCGATGTTGGGCGGGACTACGATGTCGCGGTAATCGGGATAGATGTCGGCCGCTTCATTTACGGGCGTGCTTTCTGCGGGTATCTCTGCCTGCCGGGCGCACGAGGCGAGCAGGCAGGCGGCAAGCACGAGGAGGTATATTCTGTTTTTCATAAGTGTCGAGGCTTTAGTTGACAAGTAGACGAGTTGACGAGTAAACGGGCTTACTAATTGACCCCTGCCTTGTGGTTGCTCTCGGTGGCGGGGCGCACTTGGTCGGGTTCGTTGTTCTCACAATAATAATAATACATATAGCTGCCGAGCCAATTTTCTTTCAAGTTCTTGCGCAGCTCGTAACGGTCTTTGATGTAGGGCTTGGCTTCCATCAAGAACGCCTTGACCTCGTTGTGCACATAGGGCGGAATATTGAACATCTTTTCGATATTCGGGTCTTTGAGCGACATGATGGCCAAGGCCTGCATCACGCTCTTGGCCATGCCGAAGCCCTTTTGCGCGAGGATTTGCGCCCGTGGCAGGAAGGCTTGCAGGTCTTTCGAGTAGAGGCAGGCGGCTGCCGACGTGATGAGCGTGGCATCGGAGCCTTCCGTCAGTCCCACGTTGTAGCCGAGGAATGCCGGCATGCGGTAGCTCTGCTCAAAGCGTTGCTCGCGCGGCAGGAGGGTGCGGATAGCGGCGAGTTCGGCATCTTCTTCCACGGCTTTCGGGTTGTTGTTGAGCGCGGTGTATTTCTCTACGAACTCGCTCTCAAAGGGGTTGTGGCCGATGATGTCGAGATATTTCTCCGCCAGGCGATGCTCTTCGTTGAGAATGGCACACTGCACCATGCGCTTGAGGTAATAGAGGCGCGGCCCGTCCATCACCACGTGGTCCATATTGGTGCGGTAGCCGGCATTGACAAGGCCGGCGTAGAGATTGGCATCGGGCACGAACATCGCATATTCCTCGCCGCCCTCGATAGGGTCGAGCCGCGCGGCGGGATAATCGTAGACAATATCAAACACGCCCTCGAGCAGCTGTCCCGTCTGCGCGAGCGCAATGGCGTGGTAGGCTGCCGGCGTGCGCGTGGGACGCTTGGCGGCACGCACCTCTTCGATAATCTGTTCCCACTCTGCCCGCTGCGCAAGGTTTTGCACGCGTGCCGAAAGCATCACGTTGCTATTGAAGATATTGGCGCAGGCAATGAGCACTGCCACAAGGAGGATGGGAACTGCCGCGCCGAAAGGCTTTGCCGAGGCATCTTCTGGGAAAGCGAAACGGCCTTTCAGCAACCGCGACACGGCGGCCGCCAATGCCGCGAGGAGCAGCAGGCCAAGCGGCACGAGCACAATGAGCGAGGGCTCTGATTTATAATAAACGTTTGAACCGCGCCAGAGCATCCAGCCCGCTGCGAGTGCCGGCAGCACGAAGCCCGCGCCGCGCAACTTCGCCGGCAACCGCAGGGCGCGGTCGGCCAACCATGCCGTGAGGGCTGCCACGGAGGCAAGGAGCAGCGCGCCCGTCCAGGCATGCTTGCACGCAAGGAGCACGAAACGCCCCGCCCAATACAGGTGGCCGCAAGTCTGGTCGAGCACGTACTTCATCAACGAAGCGTCGAAACTGAAAAAACTTTCCTGCTCGGCGCGCACAAGCACGTCGCCGTAAGTGAAACTGAAGAAGCCGTAGAAGAGCGCAAAGCCGATGGCGTAGGCGGTGCGTGCCGCAATCTTTGCCGGCATCTTGCCGCCGCTTTTCTGCGCCGCCGCTTTTTGCTGCGAAACAGTCGTTTTATTCTTTTGCATTGCTTGTTTTTAATTCAAAATTGCCGCCTTTCATATAAGAAAAGGGCATAATCGCTCCAAAATTACAACAAAAATGCTATTGCCGCCAAGATTGTTTTTGAAGAAATGCAGCGGCAAGGGGAAAAAACGCCGCCCTGCCTTGAAAAAACGTTTCTTTGCCTTACATTTTTCCGCTTTTTTCTTTTAGGCCGCCTTGCACTAACTTTACATAAGTTAGGCGGCGGCTCGGAAGAGCAAAGAAAAACGGCAAATTGAAAGCCTCCGCCTTTCATTTTCCGCTTTTTTCTTTGCTCTTCACTCGCCTTGCACTAACTTTGTCCCTGAAAAACGAATTATATTATATGATAATAGCCGTTTTGAGACTTTTGAAACGGCATTTTTTACTTTTTGTTTATGGAATATAACCACAAAGACATCGAACGGAAATGGCGCAGCAAATGGGCCGAGGATAAAACCTATCACGTTGAGGAAGATAAGGCAAAGCCTAAATACTACGTGCTGAATATGTTCCCCTACCCCTCTGGCGCAGGGCTGCACGTGGGACATCCGCTCGGTTACATCGCGTCTGATATTTACGCCCGCTATAAACGCTTGAAGGGTTTTAACGTGCTGAACCCGATGGGGTACGATGCCTACGGACTGCCCGCCGAGCAATATGCCATACAAACGGGACAGCATCCTGCTAAAACCACGGAGCAGAACATCGCCCGCTATCGCGAACAGCTGGACAAGATTGGCTTTTCGTTCGACTGGGACCGCGAGGTGCGCACCTGCGAACCGGGCTATTACCATTGGACGCAGTGGGCTTTCTGCCAGATGTTCAATTCTTTCTACTGCGCAAAGTGCGGCAAGGCTATGCCGATTAGCCATCTCGTGGAGCGTTTTGAGAAAAAGGGTTCGGCGGGCCTGCATGCCGCCTGCGGCGAAGAACTTTGCTTTTCCGCCGAGGAGTGGAAGGCCATGAGCGAGGAAGAGAAGGACAACGTGCTGATGAACTACCGCATCGCCTATCTCGGCGAGACGATGGTAAACTGGTGCCCGCAACTCGGCACGGTGCTCGCCAACGACGAGGTGGTGGACGGCGTTTCGGTGCGCGGCGGCTTCCCCGTGGTGCAGAAGAAGACGGTGCAATGGTGCCTGCGCGTTTCGGCCTACGCACAGAGACTGCTCGACGGACTGGAAACGGTGGACTGGAGCGACTCTATTAAAGAGACACAGCGCAACTGGATTGGCCGCTCCGAAGGCGCGGAGATGCAGTTCCGCATCGACGGCTCCGAAGATACGTTTACGATTTTCACCACCCGCGCCGACACGATTTTCGGCGTGACGTTCATGGTGCTTGCCCCCGAGAGCGAACTCGTGAGCCGCATGACCACAGACGCGCAGCGCGCTGAGGTGGAGGCTTATCTCGATGCCACGAAGAAGCGCACGGAGCGCGAGCGCATCGCCGACCGCAAGGTGACGGGCGTGTTCACCGGCTCGTATGCCGTAAATCCTTTCACGCAGGAAAAGATTCCCGTGTGGGTGTCAGACTACGTGCTGGCGGGCTACGGCACCGGGGCAATCATGGCAGTGCCTGCACACGACTCGCGCGACTATGCCTTTGCCCGCCACTTCAACCTGCCGATCATTCCGCTCATCGAGGGCGCAGACGTGTCGGAAGAGAGTTTCGACGCAAAAGAGGGCATCGTGATGAACTCGCCGCGCGAGGGCGTAGATGCCGGCGGCTTCTCGCTTAACGGGCTGACCGTGAAGGAAGCCATTGCCACCACAAAGCGATATGTCGAAGAGAAGGGTATGGGACGCGTCAAGGTGAACTACCGCCTGCGCGATGCCATCTTCTCGCGCCAGCGCTATTGGGGCGAGCCCTTCCCCGTATATTACAAAAACGGCCGCCCGCAACTCGTGCCGGAGCACTGCCTGCCACTCGAACTGCCCGAGGTGACGAAGTTCCTGCCCACCGAGAGCGGCGAACCGCCCCTCGGCAACGCCACGCGCTGGGCTTGGGACACGGTGGGCGAAACGGTGACTGAGAACGCGCGCATCGACAACGAGACGGTCTTCCCCCTCGAACTCTCCACGATGCCGGGCTTCGCCGGTTCGTCGGCCTATTATCTGCGCTACATGGACCCGCGCAACGGTCAGGCTCTGGTAAGTCCCGAGGCAGCGGAATACTGGAAAAGCGTGGACCTATACATAGGCGGTTCGGAGCACGCCACGGGCCACCTCATCTATTCCCGTTTCTGGAACAAGTTTCTCTTCGACCTCGGCGTTTCGGTGAGCGAAGAGCCGTTCCAAAAGCTGGTCAATCAGGGCATGATTCAGGGACGCAGCAACTTTGTGTACCGCATCAAGGACACGAACACGTTTGTATCGAAAGGCCTCGCCAAGGACTACGATGTGACGCCTATCCACGTGGACGTGAACATCGTGCAGAATGACGTGCTCGACACGGAAGCCTTCAAGGCATGGCGTCCCGAATACGCCACCGCCGAGTTCGTGCTCGAAGACGGCAAGTACATCTGCGGCTGGGCGATTGAAAAGATGTCGAAGTCGATGTACAACGTGGTCAACCCCGACATGATTGTCGAGAAATACGGTGCCGACACGCTCCGCCTCTACGAAATGTTCCTCGGCCCTATCAGCCAGAGCAAGCCCTGGGACTCCAACGGCATTGACGGCTGTTACCGTTTCTTGAAAAAAGCATGGAACCTTTACCATAAAGGCGACGACTTCGCCGTGAGTGCGGACGCGCCCTCCAAGGAAAACCTCAAAACGCTGCACAAGCTGATTAAGAAGGTGACGGAGGACATCGAGACATTCTCTTACAACACCGCCGTGCCGGCATTCATGATTGCCGTGGGCGAACTCGCGCAGCAGAAATGCGCCGCCCGCAGCGTGCTCGAACCGCTCGCCGTGCTGCTGTCGCCCTTCGCGCCGTTCTTTGCCGAGGAACTTTGGCATAAACTCGGCCATGAAGGCACTGTGTGCGACGCAGAATGGCCCGCCTTCGACGAGGCTTATCTGAAAGAGGACAGCGTGACGCTCAGCGTGTCGTTCAACGGCAAGACGCGCTTCACGCTCGACTTCCCCGCCGATGCCTCCAAGGAGCAAATCGAAAAGGAGACGCTCGCATCGGAAGCCGCCGCCAAGTATCTCGATGGCAAGCAAATCGTAAAAGTCATCGTCGTGCCCGGGCGCATCGTGAACATCGTTGTAAAGTAGGGGCGTTTTTCATAATGTCGGCTGCACTCGGCATAGCCCGAACAAGTTCGGCTCTGCGCTCGTTTGCACGCCATTTGCAAAACGCCCGCCGTGTGCACCAACGAATTATTTTTTGCCCACGAATCTCACGAATTTACACGAATTCAATGATTGTATTCGTGTGATTAGTGCGACCGAACAGGTCGCCATTATCGAAACGTTTTGTTATTCGTGTAAATTCGTGAGATTCGTGGGCAAAAAAAATATAATCCGTGGGCAAAAAATAATTCACAGTTCATTCAACCTACTACATATAATATTATATGTCTGCCACAGTCAAATTTCACCCGACGTTCATGCAAGAACTGCACGACTACGTCATCATCACCCTCGGCCTGCTGTTTTACGCCGTCGGCTTCACCTGCTTTCAGTTGCCTTACGAAATCACGACCGGCGGACTTGCCGGCGCAGGCGCGGTGATTTTCTACGCCACGGGCTTTCCCGTGCAGTACACTTACTTTATCGTCAATATCCTGCTGCTCTGCATCGCGGTGAAGGTGCTGGGACTGAAATTCTGCCTCAAAACCATCTATGCCGTCTTTATGCTCACCTTCCTGCTCGGCTTCGTGCAGGAGGTGATGATATACATCGGGCAGCACTATCCCGAGAGTTTCGCCTATATCAACCCGCGCAGCCATCTGCCGCAGGTGGTCAACAACAATGCCTTTATGTCGTGTATCCTCGGCGCGGCAATTGAGGGCATCGGCATCGGCATCGTGTTCCTGAGCAATGGTTCAACGGGTGGCACGGATATCATCGCCGCCATTATCAACAAGTATAAGGACGTGACGCTTGGGCAGATGATGATGCTCTGCGACGTGATTATCATCACCTCGAGCATCCTGCTGCCAGAAGCCACCGTGGACAAACTGCTCTACGGCTATTGCACGCTCATCATCACCAACCTCCTGCTCGACTACGTGGTAGACCGCGGGCGGCAGTCGGTGCAATTCTTCATCTTCTCGAAGAAATACGACGAAATCGCCGCCGCCATCAACGAGACGCACCGCGGCGTCACGGTGCTCGACGGGCAGGGCTGGTACACCAAGCAGTCGCGCAAAGTGCTCGTGGTGCTGGCCAAAAAGCGCGAAAGCACCAATATTTTCCGCATCATTCAAAACATCGACCCCAACGCCTTCGTCTCGCAGTCGAAAGTAATCGGCGTGTTCGGCGAAGGGTTCGACAAGATTAAGGTTAAAGCCGACAAGAAAGAAAAACAATGAAACTCGTATTCGCCACCAACAACGCGCACAAACTTTCCGAGATACGCCACATTCTGGGCGACACGCTCGAAGTGGTGAGCCTTGCCGACATAGGTTGCCACGACGATATTCCCGAAACGGCCGACACGCTCGAAGGCAACGCCCTGCTCAAAGCGCGCTACGTGCACGAGCGCTATGCCCTGCCCTGCTTTGCCGACGACACGGGACTTGAAGTGGAAGCCCTCGGCGGAGGTCCCGGCGTGCATACGGCACGCTATGCCTATCCCGACCGCCACGACCCCGAAGCCAATACGCGCAAGTTGCTCGCCGAACTGGCAGACAAGGACAACCGCCGCGCCCGCTTCCGCACCGCCATTGCCTACATCGACGAAGCCAGCGCAGAGCATCTCTTTGAGGGCATCGTGAATGGCAGCATTGCCGAAGCCGAGCGCGGCACGGAAGGCTTTGGTTACGACCCCGTATTCTGTCCCGAAGAAGGCTGCGGCAAGACGTTTGCCGAACTGGGCGTGGACGTGAAGAACCGCATCAGCCACCGCGCCCGCGCCGTGGCGCAGTTTGCCAAATATGTCCTCGGGCAATAAAACGCGCCACACCGCGTTTTCATATTGGACATAAGCGTAGCCCGAATAAACGAACGTTTTTATTTTTACGACAACTTAGACAACAAAAGACAACTCCGAGTCTGACAATTTGCGCTTAATATGACGACAACATAGACAACGGAGCATATTTTATACGCCCGCTCGCAGCGCTGGAAGACAACTGTAAGTTGTCAAAAGTTGTCCCAGTTGTCGTCATATTAAAATGGCAGCACAGAAAAAAAGTTGTCAAGAGTTGTCTAAGTTGTCGTAAAAAAATGAACAAAATGATAAATGTATTAACTGTCTGGAAGGCACTTAACACCTCGTTCAACCAAAGCGTATAGCATATCCCCTTTTATATGAAACGTTTTTTGCTCACCACCCTCTGCTCGCTCCTCTCGCTGTGGCTTGCGGCTGCCCCTATCGGCGGCTGGAACCTGTATATGTCCTACCGCAACTGCACCGACAATATCCCCGTGGGCGACAAGGTGTACGCCCTTTACAGCGGCAACCTGCTCATCTACGACAGCTCCACCACGGAAGTCCGCACCTTCGACAAGCTCGACGGGCTGCACAGCACCTATATTAAATATATGGGCTACTCCGCCACGCAGAACGCCCTCGTGCTGCTGTTCAAGGACAACAACATCGACATCTTGTTTTTAGACAACATGGAAGTGTGCAACCTGCCCAACATCAAGGACGAAGGCGGACAGGACATCTCTACCAAATTCCTCACCGTCAGCGGAGACCGCGCCGTCATCGGCACGAGCACAGGCATCATGCTCCTCGATGTGCCCAACATTGCCGTCACCGCCACCGTAGACTTTGGCGAAGCACCCCGCACCGCCGCCTGCACCGACAGCCGCCTCTATGTGGGCTTGCAGAACGAGCTGCGCTCCATCGGCATCACGCAGAACCTTGCCGACAAAAGCCTTTGGACCGTCGAGAAGCAGCTCGCCGCCGTGTTCCTCCAACCCTTTGCCGGAGGGCTCTATTTCATGTCGCGTGCAGTTAGCGGCAGCGAGGACAAGGCAGGATTATGGTATTTCTCACCCGATGATGCCGCCGGCAGTCACACGGCGACATTTGTCACTACCAACGGCTACGAGTTTTGCACCGCCAACTCCCGTCAAGCCCTCATGCGCGGCGGCAAATCGGTTCATACCTTCGATGCCGCCGACCCGCTTACATTCGCTGGCTACTATACGAGCGACGTACGCCTCACCTGCTTGAAGATGACCGAACAAGGCAAACTGTGGGCATCGCTCGGCGAACAAGGTCTTGTGCCCTATGCGCTCAACGCCGAGAGCAAAGTATATCAGCCCGCAGGCAGTGCCTTGGGCGGTTTCGGCCCTTGGCGCGACTACGCCTACCACCTCAACTACGTGGGCGACCGCCTACTCGTGGCCGGCGGACGCCTGCCCTATTACTCTGACAACCGAAAGGGCACGCTCATGTACTACGAAAACGACGAGTGGTATCATTTCTCCGAAGACATTCCCTCTGCCACACTCAACGGCCTGCCTTATCGCGATGTCTGCCAGCTCTACCAGGATCCCAACGATGCCAACCGTCACTGGGCAGTCGGCACGGAAGGGCTTTTTGAGTTCCGCAACCTGCAATGCGTCAAGCACTACGACTATAAGAACAGCCCGCTCATCAGCGCCCTCGGCAGGGGTTACGACGAATCCGTGCATCCCGTGCTCTATATGTACGTCTACGGCGCACAGTTTGACCCGCAAGGCAACCTTTGGATGGTGAACAACCGCCGCGACACCGCTCTTCAGGTGCTTCGCCCCGACGGCAGCTGGTACGGCGTGTATGCCGAAGCGCTCAAAATGGTTTCCACGGCCGACTGTATCCGCTTCGACAATGCCGGCCGCCTGTGGGTGCTTGCCCGCCGCACCACAGAGGAACACACCTCCGGCGTACTTTGCGTGGACTGGAAAGGCACGCTCGACAACCGCGACGACGTGGCGCTCTACCGCACTTCCGCCACCAACGAGGACGGCACAAACGTGTCGCTCGAATCGGCCTACGCTTGGGCGCAGGACTTGGACGGAAAGATTTGGATAGGCACAGAGAACGGCATGTTTGTCGTAGACGACCCTTCCGAGTGGTTCGCCAGCGGTTTCCTCATCACGCAGGTGAAAGTGCCGCGCAACGACGGCACGAACTATGCCGACTATCTCCTCGACGGCGTGCCCGTCTCAGCCATCGCCATTGATGCCGCCAACCGCAAATGGGTGGGCACGGCCGACAACGGACTCTATCTCATCAGTGCCGACGGCACGGAAATCCTCGCCCACTACACCGCCGCCGACTCTCCCCTACTCTCCGACGAAATCACCGACCTCGCCATACGCCAAAGCACCGGCGAGGTGATGATAGCCACCGACCTCGGCCTCTGCTCCTTCCAGGGCGATGCCTCCATGGCTTTCGACACGCTCGACAAGAGTAACATCAAGGTTTATCCCAATCCCGTGCGCCCCGAATACAGCGGACGCGTGGTCGTGACCGGTCTGACGCTGAACGCCGAGGTGAAAATCGTCACCGTGGGCGGGCAGCTCGTGCGCCGCGGCACATCTACGGGCGGCACATTCACCTGGGACGTTTGCAACGACAGCGGCCGCCGCGTAGCACCCGGCGTGTACTACATCATGGCTGCCACAGCCGACGGGAAAGACGGCGTTGCAGCCAAAGTAACCGTCATTTAACCGTGATTTTAGGCGGCTGGAGCGGCATTTTGCCCAATTTTGCCGCTAATTTTTCAAAAAAACAAAAAAAAGTTTGGCAGAATTTCGAACTCTCTCTATATTTGCCATTGTAAAATGCCTATTTATAAAGGGAAACTGAGTAATTCACCATATTTTTCACCTCTTAAAATCAAAATTATTATGAACAAGACTGAACTCGTAAATGCAATTGCAGCTGCCGGTCTCACCAAAGCCGACTCTAAGAAAGCCCTCGACGCTACGCTCGCTGCTATCTCCAACGCCCTCAAAGCAGGCGACAAGGTAGCCCTCCTCGGCTTCGGCACGTTTGCTGTAACCGAGCGTCCCGCTCGCACGGGCATCAACCCCGCCAACAAGCAGAAGATTGAAATCCCCGCCAAGAAGGCGGTTAAGTTCAAGGCTGGTGCTGAATTGGCAGAAGCTGTGAAGTAATTAGCAGTTGCTTATAATATTATTAGAGGCTGTGTCGTAATTCATTTACGGCGCAGCCTCTATTTTTTTGTATTTGGCGCCAACTGTCTGCGCAAATAATATCCACGCTCACCTAAGATAACCCGCACGCGCACTGAGATAATTATTATTTGCTCCGAGATATTTTTCCCTTTCCGCAAGATATTTTTCACTCTCATATAAGATAGTTTTTGTTACAAACTTTGTAACGCATATTACAAAGTTTGTAATACGTGTTACAAAGTCTGTAATACATGTTAGAAACTTTGTAACAAAAAATTTCAGGCAGATAATGAAAATTGTCTTATAAGACCGCAAAAATTTTCTGCGCAGGGCGGAAAAAATATCTTATAGTTCGCCTTTATTCTCATATATGATAACGAGCACGCCCATATATGAGCGTCAGGCCGTTCTGCCGTTAGCGTGCAGACGGCGCGGCGGAGTCGCCCGCTTTTGCTCTTATGGGTTCTGACCCGCACTATATTCAGGTAAAACTGAGTTCGGCGCAAGAGAAGGTGATGTTTTACATGAGCCGCCGCAACGCAAACAACCGTCCGAAGAACATCAGCGTATATGTCAGCAACGACGGCGAGACCTTCTCTGACAGCCCCGTTGCAGAAATACCCAACCTTGAAGGACGCTCTTCGGTGCAGGATTGCTTCTCGCCCGAAATCAACTTGGGCGGCAGCTATCAGTACCTTCGCTTTGTGGTGACCGCCACCAACACCGGCACCCAGTTCTTCACTGCCTCCGAGTTCTATGTACTGCCAATCAATGAAGAAACCAGCAAATTGGTAAATATGGCATGCGTAACGCCAGCTACACTTCGCGCAGTTTATGCGGAATCTATAGGCACACAGCCGATAGCCAACCTCTCGGAACTGGATTTGAGCAAGGTCTACACCATTAAGCCGCAGGAATATGCCAAGCGCGGCGCGCTCTATGCACCCGCAGGTGCCGAACAGCTGACGGCCTGCGGCGGCTCGGCCGGCAACGCTGCCAACACGGGCATAGCCATCGACGCAACAAGCCCCGCACAGCAGTTTGCATTCGTAAAGGCCAAGGAGAAGTACTACGTTTATAGCGTGAGCGAAAAGAAATTCATGACGAACGCCAGCAGCAAGGCGAAGATAAACTACCGCCCGGCTGACTATGTAACCATTGACCCCGCTTCGCTTGAAGAATATTTCATCATCAAGTTCAACGGTTCGAACTTCCTGAACGTATCAACTGGTTACGGCGATAATGGCTGCGCCGTGACAGGCTGGAACAACGAAGACGGCGGTAACCGTATGCTCATCGCTCCCGTGAGCGACTTGGCAAGCGCATCGCTGCCCACCGCAGAGGAGTTGACGGCATTTGCAGAGGCCTGCATCGACCTGAACACAAGCATGGCGGGATTAAGAGATCCCCAATACATAGGCACTGGTGTCTGCAAATACACCGCCTCACAGAGCGGCTACAAGGAGACGACAGAGGAGTTGTTTAGTTTCTACAACAACCTCACCAATGAAACGGCGTTAACCGACATAACTACCCGTACCGCAACCGCCGCTTCCCTGGCAGGCGTAACCTTTACGCTCAACCAGCCCGAGGCTGGCAAGTTCTACCGCTTTAAGGGCGCGACCCACAACCGCCGTCTCTATTCTTCCTCGGTGACTGTTGGCAGCAACCAAATCCTTGAAATGGGTGACGACACGGGGACCAATACCAGCACCTCGGTGTTCTACTACGACGGTACACACCTCATTTCCTACAAAACCGGTCGCGCTATCGGAGCATTCACAACAGATAAATCAACTTGGAATCTCGTAGAAGCCGGCGCAACAGGCGCAACCTATACCTTCGGCGAAGGCTCTATTATCGGCACATACACGCTGACGGCAAACGGTTCGCGCAACCTGTATAATGGTGTAAGTAACCGTGTAGATGCCGCCGGCAGCGAGAACACCGCCGAACCCTATTGCTGGACGATTCAGGACGTAACGTATCTGCCCGTAAACGTGAACTACGGCAGCGCAAAGTATTCCACGCTCATCTCGCCCGTAGACCTCAACCTGAGAGACAACATCTTTGCCTACACAGCCGAAATTGCCGGCGAGGGCGACAACAGATACCTGCACCTCAACCCCGTGACAGGCGTTATTCCCCACGGTACGCCGGTAGTGCTCAAAGTGAACGACGAAGTGGTACGCGGCGCAGACGACCACGTATATCTCGAAGTAACCTCCGGGGCGGAAACACTGGCAGGCACGGCACTCACGGGCGGCTATGAAACCATACTTGCCTCGAGCGTGAGCGGCACAATTTACACGCTGCAAAATCCCGCTGCCGGCATCGGCTTCTATCCCTTCAACGGCGCTACGCTCGCCGGCTTCAAGGCCTACATGCCAAACGGCTCGGGCGTACGCGGCTTCCTCTTCAACGAGGACGGCACGGAAACCGCCATTGACGGCATCGAAAGCCTCACGGCAACGCCCGAACAGCCGATTTACGACCTCAGCGGTCGCCGCGTGCAGAAAGCAGGCAAGGGTCTGTATATCGTGGGAGGCAAGAAAGTGTTTTTCAAATGAGTAAGCATCTGATAAAAGCAAATATCGAAATGAACAAGAAAACATACGTGACGCCTCACGCCGAGGTGGTGAATATCATTACGGAAGGCATGATTGCCGAGTCGCTCCGCATCGGAGACACCGAGGGCGGCGAACAGCTGACGAACAAGAAAGACTGGGACAGCTCCGACTGGAGCGCGCCGGAAGAAAGTTTCTGGGGCGAATAATCCCATTCAGACACATATTAACGGAAAACGGGGGCGATGCCGCGCGGCATCGCCCCCGTTGTTTTATATCATCTCAAAACCTTTTCTACGACCGCACGGGCAGCCGCACCCAAAGCCAGCCCGGGAGCAAGCGCCAAAAGAAGACGAGGAGGCGGTAGCGCCAGTCTATCGTGACGATGCGCCGGCGGCGGGCAAGCCCTCTGATAATGGCACGCGCCACGGCGGGCGCTTCCAACTGCATGGGATAGCAGCGGCCGTCGGCGATGAGCGGCGTACGCACGAAACCGGGGCGTATGTCGCAGAGCGTCAGGTTGCGGATGCCGCGCATACGCCGCAACTGTTCGAGACATTCCATGTAATGGTTCACAAAACGTTTCGTGGCACTGTACGCCGGTGCCGCGCCCAAACCCTTCGTGCCGGCAATGCTGCTGATAACGGCCAGTTGCAGCCTGCGTTCGGGGTGCTCGGCGGCATAGTTGAACACCGCCGTGGCCATACGGCAGAAGCCGAGGGCATTGGTCTCCACCGTGCGCAATTCCTTTTCTACATCAAGCGCCGGGTTTTGCCAGCCTATGCCGCTGGAATGAAAGTAAAGGTCCACGCCGCCCAAATCGCTTATCAGTTGCAGGAGTTGAGCAGGCGCATCGCCGCTGGTAACGTCGATCCTGCGCCCCGCAACGATTTGCTCGTATTTATCCTGCAACTCCTGCAACTGCGCTTCGTTTCGTCCGCACACAGTCACCTGCCACTCGCCCGTCTGCGCCAGCTGCACCGCCACTTCGCGCCCGATGCCCGAAGTGCCGCCCATGATAATCGCTGTTTTCATTTGTCCAATGTACATATCTTAAAAACCTTCCTATCTATCACAGTCATTATTAAAAAATCGCGTCCAGTCAATCCGCTCGGCATAAAACCGCGCACCAGCCCGCGTAAGGTGGCGGCAATCGTGACTGATGAGCAACCCCTCATCGGTGAACACGCGCACGCTTCCATCCGGTAAGGTTGCCATTGCAATAAGATCTATGAATATGTCGGGATAGAGCGACTTGAGGTACGCGTTGCGCTCTGCATATCCTGCCGCCAAGGGCACGGCGAGGCTATGGTAGGACGGGCTGAAACGGTGGCGATACACCTGGCCGTTGCTCTCGCCGAAGTTTTTCTCGCCGATGATAAAGAGTTTCGTTCCCGGACGGCAGAGGGAGCGCACCTCGGAAACGCCGTCTTCATCAAGCAATAGGCTGGAAAGGAACACCACATCAGCTTTGGCGAAACGCTGGGGGCGAAGGTCGTAGGTCTCCATATCGGAATAGACAACCTCGATGCTGTCGGCTATGGGACTTTCGTCGATGATATTCAAAAAGTCGCGTCCAAAACTATTGCCTATAACATACCAGCGCGGTTTGCCCGCTCCAACAGCGGCGAAATCTTTGTCGTAGCGATAACCCCGATCGCAATATTCTGACCACATGCCGCGATGCGCATCGGCACAACGCACTTCCAGTTCGGGCACATCGCGAACCACACCGGCGCGCACATATATACAAAGAGAGAAAGCACATACAACAACAAACGTCACGGAAACAGCAGACCACATACGCCGCGACGCCCGAACACGCTCGACGTAACGATAAGAAAGGAAAGAAAGCAGGAAGGTGACAGACAGGACTGCAACAAAAGGCTTCAGCACTAAAAGGTCGCTTGCAAATGAATAGCGCGTAACGGCAAAGACTACTTGATGCCAAACGTAGATGCTGAAACTGGCCGCGCCGATTCGGGCTAACAATTCATTGGAAAGGACGTTTGCTTGCGCAAGCGGCGTGCGCGGAAGCAAGAAGAGCAGCGATGCTGATAGGACAACCGCTAATGGCTGGCGCAAATGCCCGCCGAGCCACTCCGCATCACAGAACATCAAAGCAAGCAATATGGCATAAGCAAAGATAAGCGCACCACCTACATAGCGATGGGCAGGGGACGGGGTTGCTTGATTTTTCTCAAAAAAATAAAAGACAGCCGCACCAGCACAAAATTCCCACAGGCGATAGGGCAGATAATAAAACCGCGCGGCTTCGTCGGGCGTTGCAACCCACAGCGCAAAGGAGCATAAACCGACAGCCGCAAGCAAATACAAGAGAAGGGATTGGCTGCGCCTGGGCTTCTTGACAAGAAAAGCAATGAACCAAATCAGCAACGGCCAAACGGCGTAGAACTGCATCAACGTACCGGCGTACCACGTGTGCATCAAAGGTTTGAACTCGTTTGCCACTGCCCAATAGTCCTTGACGGTTATGGCCTGCAACATATTGTTTCCGAAAAAGCAGGTAGCAATGGCAGACTGCGCGGCGTTCTCGTAGTCGTCTGGCATCATAAACCACCAACCGAAAGCCAAGACACTGATGCAGGCTATCAAGAGCAAGGGTAAAAGGCGAAAAAGGCGGTTGCCGAGAAAACGGACATAGGCGGTACCAGAAAAGGACTGCCCTGTCAAACTCTTAGTAGTGAAATAGCCAGCAAGGACGAAGAAGATGTCCACGCCGATATAACCAAACTTGCACAGACCTATATGATAAAGCACCACAGCAATGATGCAAACGGCCTTAAGCACATCGTAACAGTTTTGTCGCATGATTGATAGACCAACTATCGCTTTCCTTTTGGAAAAATGGGATTAAAAAAAGTAGGATGCTCCCGCAGGGGTTCATCCTACTCTTATGGCTTTTAATTGTCAGTATCTTTTTACTCTGCCTTTGTTTCTTCAGCAGGAGCTTCAGCAGCAGTTTCAGCCACGGGAGCTTCGGCAGCGGCAGCAGAAGACTTCTTGGAGCGACGCGTACGCGTGGTCTTCTTCGGAGTCTTAGCCATGTTCTCATCAAAGTCAACGAGTTCGATGAAAGCCATTTCGGAAGCGTCGGAAGGACGGAAACCGAGCTTAATGATACGCGTGTAACCGCCGGGACGATTAGCCACCTTCTCTGCAACGTTCTGGAAGAGTTCAGTTACAGCATACTTGTCCTGCAAATAGCTGAAAACTACGCGGCGGGAGTTGGTCGTGTCGTTTTTGCTCTTGGTGATCAGCGGCTCAACGTACTTCTTAAGCGCCTTAGCCTTAGCGAGGGTCGTAGTGATTCTTTTGTGCATGATCAGGGAAACTGCCATGTTGGAGAGCATGGCGGCGCGGTGAGATGCAGTACGGCCCAAATGGTTGAATTTCTTATTGTGTCTCATTTTAAGTTTTAATCTTTATCTAATTTATACTTAGAAATATCAGTTCCAAACGAAAGATTCAGACTCTCGAGCAAATCATCAAGCTCCGTGAGCGATTTCTTACCAAAGTTGCGGAACTTCAAGAGGTCGTTTTTGTTGAACTGAACGAGGTCGCCGAGCGTTTCTACATCGGCGGCTTTGAGGCAGTTCAGAGCGCGGACGGAAAGGTTCATGTCAACGAGTTTCGTTTTCAGGAGCTGGCGCATGTGGAGTACTTCCTCGTCGAGTTCTTCATTTTCAGAATATGCCTGGTCTTCGACAGTGATCTTTTCATCGGAGAAGAGCATAAAGTGATAAATGAGAATTTTAGCGGCTTCTTTAAGGGCGTCCTTCGGGTGAATGGAACCGTCCGTAGTGATGTCAAGCACGAGTTTGTCGTAGTCGGTCTTCTGCTCAACGCGGAAAGGCTCTACGTCATACTTGACGTTACGGATGGGGGTGTAAATGGAATCGATGGGAATTGCGTTAACATCGGTGCAGAACTCGCGGTTCTCTTCTGCGGGCACGTAGCCGCGGCCTTTGTTAATCGTCAGTTCAATTTGCATCGTGGCTTTTGCATCCAAATGACAAATCACCAATTCAGGATTTAACACTTCAAATCCAGTCAGGTACTTGCTGATATCGCCGGCCTTGAACTCAGTGGTATTCGAGACGGTGATAACAGCTTTCTCGTTCTCGATTTCTTCTACTACCTGCTTGAAACGCACTTGCTTCAAGTTCAGGATGATGTTGGTTACGTCGTCGCGCACGCCGGGCACGGAAGCGAACTCATGTTCTACGCCTTCAATCTTAATGGTATTGATGGCATAACCTTCGAGCGAGGAGAGCAGGATACGGCGTAAGGCATTTCCGACGGTGACGCCGAAACCCGGCTCCAAGGGACGGAACTCAAAACGTCCGTGCTTGGAGTCGTTTTCCAACATTATAACTTTATCGGGCTTTTGAAATGCTAATATCGCCATGAATGTAATCGGTTTTAATTAGTTTTTAGAGTACAACTCGACAATCAGTTGTTCCTTGATATTTTCGGGAATGTCGGCGCGTTCGGGCTTGTGGAGGAACTTGCCGCCCTTGATGTTTTCGTCCCACTCAATCCAAGGATACTTGCTGTGGTTGAAACCTGCGAGAGAATCAGCGATTACTTCGAGCGACTTAGACTTTTCGCGAACAGCAACAATCTGTCCGGGCTTAACGCTATAAGAAGCAATGTTTACAACGCGACCGTCAACGGTGATGTGCTTGTGGTTGACAAGCTGACGGGCAGCGGCGCGAGTGGGTGCGATGCCAAGACGGAAAACTACGTTGTCGAGGCGGCACTCAAGATTCTGGAGCAGGATTTCACCGGTAATGCCGCTGGCAGAAGCTGCCTTGTCGAACATGTTGCGGAACTGCTTTTCCAAAACGCCATAGGTGTACTTTGCCTTTTGCTTCTCTGCGAGCATGATGCCGTATTCAGAAGTCTTACGACGGCGTGAGTTGCCATGTTGTCCGGGAGGATAGTTGCGCTTTGAAAGAACTTTGTCAGCACCGAAGATAGCTTCTCCAAACTTGCGGGCAATACGTGACTTAGGTCCAATATATCTTGCCATATTTCTTGTTTAATGTTTCGGGTTAAATTTTGAAAATCAATTGGGAAGTAAAAGCGAATACAAAGTATTATACTCTTCTTCTCTTCGGAGGACGACAACCATTGTGGGGCAGCGGGGTTACGTCGATAATCTCGGTAACTTCGATGCCGGCACCGTGGATAGCACGAATAGCGGACTCACGACCGTTGCCGGGACCTTTCACGTAGGCTTTCACCTTGCGAAGACCGAGGTCGAAAGCGACCTTTGCGCAATCCTGAGCGGCCATCTGTGCAGCGTAGGGAGTGTTCTTCTTAGAACCGCGGAAACCCATCTTACCGGCGGACGACCAAGAAATCACCTGACCCTCGCTGTTAGCCAAAGACACAATGATATTGTTGAAAGAGCTGTGAACGTGGAGCTGACCCATAGCGTCAACCTTTACGTTTCTCTTTTTTGCTGCTACTGTTTTCTTTGCCATAATTCTATCCTAATTATTTAGTTGCTTTTTTCTTGTTGGCAACGGTCTTCTTGCGACCCTTGCGCGTACGTGCATTGTTTTTCGTGCTCTGACCGCGAACGGGAAGTCCGTGACGGTGGCGAACACCGCGATAGCAACCAATATCCATAAGACGCTTAATGTTGAGCTGGATTTCGGAACGGAGGTCACCTTCTACCTTGAACTCGGCACCAATGATTTCACGAATCTTGGCTGCCTGGTCGTCGGTCCAGTCCTTAACCTTAATGTCTTTATCAATCCCGGCCTTCTCCAAAATCTTGGCCGAGCTACTGCGACCTATGCCAAAAATATAGGTCAAAGCGATTTCGCCTCTTTTGTTTTGAGGTAAATCAACACCAACAATTCTTATTGCCATATACTATATTTGTTATTTGCGTGACTGAATTAACCCTGACGCATTTTTTCCTTAGGGTTCTTCTTGTTAATCACATACAAGCGACCTTTGCGACGAACAATCTTGCAGTCGGCGCTGCGCTTCTTTAAGGATGCTCTTGTTTTCATATTACGTGGTATTATTTATATCTGAACACTATTCTTCCTTTTGAAAGGTCGTAAGGACTCATTTCTACCTTTACTTTGTCGCCGGGAAGAATCTTGATGTAGTGCATTCGCATCTTGCCGGAAATATGGGCGGTGATTTCATGCCCGTTTTCAAGTTCAACGCGAAACATTGCATTGCTTAATGCTTCAACGATAACGCCGTCTTGTTCAATTGCAGCTTCTTTTGCCATACTAATGTCTTTGTCTTTCTATTTCTTCTATTGCATCAAAAGATGAGAGGATGTCTGCCTTGCCGTTGTGGATGGCAATGGTATGCTCGAAATGTCCGGCAAGCTTTCCGTCACGGGTTACAACGCCCCAGCGGTCGGGGAGCATACGCAAGTCGCGACTGCCCTGTGTAATCATCGGCTCAATGGCAATACACATACCGTTCTTTAATTGAACGCCGCTGCTTTCCTTGCCGTAATTGGGCACCTGCGGATCTTCGTGCATCTCATGACCTATGCCGTGTCCGACAAATTCACGAACCACTCCGTATCCTTGGGCTTCGCAATGGGACTGAACCGCATGACCTAAATCTCCCAACCTGCCGCCGGCATTTGCAACGGCAATGGCCTTATAGAGCGCATCTTTCGTCACGCTTAGCAAACGCTTTGCTTCTTCGGAAATCTTACCCACGGCAAAGGTGTAGCAAGAGTCTCCGCAGAATCCGTTGAGTTTCGCGCCGCAATCCACTGAAACGATGTCGCCTTCTTTCAAAGGAACTTCATTGGGTATGCCATGCACGACGACCTCATTGACGGAAGTGCAAATAGAGGCGGGGAAGTCCGAGCCATAAGGATTAGGAAATCCTTTGAAAGTAGGCTCGGCTCCGTGGTCTCTTATGAAAGTCTCTGCCAAGGTGTCCAATTCGATGGTTGTAACTCCGGGACGGAGAACTTTCGCTATTTCTGCAAGCGTTGCTGCTACAAGGAGATTTGCCTGCCGCAGCAACTCTATCTCATCTTCTGTCTTCAAATAAATCATCAGACTGATGCACTAATAGGCAGCCACATTGGTGGAGCGGGCACGTGTATGGCCAGAATTGAGGAGGCCATCGTAATGACGTACCAGCAGATGGCTTTCTATCTGCTGAAGCGTATCGAGCACAACGCCGACAAGAATCAACAAGGACGTGCCGCCGAAGAACTGGGCAAACTCCTGCTTCACGCCAAAGATACCGGCAAATGCTGGCATAATGGCAATGAGGGCAATGAAGAGAGAGCCGGGCAGCGTGATGTGCGACATCACGTTATCCAAATAGTCTGCGGTGGGTTTGCCGGGCTTCACACCAGGGATAAATCCGTTATTGCGCTTCATATCTTCTGCCATCTGAACGGGGTTCAAGGTAATGGCGGTATAGAAATATGTGAAAGCAATAATGAGGATTACAAACACAAGGTTGTAAAGCACGCTCGTATGATCCAAGAATTGAGACATTGCCCAACTGCCGCTTTTGGCCGTTGCCTGCGCCAACGTGAGGGGAATAAACATAATGGCCTGTGCAAAGATGATAGGCATTACGTTAGCAGCGAAGAGCTTGAGGGGGATGTACTGGCGTGCACCGCCTACTGCTCTGTTGCCCTCTACACGCTTAGCATACTGAACGGGCACCTTACGAGTAGCCTTGACGAGCACGATTGCCAGTGCCATAACGGCGAGCAATGCGATAATCTCGAAAAGGAACTTGATCAGGCCGCCGCCTTCAGCACCACTCAATGCAGTAACGAATTCCTGACCGATAGCTACCGGGAGACGGGCAATAATACCTATCATAATGATAAGCGATACGCCGTTGCCGATACCTTTGTCGGTGATACGCTCACCGAGCCAAAGGATAAACATACTACCGGCTGCGAGAATAATCGTAGAAGAAAGCATGAAGCCGAAACCATCGCCAACCAGGAATGCACCAGAACCAGCGGTCTGAGCTTTAAGGTTGATGAGATAGGTAGGAGCCTGGAACACGAGAATGGCAATTGTCAGCCAACGCGTGTATTGGTTGATCTTCCGACGACCGCTCTCGCCTTCGCGCTGCATTTTCTGGAAATAAGGTACAGCGATAGCAAGAAGCTGAATGACAATCGAGGCCGAGATGTAAGGCATGATTCCCAATGCGAAGATAGAAGCATTGGAGAATGCACCGCCAGAGAACATGTTCAACAAGGACATGAGTCCCTCACTCGTTTGCTGCTGCAACTGCGCCAGACGATCCGGTGCAATACCCGGCAACACGATGAATGAGCCGAAGCGGTATATTGCAACAAAAAGGAGAGTGATGAGGATTCGTGTACGCAAATCCTCAATTCTCCAGATGTTCTTGATTGTCTCGATTATTTTTTTCATCGATTAGGTCTTAATTAAATTTTGGTAGCAGTACCGCCGGCAGCCTGAATGGCAGCTTCGGCAGACTTTGAGAAAGCATGGGCTTCAACATCGACCTTCTTGGTGAGTTCGCCATTGCCCAGCACTTTAACGAGGTGCTTGGCAGAAACGAAGCCGGCAGCTACGAGGTCTTCGATACCAACCTTCTCAAGGTTCTTGGCTTCAGCCAATGCCTGGATTGTAGCGATATTGATAGCCTTGTACTCTACGCGATTGATGTTCTTAAAACCATGCTTGGGAAGACGGCGCTGAAGAGGCATCTGACCACCTTCAAAACCAATCTTCTTGCTGTAACCGGAACGCTGCTTGGCACCCTTGTGACCACGAGTAGAAGTGCCGCCCATACCGGAACCGGGACCGCGACCAATTCTCTTGCGCGTTTTTGTTGAACCTGCTGCGGGTTTTAAATTATGTAATTGCATAACTTGTACTTAATTTTGATTATTCAACAATCGTCACCAGGTGATGTACCTTGCGGATCATGCCGCGAACAACTTCGTTGTCCTCTTTTTCCACCACGTGGTTGAGCTTAGTGAGACCGAGCACGTCGAGCGTTCTCTTCTGATCCTTGGGAGCTCCGATTCTGCTTTTGGTTTGTTTAATCTTTATCGTAGCCATAATCTTTTATCCTCTGAATACTTTTTCCATTGAGACGCCGCGCTGCTGGGCAACGGTATAAGCGTCACGCATTTCACTCAGTGCCAAAATTGTGGCCTTCACAAGATTGTGGGGGTTGGAAGAGCCCTTTGACTTGGCAAGTACGTCCTTGATACCCACGCTTTCGAGCACAGCGCGCATTGCACCACCGGCTACAACACCGGTACCTTCAGAAGCGGGAAGGATAAGCACTTCAGCACCACCAAAGCGAGCTGCTTGTTCGTGGGGAACAGTGCCTTTGAGTACAGGAACCTTAATCAAATTCTTTTTGGCTGCTTCGACACCCTTTGCGATAGCGGCCGTCACTTCACCGGCTTTGCCGAGACCGTAACCGATAACGCCTTTGCCGTCTCCGACAACAACGATGGCTGCGAAAGTGAAAGTACGTCCACCCTTGGTGACCTTAACAACGCGATTGATAGCAACCAGTCTATCTTTTAATTCTTCGCTATTTACGTTTACTCTGTTTGCCATAATCTATTTAGAATTTAAGTCCACCTTTACGTGCTCCATCTGCCAACTCTTTT
Source organism: Bacteroidales bacterium (assembly GCA_022775595.1). GTDB lineage: Bacteria > Bacteroidota > Bacteroidia > Bacteroidales > Bacteroidaceae > Alloprevotella. Next base: position 1,845 of record JALFJC010000072.1, on the reverse strand, counting down.
ACGCGGCCGTGGTAGAGATAACCATTGCGGTCGAATACAACAGTCGTGATGCCGGCTTCGATAGCCTTTTGAGCGAGAGCTTCACCCACCTTGGCAGCCTGTTCTTTCTTAGGCATGGCTTCCATACCGAGAGAAGAAGCAGACACGAGGGTCTTAGCGGTTTCGTCGTCAATCACCTGAGCGTAGATTTGCTTGTTGCTTCTGAATACGCTCAAACGGGGACGTGCGGCTGTGCCGGAAATTTTATTACGTACCCGATATTTTATCTTGATGCGTCTTTGTTCTTTTTTCGTAGTCATAATCTTACAGAATTAAAATTACTTAGCGCCTGCTGACTTACCAGACTTTCTGCGGATCTGTTCGCCCACATAGAGGATACCCTTACCCTTGTAAGGCTCAGGCTTGCGGAAGGAACGGATTTTAGCGCATACAAGACCGAGAAGTTGCTTATCGCAAGACTCGAGAGAGATATACGGGTTCTTGTTTCTTTCAGTTTTCGTCTCAACCTTGATTTCGGGCGGGAGCTGGATGAAGATGCTGTGGGTGTAACCCAGAGAAAATTCAACGAGGTTGCCCTGGTTGGAAACGCGGTAACCGACACCGACAAGTTCCATCTCCTTTTTGTAACCTTCGGAAACACCGACAACCATGTTGTTCACGAGTGCGCGGTAGAGACCGTGGTAAGCCTGCTTCTGCTTCTGCTCAACGGTGTCGTTCTGTTCGTCGATGGAGAACTTGATAACGTTGTCTTCAATTGTAACGATGATAGAAGGATCGACAGCCTGACTGAGTTCACCCTTCGGTCCTTTTACGGACACTACATTATCCTTCAGCGTAACTGTAACGCCGGCAGGGATGTTAATCGGCAATTTACCTATTCTGGACATTTCAATTCCTCCTATATATTAATATACGTAGCAAAGAACTTCGCCTCCGATCTTCTGTTCGGCAGCTTCTTTGTTAGTCATCACACCTTTGGACGTGGAAATGATAGCAATACCAAGTCCGTTAATAACTCTGGGCATTTCGCGATAGCCGGTGTACTTACGCATACCGGGCTTAGACACGCGCGTCAAGCACTTAATGGCATTGACCTTAGTTTGGGGGTTGTACTTCAAGGCGATTTTAATCGTACCCTGAACAGTTTCATCATCGAACTTGTAGTTCAAGATGTAACCCTGATCGAAGAGGATCTTTGTGATTTCCTTCTTCAGATTTGACGCGGGGATTTCCACAACGCGGTGGTTAGCCTGAATGGCGTTGCGCAACCGAGTCAAATAGTCTGCTATTGGATCTGTCATTTAAAATAAGTTTTAATTAATCGGGAACTCCCGACAATATTAAAAAATGAAATAGAAAAGTGCTTGGGATAGATTACCAGCTTGCCTTCTTAACACCGGGAATCAAACCGCTTGAAGCCATCTCACGGAACTGGATACGGGAAAGACCGAAGAGGCGGATGTATCCTTTGGGACGTCCAGTGATTTTGCAACGGTTGTGAAGACGGATGGGGTTGGCGTTGCGGGGAATCTGCTGCAACTTGCGGGCAGCTTCGTAAGCAGCTACGGGATCGTCAGACTTGTTGACAATTTCCTTCAGAGCGGCGCGCTTGGCTGCGTACTTGGCTACAAGTTTGGCACGCTTCACTTCGCGGGCCTTCATTGATTCTTTTGCCATATTCTTCTTGCTTAATTTTTAGCGTTCTTAAAGGGCAGACCGAACTCTTTGAGGAGAGCGTAGCCTTCTTCGTCGGTCGGAGCCGAGGTAACGAACGTGATGTTCATACCGAGAAGACGGTCGATGGTGTCAATATTGATTTCAGGGAAGATAATCTGCTCTGAAACG
>JALFJC010000033.1:0-4573 GCA_022775595.1 Bacteroidales bacterium | reverse complement strand
CGAGCAGATGGCCGCGCTGATGGACGGCGGCGTGGACGGTTTTATCATCGAAACAGCCTTTGACACGCTCAACGCCAAGGCTGCGCTCTGTGCGGCGGCCGACGTGATGGAAGAAAAGGGAAAAGAGTTGCCCGTAATCCTATCCGCGACGGTTGCAGACAAGGCCGGGCGCACGCTCTCGGGGCAAACGCTGGGAGCGTTTCTTACCTCCGTGGCGCACTTTCCGCTTTTTGCCATTGGCCTGAACTGTTCATTCGGGGCTGCCGACATGCTGCCCTTTCTCGAAGAACTGTCGGCCAAGAGCCCATTCCGCATCATCGCTTATCCCAACGCCGGGCTGCCCGATAGTTTGGGCCAATATAGCCAGACGCCCGAGCAGATGGCGGCAGAGATGAAGCCATTCTTGGAAAAACGCCTCGTGAACATCATCGGCGGCTGTTGTGGTACGGACGAACGGTTTATTAAAGCCTTCGGCGGTTTGATAGAGCAATATGAAGCAGTGCCGCCGCGCCGTCCCGTGCCGCGCCCCGAGCATCTGCATCTTGCAGGACTGGACGATATGGAAGTCTGCGCCGCCAACAATTTCCTCAATGTCGGCGAGCGGTGCAACGTGGCAGGGTCGCGCAAATTCCTTCGCCTGATTAAGGAAAAGCAATATGAGGAAGCCGTTGCCATTGCCCGCAAGCAGGTGGAAGACGGAGCGCAGGTGATTGACATCAATATGGACGACGGTCTGCTGGACGCGCGTGCCGAAATGACGCACTTCCTCCGACTGCTCGCTGCCGAGCCCGACGTGGCGCGCGTGCCCTTTATGGTGGATTCTTCAAAATGGGAAGTCATCCGGGAGGCGTTGAAAAACATTCAGGGCAAGTGCATCGTCAATTCTATTTCGCTGAAAGAGGGCGAAGAAATCTTTTTGGCACATGCCAGAGAGTTGCGCCGCTATGGTGCGGCGGTCATCGTGATGGCCTTCGACGAGCAAGGTCAGGCCGACACCTATGAGCGGCGCATCGAGATTTGTGAGCGTGCCTTCCGACTGCTCACGCAGGAAGCGGGATTTCCGCCTTCGGATATTATTTTCGACCCCAACGTGCTGGCTGTCTGTACGGGCATGCACGAGCACGACGCTTACGCGCTCGATTTTATCCGTGCCGCGAAATGGATTACGCAGAACCTTAAAGGCGCGCACGTGAGCGGCGGCGTGAGCAACCTTTCCTTTTCGTTCAGAGGCAATAATTATATACGCGAGGCCATGCACGCGGTTTTTCTCTACCATGCCATTGCCGCCGGAATGGATATGGGCATCGTCAATCCCGCAACCTCGGTGACCTATACCGACCTGCCGCACGACTTGCTCGCACTCCTCGAAGACGTTATCCTTTGCCGCCGCCCCGATGCCGCAGAACGCCTCATCGATTACGCCACGCGGCTAAAAGAATCTGCCGAATCTTCCGATAATTCCGGCATATCCGGGCAATCCGACACGTCTTCCCGCAAAGACATTCCCTTGGACGTGCGCCTGAAAACGGCCTTGCTGAAAGGCATTGACGAATATCTCGAAACAGACCTCGAGGAAGCCCTTGCCGTCTACCGCCCGGCGGTGCGCATCATCGAAGGCCCGCTCATGGACGGCATGACAGAAGTGGGCACGCTCTTCGGCGCGGGCAAGATGTTCCTGCCGCAGGTGGTGCGCACGGCGAGAACCATGAAAAAAGCCGTCGCGCTCTTGCAACCCCACATCGAAGCCGACAATGCAAAGGCCGCCGCAGCCGGTAGGGTGGTGCTGGCCACGGTGAAAGGCGACGTGCACGACATCGGCAAGAACATCGTTGCCGTAGTGATGGGCTGCAACAATTATGAAATCCGCGACCTCGGCGTGATGTGCCCCGCCGAGCGCATCGTGCAGGAGGCCATAGAGAGCAAGGCCGACCTCGTAGGCCTGAGCGGCTTGATCACGCCGAGCCTCGACGAGATGGTGAACACGGCGCGCGCCATGGAGGCCGCAGGCTTGCGTATTCCGCTCCTTGTGGGCGGCGCGACGACCTCGCCCTTGCATACGGCCCTTATGATTGAGCCGGTATATAGCGGCCCCGTGGTTTGGGTGAAAGATGCCTCGCAGATGGTGCTCATCGCCGCGCGGCTCCTCAATCCCGACCAGCGAGATGCTTTCCTCAAACAACAAGAGGCAAATAATGCCGCCCTTGTGGCCGCGCATCAGGCCAAGCAGCAAAGCGCCAACTTGCTTTCTTTTGAAGAGGCGCAGCGGCGCAAACCGAATTTGTTTTGATAATCATCTTACCATTATGCGTATTCTTCGTATTTATCTTTTCTGTATCTTTTCAATGCTGTCTATCCTTGCCAACGCCTCGGATAAAGATTTTATCCGGCAACGGGGCACGCATTTCTATAAAGGAGATGCGCAGCAGCCTTATTATTTTGTGGGCACCAATCTTTGGTACGCGCCGATTTTGGCTTCGGAAGGACAGGGCGGCGACCTGCCGCGCCTCTGCCGCGAGCTGGATTCTCTGAAAAATATCGGGGTGGACAACCTGCGCATCCTTGTAGGGGCTGACGCCGGTTCGGCAAATGTCACGTCGGTCGCTCCCGTGCTGCAATCCAAGCCGGGTGTGCTAAACGATACGCTGCTTGCGGGCTTGGACCGTATGCTCGCGGAACTTGAAAAGCGGGATATGTACGCCGTGCTCTATCTGACTAATTCGTGGGATTGGAGCGGCGGTTTCGGTTACTATCTGCGCGAGACGGGACATGGCGATTCGCCCGACGCTTCGGGAGATGGCTGGGCGCGCTACGTGGATTATGCCGCCGAGTTCTTTCGCGACGAACAGGCGCAGCAACTGTATTTCGATTTTGTGAAAACAATTGTCGGCCGCACCAATGGCAATACGGGCAAGGCTTATAAGGACGACGCGCACATCATGGCTTGGCAACTCTGCAACGAGCCGCGCCCCTTTGCCAAAGAACTCGGAGGCGCGTTTGTGAAGTGGGTGTCCGAAGCCGCTGCGCTTATCAAAAGCATTGACCCGAACCACCTCGTATCGACAGGCAGCGAAGGCATCATCGGCTGCAACGTGGACGAGCAACTCTGCGAGCGCGTGCATGCCGACAGGAACATCGACTACATTACCGTGCATATCTGGCCTGCCAACTGGGGTTGGGCGAAGCGCGGCTCGCTGCATTCTTCCTTGCCGCACGTATTTCTGAAAACTGAAGAATATATCTCGGCTCACGACCGTATGGCGCAGAAACTGCAAAAGCCTTTTGTGATCGAAGAGTTCGGCTATCCGCGCGATGCCAATGCCTATTCGCCCGCCGCTACGACCGACAGCCGAAATGCATTCTACGGTTGCATCTTCCAAGCGCTTACCGACAGCCGCGCCCAAAACGGCGCACTCGCCGGCTGCAATTTTTGGGGCTGGGGCGGCAGCGGACGCGCCAGAGCCGAACGCTGGACTGCCGGCGACGATTTCCTTTGCGACCCGCCGCATGAACCTCAAGGCTGGTACTCTGTCTTTGATACGGACAGCCAGACCATAGATCTTATCCGGCAAACGGCAAATAAATTACACGAGTAAGCATTAAGCAAACATAAAAAACGCACCGCCCGATTAGGCAGTGCGTTTTCTTTTTCTTTATCTTATTCGGAGAAATAACTCTTCGGCAGCGGGCGGCAATTATAGCAGGAGGACATGGCCTCGCCATAAGCCCCGGCAGAACGGAAAGCGATGAGGTCGCCGCGCAGGGTAGGGGGCAGGAGTTCGTCGCGGCTGAACACGTCGCTGCTCTCGCAGATTGGCCCCACGACATCGTAGGGCTGGAGCGCGGCCTCGGGGCGCGTGGCAGCGGTGAGGTTTTCCGTGAAATGGTGCGACCCGTACATGGCGGGACGGATAAGCTCAGTGAAGCCTGCATCTACAATGACGAATTTGTGGCTGCGACCTTCTTTCACGTAAAGCGTACGGGCGATGAGCGTGCCGCATTGCCCCACGATGCTGCGCCCTAACTCGAAATGCAGTTGGCAACCGGCGGGCAGGTGCAATTCGTGACGGAAAATATTAAAATACTTTTCAAAAGGCGGAATCGGGTTCTCCTTGGGATGGACATAGTCGATGCCGAGGCCGCCGCCGACGTTGACGCTCGCCGTTGCAATGCCGGCCGCTTCGAGGTCGTTGAGGAGATTGTTGATGTAGTGGCAGAGCGTCACGTAAACCTCTAAGTCTTGGATTTGGCTGCCGATGTGGAAATGCAATCCGGCATATTCTACCGACGGCAATTCCTGTGCGCGGCGAATGGCAGGCAGCAAATCTTCGGGCGCAAGGCCGAATTTGTTCTCGCTAAGGCCGGTGGTGATTTTGGCATGGGTGTGCGCATCGATATTCGGGTTTATGCGGAATGCCACACGGGCAGTCACACCCTCCTGCGCGGCGAGTGCGCTGATGTTTTCGAGTTCGGGGCGGCTCTCCACGTTGAAGCAGGCAATGCCTGTGCGGAGTGCGGTGACGATCTCCGAATCACTCTTTCCTACGCCGGCAAATACGATTTTCTCGGATGGTAT
>JALFJC010000009.1:0-4915 GCA_022775595.1 Bacteroidales bacterium | reverse complement strand
CAAAAATGCCACGCGCCGAAAGCGCGTAACCCATTAATGCCCTTAACGCCCCACGGGGCGTTGCCCCTCATAATGCAGGCTGCTCTTACAGAGCGCGACACTTTAATCAATGCAACATCGCTCCCCCGGGCGTTGCCCGGGGCTATGTGCAACAATTGGGCTTGCAGCCCGCCCCACTTGTGCAGCCCGCACAGTGAACACGGCGCATGTACCGCCTTTTGCAATAGGCACTTAACGCATAACCCCAACAATTCGTTTGTCAAAAGCCTACCTGTGGCGCCTTTGCGTATTCTTCTGCGGCTTTCAAATAAAGTTTTCAGACGCTTTCCAATAAGGCTGCGCGTATGGAATATGGTAAAAAAAAGTATGGGCGTTTTGCAAACGCCCATACGATGTTACTTTGACAAATAAGCCGTTACGTTTTGCTCGATGCGTCGGGCAAGGTCGGCGGCGTCGGCGTTGCGGTCGAAGGTTTCGCCCGTGATGTGCTCGTAGAGCTCTACGTAGCGGTCGGAGATGCCAGCCACGATCTCGTCAGTCATTTCGGGCACCTGCTGGCCGGCTTTTCCTTGGAAGCCGTTGTCCATGAGCCACTCGCGCACAAACTCCTTGGAAAGCTGCTTCTGCGCTTCGCCCTTTGCAAAGCGTTCCTCGTAGCCCTCGGCATAGAAGTAGCGCGAAGAGTCGGGCGTATGGATTTCGTCCATGAGATAAATCTTTCCGTCGTGCTTGCCAAACTCGTATTTGGTGTCTACGAGAATAAGGCCGCGTTTTGCTGCGATTTCCGTGCCTCGGCGGAAGAGGGCGAGGGTGTATTCTTCCAGTTGGGCGTATTCCTCGGGCGTTGCAAGGCCGCGTGCGAGGATTTCCTCCTTGGAGATGTCGGCATCGTGCTCTCCGATTTCGGCTTTCGTGGTCGGCGTGATAATCGGTTCGGGGAATCGCTCGTTCTCGCGCATACCCTCGGGGAGGCGCACGCCGCATATTTCGCGCACGCCGCTCTTATAGGCGCGCCACGCGCTGCCGCAGAGATAGCCGCGCACAATCATTTCAACGGGGAAGCCTTCGCAGCGCACGCCCACGGTGACCATGGGGTCGGGCGTGGCGAGTTTCCAGTTGGGGCAGATGTCGGTCGTGGCGTCGAGGAACTTGGCGGCGATTTGGTTGAGCATCTGTCCCTTGAAGGGAATGCCTTTGGGGAGGATCACGTCGAAGGCCGAGATGCGGTCGGTTGCCACCATGACGAGTTTGTCGCCTACGAAATAAACGTCGCGCACTTTTCCGTGATACACGCCCGTCTGGCCGGGGAAGTTGAAATCCGTTTTTGTTAAAGCAGTCATTGTATTTGGGTTTAGAAAGGGTTATCTGCCCGCAAAATTACGATTTTTTTACGAGACGCGCCGCCATTGCACGGTGGCAATAGCGGCGCGTCATATATGAAAGGCGTTGTTTTATTCGTTCACGGGCCAACCGTGGTTGGTGCCCCAAACGTCGCGTTCGAATTTATTGGAAAATTCGTTGGTAACGCCGCCGGTTGTTTCGTCTACAACTTCTTGAGAGGTTTCCAACGAGCCTGAACCAACGAGCAGGGATTGTTCGGTGTGCAGGTCGTAGACCATGCAGCGGGGAGAAACATATAATTTTTTCATTGTAGTGTCTATATATAATATTGTGTGCTTTTGTTTAACGATTATAGTAAACAAGTAAACGAGTAGACAAGTAAATAAGACAAGTATGTCTTTCGATACAATATTTCGATGAGTGACATGTCTCGTCTACTCGTTTACTTGTAAACTTGTCTACTAAAAACGAATTACTTTCTTGCCGTTCACGATATACACGCCCTTGGGCAGGTTGCGGAGGGGCTGCGCCATGCGTATGCCGTTGAGGTTGTAGATAGCGCCGTTGGCGTTGCCGTCGGTTTGGCCGATGCTGTCGATGCCTGTCGTTTCACCTTCAAAGTCGATGAGGTAGCCATTCACGGGCGTGATGCTCTTGGGCACGGTGAGGTAAGCGGTGGTCGGCTTGGTGAGTTTGAATGCTGCGCCGTCGGTTGCGCCGTAGTAGAAGCCAGGGTTGCCTTTGCTGTTGAGTGCGAGCTTGTAGTAGTAAACGTCTACGCCTCTCAGGCTTCTGGTGTCGCCGTCGGCGGTGCGAGCGCCTTCCATGTAGTTCTCGCCGTTATATGAGGCGGCAACGTTCTCTTTCAACACGGCGGGATAGTAGTTAGTGCCCGATGCGCCGCCGATAAGCAGTGCAGTCTGTGCCGGCACTTGCTTGCCTTCGTCGTAAGCCACCTGCTTCTTGATAACGCCCGCTTGCGGAGCCACGGTTACGGCATAGCCGCAAGCACCCTTCGGCATCACGTAAGGCACGTCCGTTACAAACGTGGCGTAGCCGTTGGTCAGCGTGCTGATGGCAAGGTCGGTTACCTTTTGGTAGAGCTGGACTTTTGTGTAGTTATTGGACGATGCGTAATATTTGATATTACTACCTGAAATCATGATATTTCTTGCAGAACCGGTAGTTTTCGTTGTTACAATTAAGGCATTACCGCTTCCATCAAAACTAATTTTCCATGTTGAATAATCTCCCTTAGCGTTTTGCCAAGAAATTTCCGTTTTCTCTGCACCAGTAAAATATTGACCATCTTCGTTGATTAAAACGTAGTTATCATTTTCATCTTTTTGAAGGGTAAGCACAGCAAATTTGTCAACATATTCAGATTTCACCAAAGTGTTGTCTGTGATGTTTGCTTTGTTTTCTTCAGAGATTGTGGCAACGGCTGTGATAGTTCCAGAAGCAGGTAAACCTTTACCTTCTGCAATATTGGCAATAATATATTGTGTGCCTAATACAAGCTCGTCGGTGGAGGTGATTTGCTTGAAAAGGAGCGGTGCTGTAATATTATATGAAGGAGGAGCGGGCGCGGTGACCGTTAGCACGCAAGTGGCAGAGGCAGAAGTGTAGTCGTTGTTTTCAGCCACTGTTGCCGTAATGGTGTAAGTGCCTGCCGTTGCGCCGGCAAGGATGTAGCCCGTGTTCTCGTCAATCGAAACATTGTCGTCTTCCGGGGCGATAGAATATACGATATCGGAGGTAGAGTACTTGGTTGCAGAAACTGTGATGCTGCCGTTAGTCTCTACGGTGTAGCTTTCTTCGTCGAAGGTTACGGTTGCAACCGTCTTGCTGCCCGTCTTTTCTAAGCAGGATTCTTCATAAACTCGGAATTCCCAAGTGCCGTCGTTGTTATAGGGATAGCCCGTGATGTCGTAAACGCCGCCGGCTGTTACGGATAAAGAGTTGTAAAGCGCCAAAGTTGTGGAAGCGCCGCCCTGCTCAATAGTGCAAGATGTGCCAGTGGCAGAAGTAGTAGCAGTAACGCCCGTGAGTTTCACGCGCATGCTTTCAGCCATCTTGTATCCGGTGTTTTCGCTGTCGGTAAGGTCTTGAATGGTCCAGTTGGTAGCGGTAATATCGGCAGTGCCAGCGGGGGCGGCAGGGGTGAAGTCAGTAAACTCATACAACTGGTTGTACAACAAACCCTTTGCTGTCACTTTGCCCGTAAAGCTGTTGCCAGCCGTCAGGCCGTGGCCTTTCTTATAAAGATAGATACCAGCATGGCCGTCCTCCATATAAGCGTAGTTTGTGGCGGCGTAAGTAACCACGGCGGTAGAGGTGAGGTTGAAATAAATATCCGTTTCATTATCGCTCGTGATATAAGCTTTCAGGTCTTTAATCGTACCGCTGTCGTAAACATAGATGTCGTAAAAGGCGGAACCGGCCTTATAAGTTTCGTTTGCTTCAGCCGAAGCCGTAATCTTGGCATAGCCCATACCTTTAATGGTAACTGCGCCCGTAGAAGCATTTACGCTTGCCACGGTCTCATTGCTCGAAGTGTAAGTAACGCCGTCCGTTGCGCCCGTAAGATCAGGCTCGGAGAACGTGTCGTCGCCCACCTCGGCGTCAAAGGAAGTAGTTTCGCCAAAGGAAAGGTTGCGGTCGGTAAGCGTAGTTTCGCTGCCGCCGCCAGAAGAAGTGGTTTGCGTGACTTTCACATCGTCCAAGAAGAAGCGAGCCTTGTTGGCTCCTTGACCTTCAAAGGTAATGGTGGGGTTAGCTGTAACGCCTGTAATGTCAATGGTGTATTCTGAAAATTTGCCGCTTGTCATTGTTACTGTCGTGGCAGACAATCTACCATTAGAGATGCTGAGCTTCAAAGTTGTTTTATCACCGCTCCAAGCACCAGCTCTAAAGGTCAAAGTGGCATCGCCGGTAAAATTAAGTGTGGGAGTTGTTGCTAAACCTAATGCATCTTTACCACCAAATCTTGCACATTGTTTAGCAGAATAACCTTTTGTTTGAATCCAGCCCGAATTGTCGGAAGTAAAGTTATCTGAAGCAATACTACCCGACCATTGTTCATCATTGCCGCCAGTGCCGTCACACTTGTCAAACGTCTCTGAAAAGATTGTAGTTGGTTCTTGCCCCCATGCGCTGCTTCCGAACACAAGGGAAGCAACGATTAGCAGGCAGCGTAGGGATATAGTAATCCCCGTCTTGCAAAAAAGTTTTTCCATAAATTTTTATTTTTAGTTTAATACAAAAAGAATCCTGTTTAATACGCTGCAAAGTTACTGCCTTTCCTATAAATAAAGCGTCTATATGCTAAGAAAGTTGTTACTATCGTGTTAAAAGTGCAAATTTGCAAGAAATAAAAGCAAACGGAAGAGCAAAATCGGGCGAAAAAGAGGGTGGAGGGATGCGCTATTGAGGCATTGGTTCGAGGTTACGCGCTTTGGCGCGTGGCATTTTGCGTGCGCAAAATGCCGAATGTAAAAATCGCGGCGTACGTGTACCCAGGGCGTTGCCCTGGGCTCGGGGCAACAACTGGGCTTACAGCCCGCCCCAACCA
>JALFJC010000032.1:0-3734 GCA_022775595.1 Bacteroidales bacterium | reverse complement strand
GGCTGTTGGGGCTTTTTCCAAACCGCCCGCCCCCAAGTTCGGCTCTGCACTCGCCTTGCACTAACGTTCATATTTTTCAAATAGAAATCTTGGGAGGAAATCTTTTGGTGGAAATTGGGATAAGGAAAATTATTTCTATATAGAGATTTCCACAAAAAGATTTCTTGCTTTTAGCAATAACTATTTCTTCATTTTCAATGAAAGGATTTTTATGCAAATTTATCGAAAAGCCCGTAAACGCTTTATTGCAAAGAAGCCGCCAACCTGAAAAATTGTTTTATTGACGAAAGATTTTGTTGCATTGACGATTTTTTAGGGCTTATAAAAACACGATGCAAAAAGGACCTTCCCGCAGCAGAGGAATGTCCTTGCAGTAGTTGCGTGCCGCGCGCCCAAGTACGGCTCTGCGCTCGGCAGTAGGGGCGTTTTGCAAAACGCCCGCCCAAGTTCGGCTCTGCGCTCGCTTGCACGACATTTACATAATGTCGGCTGCGCTCGGCAATTTAAGTAAACTTAATTGCGCTCGCTTGCACGACATTTCTGTCTCGTTTACTCGTTTACTAAAAACTCGTTTACTAAATCTTCATTTTCACCTCTCCCCCGTATTGGCTGGGGAGCATACCTTTCACTTTGAGGAAAGAACGCTTGAAAGTGGAGAGCGAATTAAAGCCGCTGCGGCTCGCCACGTCGGCGAGTTTGGGGCGCTCCTGCGGCGGCAGGGCGTCGATGATGGCGCAGGCCTCCGCGATGCGGAATTCATTGACGAAGTCGTAAAACGACTTGCCGATGTCGCGGTTGAGCACAGAGGTGAGGTACGTTCGGTTGATGTGCATCTCCTGCGCGAGGTCGTGGAGCGTGAGTTTGGGGTTGAGATAAGGCTTACGCTCTTCCATAAGGCGAAGAAGGTCTTGCGACAAGGGCGTATCGTGCGCTGCCGGCGCGGCTGCGGGTTGGCTTTCCGGCACAAATTCGGCAGGTTCTGCGTTCTTGGCGGGTACTGCCGCGGAAGACAAACCCATGGCAGCGGCATCCATGCCCACAGACACCTCCAAGCCCGAAGGCAGCAGCGTGTCGCCGCCGCCGGGATGGGCAATCAGCACGCGGTGGCGGCGCGCATAGAGGTTCGCCGCGCCCCAAATGGCCATATTGATGAGGCAGAACAGGCACTCGCCCGCCCAAGAGGGCTCGCTGAAAGCCACGAAGTAAGACAGGCAAAGCACAAAGTAGCCGCTCGCGCAGAGCACTACCCATTGTACATCGATATCCTCGGTATAAGAATAGTTGGCTTTAAGATATTTGCTGTGCTGCCACGCATAGATGGCCACTAAAACTATCGTCACAAGACTTATAGCGGCAGCAAAAAGGCAGGCAAGAAACAGCACGCTCCGCTGCGGCACGCACAAATAAGCCATCAGAAACGTCGCCTGCACGCCGCAAAGCCCGGCAATGCGTTTCCGGCTCAGACGGCCCGGCTGTGTCACCTCGTAAAACAGGCTACACGCCAGGGGCACGAGGCAAAGGTCGGCGAGGCTCACGATATCGTCCACCATAGAGTTGTGCGAAAGTTGCGGGAAGAGGAAAACGGCGTCTTTCAGGTAGCCCAGTGACTGGCAAAGGGAAAAGATAAATACGAGGCGCAGCAACCTGCCCCTGCGGCGCAGGGGAAAGAAATAATAGGTCCAGTAGAAGAAGAAAAAGGTGCTAAACCCGCGCAGATAATGCGCCAGAGCTTCTATAATAGGCATAAGTGTATTCCGATAGTGCTGGCAAAATTACGCAAAAAAATAGCATCCGTCCGCCTGTCCTGCCCACTTTTTTGTTTGCCCGGGGCCCTGGCGGATCTCGGGCAAAGCTGGTGGGTTGCACGCGCTCGCGCGTATATATAATATTGTGTAGGAAGCCGGGGCGCGGGGGCGGTTTGCCGCGTTTCGGAGTCGCTTTTTGTACATTTGCATATAATAAACGCCAAAAAAATCGGTTATTGCGCTTTGCGGTTTACAATGTAAGTTCGTAAATTTGCACAATTACACATAGTCGGCAGCACTCAGCAGTAGGGGCGTTTTGCAAAACGCCCGCCTGTGTACGCTTGCACGCCATTGAAAGTAAGCAGCAAAACGCGCCCCCCCGGAAAAACACTCGCGCTGATGCCGCACGCGGCATCGCGGTATATTCGACCACATAATGCCAAAAGGTATGGAACCATTTTACCAAGCACATTCTTTCCTCCTTGAACACGTCAACGCTCCCGTGCGCCGTTCGCTGATGGACACGATTGACTGGAGCTACCGCCTGATTGGCATACGCGGCCCAAGAGGCGTGGGGCGCACCTCGTTTCTGCTGCAATATGCACAGGAGTATTTCGACAACCGCCTGCGACAGTGCCTCTACATCAACCTCAACAACTTCTATTTCCAAAGCCGCGGCATCGTGGACTTTGCCGGAGAATTTGTGGAGCAGGGAGGCACGGTGCTGCTGCTCGACCAGGCGTTTAAGTTGCCCAACTGGCGCGAGCAGCTTTGCGAGTGCTATCATAAATATCCGTATCTGCGCATCGTGTACACCACCACCTCCGTCTTCCCCGACGAAGGCGGCGACGACTCGGAACTCTCCAAGATTAGCCACACCTACGTGCTCCACGGATTTTCTTTCCGCGAGTACGTGAACCTCAAATGCGGCCTGCAGCTCAAAGCCTACACGCTCGACGAACTCTTGTTCTCGCACAAGCAAATCCTGAAATCCATCATTCCGAAAGTGCACCCTTGGAAACTCTTCGGCGACTACCTGCGCTTTGGATATTATCCCTTCTTCCTCGAAAACCACAACTTCACCGAAGCCCTCCTCAAAGCCATGAACAATATGATTGAGGTGGACATTCTCTTTAACAAGCAGGTGGAGCTGAAATACCTCTCGCGCATCAAGAAACTGCTCTACCTCCTTGCCATCGACAACGGCAACGCGCCCAACGTGAGCCGGCTCGCAGAGGAAATCGGCACATCGCGCGCCACGGTGATGAACTACCTGAAATATCTCGAAGAGGCACGACTCATCAATATGGTGTATCGCGAGGGCGACTCCATGGCCAAGAAGCCTACCGTGATTTATATGCACGATGCCAACCTGATGTATGCCATCGAGACACCGCAGATGGACGAGCAGAGCATTATGGAAACCTTCTTCGTCAACTCCCTCTGGCGGCACCACTCCGTGAAGAAGGGCAGGAGAAAGGGATTTTTCAATATCAACGAGGGCACGCATATCTGCGTCTGCGACCGCCCGCGACATGTGCGACAGGGTGAGGATATCATCTATGCCAAATACAACATAGAACTCGGCCGCGAGCAGGAGATACCGCTTTGGCTCTTCGGATTTTTGTATTAAAATAAATATGCGTCCTTAATGCGTCCCGCAGAAGAAAAATATATCAGCCTTTTGACCGATTTCGGGTTCAAGCGCATCTTCGGCAAGAAGCCCAACAAGATGCTGCTCATCGACTTCCTGAACGCCCTCTTTGACGGCGAGCAGGTGGTCAGGGACGTGACGTACCTCAACAGCGAGCACGTGGGCGACGTATATGCGGAGCGCAAGGCAATCTTCGACGTATATTGCGAGAACGAGCGCGGCGAGAAGTTCATCGTGGAGATGCAGAACGCCTACCAGACGTATTTCAAGGACCGCTCGCTCTACTACGCCACCTTCCCCATCCGCGAGCAGGCGCCGAAAGGCTCCGCGTGGGA